>CALFUO010000183.1 GCA_937929895.1 uncultured Aquimarina sp.
CAATGTCATTTAGTTAAGCTATAGATATAAGAAAACCATTGAGTTACGAACCTAAATTAGGTTCTTTGTAATCGACTAAAAATACATTACTCAATGGTTGAAGCGAATTTATATATAATTGAAGAACTAAAAGCATTTTTAAATTCAGTTTGTCAGGAAAGTACCTTAAGGAATTTATTTACAGAAAAACCATCAGACTTTAGTAGGAATCGAAAATTAACGATGTCTCGCATAATCGCCCTGATTATTAATATGCCAAAGCGTAGCTTAAGCATTGAGCTACGAGAGTTTTTTAATAGTCTAGAACAACAAAATCAAGATGTAACAAAAGGAGCATTTAGCTTACAACGAAGTAAATTACTTCCTGAGTTTTTCCAATATTGGAATAAACTACTTGTTGAATCCTTCTACTACTATTATGGAGGCAAGGTTAAGAAGTGGAATGGTTTTAGACTTTTAGCGGTAGATGGTTCAACAGCTTACTTGATTGATAAACCCGATGTTATTAAAGAGTTTGGTACACAAGCTAATCAACATTCAGAATTTCCTATGTCTCAAGTAATGCAAGTACAAGATGTATTAAATGATATTACTATATGGGGAGGTATGTTTCCAATTAAATCATCTGAACAATCCATAATGTCAAGTCACATAGATGTCTTGTATAAGGATAGCTTAACGCTGTTTGATAGAGGGTATGCAAGTTATGCATTAATGTACTTATTACTTAATCAAGAAAGCCCACGACATTTTTTAATACGTTGTAGGGTTGGATTTAATAAAGAAGTGATAGAGTTTGTGAAAAGTGGTTTAGACAGCGCAATAATTGAGTTAAAACCTTCTGCAGATTCTATATCAACACTTAGAAAGTATGGATATGTTATTACTAAAAAAACTACTATAAAGGTTAGAATGGTAAAAGTTATGCTTTCAACAGGGGAAATAGAAGTTTTATTGACAAATCTCTATGATCAGCAAAAGTTTACATCAAAAGACTTTAAACGTTTATATAATTTAAGATGGAAAATTGAAACTACTTATGGAGTACAAAAAAATCAACTGCAAATGGAACAATTTAGTGGACATAGAGTAATATGTATTCTTCAAGACTATATGTCCGGGCTATTTGTAGCCAACCTACAAACTCTAATTGAAAAACAAAGTGATAACTACTTAAAACAGATCAGCAAAAAGAGGAAATACGATTATAAAATCAATAAAAACTTAAGTTGGGCTTCATTGAAGTTCAATATCGTCAGACTCTTTTTAAACAATAACCCAAAAGAAATTCTTGAAGAATTACAAAACACATTTCAACAAAATCTTGAACCTGTAAGACCAGATAGACAATACCAGAGACAGAAAAAGAAAAAGCGAACCAAAGGAAAATATCAAACCCTAACAAATTACAAAAGAGCAATATAAGGCTTAACTAAATGACATTGGCCTACAGGGGGGGTACACAATCCGATACATAAATTTAGAACCATTACAATTCCAAAATGTACTGGGTCTACCCCTATTTGAGTTACAATTGGTAAAAATATTGGTGTAAAAATTAATACCGCTGGTGTCATATCCATAAATGTACCTATCACTAAAAGTGTGATATTAATTGCCAGTAACATGAAAATTGGGTTTTCGAAATTGGTCATCATGAATCCAGAGATCAACTGAGGTATTTCGTTAAATGCAAACAACCATGATAATGCCATAGAAGTACAGATTAAAAACATTACAATAGCTACTGTTTTTGCACTTTTTAAGGCAATGGATGCTAAATCTCTTAACCTCATCTCTTTGTAATACAAACTCAATAATAGTGCATATAATACTGCGACTACTGCCCCTTCTGTAGCTGTAAACACTCCGAATACAATACCACCTACAACGACTATAATCATTAGTATACTTAGAATGGCTTTGCTGAAATCAGTCCATAATTGGACTACAGATACTCTTCCTGCTTTTGGAAATTTATTCTTAATAGCTACAAAACCTGCATATAACATAAAAGCAATCGCTAAAAACACTCCTGGTACATATCCTGCTAAGAATAAGTTTTCTACTGAAGCAGTACCGCCACTTGCTAACGCATATACAATTAACACATTGCTCGGTGGGATAATTAAGCCTAAAGTAGATGACGTAATATTTAATGCTGCACTAAATGGCTTAGGATATTTTTCTTTCTCCATTCTTTCGGTTAACACTCCACCAATCGCAGAAGCAGAAGCTGCTGCTGATCCAGAAACGGCACCAAAAAACATTGCCGAAATAATATTTACATATAATAATCCTCCAGGGAAACTTCCTACTAGAGATTTTGAAAAATTTATCAAGCGATTGGCAATTCCGCCCTTATTCATAATATCTCCTGCGAGGATAAAGAATGGAATTGCTAATAGTGCAAAACTATCTATCCCTGTAGTCATCTGCTGCATCAAGGTCGTAAACGTTGGTAACACTGGTAGATGAAAAAGTAACGTAATGGTTGTTGCAATACCAACACTATACGCCACAGGAACCTTTAATAGTAATAGCCCAAATAAGGTTGCAAATAATATAATAACACCGATCAATTCCATTTAGACTGTTTTTGTGTTAATAATTGATGTTTCACTTGATGGTTTATTCTTAACATAACTGCTAATGTGGTAAGTACTAAAAAAGATAATCATGAGTCCACTTAGCGGAACTATACTATACACTAACCCTACTGGCAAATGTAATGACGGTGAATACTGTCCTAATTTAAGTGTTATATTCATTAAGTTAATTCCTCCGATTACCATAATACATAAAGCGAAAAGAATAATTGCAATTTCTATAAACAGAGAAATTCTATATTTATTTATCTGTGAAAATTTTTCGTAAATAAAATCAATTGCCATTTGACCTTTATAACTTCTTGAGTACGCTGTAGCTAAAATGGAAAGCCATATTAAAAGGAAACGTGATAGCTCTTCTGTAAATCCTGAATTGATTTTTGCATAGCGTGCAATTACTTGCCATAATACATCTGCAACTAGGATTAAGAAAATAATAACCAGCAGTTTTTCTAAAACACTGCTAATTGTCTTGAATGCTTTTTCCATTTTAGTTAGTGTTTTTTACTGCATTAATTAATTTCACAAGCTCAGGATCTTTAAAAGAAGCTATTACATCTCTGGTTTCATTCACAAAACCTTTCTTTTCGGGATAAGATAATTGTACTCCGGCTTCTTTTAGTATTTGTAAACCTTCTTCTACCGAAGCTTTCCAAAATTCTTTTTGAGCTGGTACTGATCGATTCGCTGCTTCTTGAACCCATACTTTTTCTTGATCTGTAAGACGTTCTAACGTTTTCGTTCCTATTAATAAAATATCCGGAACAAATGTGTGTTGATCGAAAGTGTAGTATTTACATACTTCGAAATGTCTAGAGGTTACAAAAGATGGGATATTATTCTCTGCCCCATCCACTACACCTTGCTGTAGGGCGGTATACAACTCTCCGTATGCCATTGGTGTCGGAGAACCATTCATTGCACTAATCATTTTGATAGCTGTAGGATCATTCATCACACGGATTTTTAATCCTTTTACATCTTCTACCTTATTGATTTGCTTTTTAGTAGTATAGAAACACCTACTCCCAGCGTCGTAAAAACATAGACCTTTCAACCATTTTTCTGCACCTTTATCTAATAGCTGTTTTCCTACTTTCCCTTCGAGTACTCTAAAACAATGATTTTTATCTTTAAAGATATAAGGAATTCCAACAACACTATATTCTTTAACGAAGTTTGCCATGGTTGCAACACTTACCTTTGTCATTGAAAGACTACCTATTTGTAATAACTCTAAAGCTTCTCGCTCTCCTCCAAGTTGACCATCTGCATAGATGTTTATCTTTAGCTTTCCTTTAGAAATTTTATCCAATTCCTTCTGAAAAACTTCGATACCCTTATGTACAGGGTGAGACATAGGTAAACTGTGTGCCAATGTCAGTGTTTTATGATCTTTAATGTTACTGCAACTTGTTAGTAATATTATTAATCCTAGAATGCATCTAATCCACATCATGTTTTTTTCTTTAAAAATCTCCTCACTCCTAAGGGTAAAGTGAGGAAATTTTAATTTGTTTAGAATTTAAAATAATTCAAGGCATTATTATGACAAATATCTTGAATCATTTTCCCTAAAAATTCTAAGTCATTAGGGATTTCCCCATTTTCGACGTCGCGACCGATTTCATTACATAAAATTCTTCTGAAATATTCGTGTCTTGGGAATGACATAAAACTTCTACTATCAGTTAGCATTCCTACGAAACGACTTAATAATCCAATATTAGAAAGTGTTTGTAACTGCTTTTCCATTCCATCTTTTTGATCTAAAAACCACCAAGCTGCTCCCCATTGCATTTTTCCTGGTATGTTACCCGCATAATTACCCATCATCGTGGCAAATACTTCGTTCGCCGCAGGGTTTAAATTATAGGTAATGGTTTTAGGTAATTTTTCTTCACTATCTAATTTATTAAAAAATCGACTTAAAGGTTCTGCAAAGTTGTAATCTGAAATTGAATCACAACCCGCATCTGCACCAAACAACTTCATTAATCGGTCGTTATTATTTCGAATTGCACCTAGGTGATATTGCTGCACCCAATCCTTTTCTTTATACATTTTTGCAAGATGATACTGTAAACACGATTTGTAAACTGTGCTTTCTTCTTGTGTTAACGCAGCTCCTTTTAATCTTTTTTCTAATACTTTATCTACTTTGTCATCTGTGAAATTATCAAATATAAAAGGCCCAGATAACCCAAAATCAGATAATCGGCATCCTATAGTATTAAAGAAATTCACCCTTTGTTGAAGAGCATCTAATAAACTTTTAAGATTACTAATAGCTATACCTGATGTTCTCGATAATTTTTCTAGATAAACCACAAAATTTGTGTCATCAATATTTATAATATTATCAGTTCTAAAAGTAGGTAATACTTTTAGTTCGAATCCTTTTTCTTTTATTTGCTGATGCCACTTTAAATCGTCTATAGGATCGTCTGTCGTACAAATTACCTTTACATTAGCTTGTTTTAAAAGCTGATATGGTGTTTTATTTTGTAATTGACTAGAAGATTTTTCATAAATATATTTAGCTGTAGAAGGCTGTAGCAAATCTGTGATTCCAAAGTAATTTTTTAGTTCTAGATGTGTCCAATGAAATAAAGGATTCCTTACTGTATAAGGAACAGTTTCTGCCCATTTTTCGAACTTTTCATAAGATGTTGTATCCTTTCCTGTTATAAAGCGTTCTTCTATCCCATTAGCACGCATGGCTCTCCATTTGTAATGGTCTTCTGCCAACCAAACGTCTGTGACGTTTGTAAAGTTTTTATTTTCTGCTATTTTCTTTGGGGAGAGATGATTATGGTAATCTATAATAGGCATCACTTTGGCATAATCGTGATATAGTCTTTTTGCTACTTCTGTTTGCAACAAAAAGTTTTCTGTCATAAAATTATTATCTTTTTTCATACTAAGCGATGCTAAAGGTTTCTGTGTATTCCTAATTCAAGCCCACGTAATTCTGCCAACCCCTTTAGTCGTCCAATTGCTGTATATCCACAGTAAGCATGGTTCTTAGCTAAATCATCTACCATTTGGTGTCCATGATCTGGTCTCATTGGAATTTTTTTACCCGAAGACTTTTCGTATTTCACAATTTCCTCTACAATTGCATACATATCTGTAGAACCTTCTAAATGATTGTCTTCGTAAAAACTTCCATCAGCCTCTCTCCTTACATTTCTAAGGTGTAAAAAGTGAACACGATCTGCAAATTTCGCAAACATTTTAGGTAAGTCGTTTGCTGGGTTTGCACCTAAAGAACCTGTACAAAATGTAATTCCGTTACTTGGACTATCTACAAAATTAACTAAATCGTCTAGATCTGCTTCTGATGTTATGATTCTTGGTAGCCCCATGATATCGAAAGGAGGGTCATCAGGGTGAATTGCCATTACAACTCCTAACTCCTCTGCCACTGGTATTACTTGATTTAAAAAGAAGGACAAATTCTCTTTTAATTCTTGGTGAGAAACACCATCATACTGAGCAATCATTTCTTTAAATTGGTCCATGGTAAGATCATCCACTGTTCCTGGTAAACCTTTTAAGATAGCGTCTTCAATACGTTGAACTTCTTCTGCAGATATTTGCTTGAAACGTGACTTAGCTTCTCTTAACACTTCTGAAGTGTAATCTTTTTCTGCTCCTTCTCTTTTCATTAAAAAGCATTCGAAAATTGCCATTTCTACCTTATCGAAGCGCAGGGCTGTACTACCATTTTTTAAAGGCCAAAAAAGATGGGTACGCGTCCAATCTAAAACAGGCATAAAGTTATAGCACACGTTTTTGATTCCGCATGCTGCTATATTCTTTAAACTTTGTTTGTAATTTTCAATCCGTTCTAAATAGTCTCCTTGTTGAAGTTTGATATTCTCATGAATTGGAATACTCTCTATAAAAGACCATTCTAAGCCTTCTGCTTCTATAGTATCTTTTATTTTTCGTATTTCTTTAGTTTGCCAAATTTCGCCATTGGGAATATGATGAAGAGCTGTTACTACACCTGTAGCCCCAGCTTGTTTGATATGTGATAGTTGAACAGGATCTGGTGTCCCGAACCATCTAAATGTTTGTTTCATTTTCCTCTACTTAAATCTATTTACACCCCACTAAAAGCACTAAACCCACCATCGATAGGCACGACAATACCTGTTACAAAGGCAGCTGCATCACTTAAAAGCCAATGCACTGTTCCGTTTAGTTCTTGTGACTCTCCAAATCGACCCATTGGTGTATTCTGAATAATCGTATTTCCTCGATCTGTATACGATCCATCTTCCTTTGTTAATAAACGAAGGTTTTGTTTTCCTATAAAAAAACCAGGTGCAATTGCATTCACTCTTAATTGATCCCCAAATTTTATAGCAAATTCAGTAGCCAACCATTTTGTGAAATTATCAATAGCTGCTTTAGATGCAGAATAACCAACTACTCTTGTAATTGCCTGAGCTGCTGCCATAGAAGAAACATTAATAATAGATCCTTTTCCATTATTGACTATTGCCTCTCCGAATACTTTACTTGGTAGCACTGTACCATCTAAATTTAACTGAGATACTTTTCTAAAGTCTTCTGCTTCTAAATCAAAAAAGTTTTTACCTGGCCCAATAGTGGCTCCTGGCATATTCCCGCCTGCTGCATTTATTAATGCATCGATCTTTCCGAATTTTTCTAAAATGATATTCTTTGTATTTTCTAAAATACCTTCATCTAAAACATCGCAAACATAACCTGCATAGTTTCCTCCTATCTTTTCAAAAATTGCTAATTGAGTATCTATACTGCTTTGACTTCTACTAAGGACTACTACATGGACGCCTTGTGTTAACAAGTAGCTTGCAATACTTCCTCCTAGTACACCTGCCCCACCTGTGACAACGATGACCTTTTCGTTAATATTAAATAAATCAATCATTTTATTATTTTGTGTCTTTGTGGTACAATATTACACAATGGGTACATAAAAACTAATAATACACTTTATAAAATCGTATATTTTTGTTATTCAATAACAATCATAGATGAAAAAATTACTTTTTAACTCCTTACTGTCAACATTACTTTTATTTTCTTACGAAAATGTTGTCGCACAAAAAACTAATATCGTGTTATTATTTGCTGATGATGCAGGATATCATGATTTTGGATTTCAGGGCAGTAAAACTTTTCATACTCCTAATCTAGATAAACTAGCCTCTGAAGGTATGATCTTTAAACAAGCATATACTACCGCGGCAGTTTGTGGACCTTCTAGAGCTGGTCTTCTAACAGGTAAATACCAACAGCGTTTTGGCTTCGAAGAAAATAATGTACCGGGTTACATGAGTAAAAACTCAATGGATCTTAAAGACAACATGGGACTCCCTTTAGATGAAGAAACTATTGCCGACTATTTAAATAAATTAGGGTATACCTCTATTGTTTTAGGTAAATGGCATATGGGTAATGCTGATCGTTACCATCCTTTAAATAGAGGATTTAAAGAGTTTTACGGATTTAGAGGTGGCGCAAGAAGTTTTTTTCCTCTAACTATGAAAGAAGCGCTACACAAACCTGAAAATCGACTTGAAACAAATTTTGGGTTCTACAAGGAACCTGAAAAATACCTAACAGACGATTTAGCGGCTAAAGCTTGTGACTTTATAGAACGAAATCAAAAGAATCCTTTTTTTATGTATATGTCCTTCAATGCTGTACATGGCCCTTTGCATACAACACCAGAGGATTTAGCAGAAGCTAAGAAATTAGGTTTAACAGGAAAACGAGCTAAATTAGCGGGTATGAATATCGCTCTGGATCGTGCTTGTGGAACAATCATAGATAAGCTTAAAGCTCTAGGGTTAGAAAAAAACACTTTAGTTGTTTTCGCTAACGACAACGGAGGCCCAGATGGAACGCATACTAGCAATTACCCTTTAAGTGGGTGTAAATCTAATCACTTAGAAGGAGGAATTCGAGTTCCTTGTGTCATGAAACTTCCTGGTGTAATCCCTGCAAAAAGCACATTCGATGCTTCGGTAAGTATGTTAGACATGCTTCCTACTTTTTATAATGTTGCTGGAGGAAACACAAGCGATTTAAAAAGTACTAATGGTGTAAACCTTATTCCATACATCACAGGAAAAAAGAAAGAAAATCCACATGAATATTTATTTTGGAAAAAAGAAAATCGAGGGGTTGTACGCAATGGTGACTGGAAACTATTACGCTACCCAGATAGACCAGCTGAATTATACAATATCGCTAAGGATATTAGTGAAAAGAAAAACCTTGCACACAAACACCCTGAAAAGGTGAAAGAATTATTTAAAAAACTTTTCGAATGGGAAAGTACTTTAGAACGCCCTATGTTTATGCTTAAAAGAATTTATGAAACTAAAGCTCTTAAACGCATGGACGACAAAAGAGAACCTATAACAGTAGGTCTTTAATTATAATTAACTATGAAACATTCGACACTACTGTATTTTTACGTTTTAATCTTAATTTTTAATTCTGCGCTTTCTCAGGTAATACTAATGGGAGAAAACCCTCCTTTAGAAAACAAAAATGATGGTGACTTCTCTAAGGTTTGGGGCAGTTGGCGACAAGTAAAACAATCCCCTAATTGGGAAACAAAAGTAATAGAAGGTCCTAACGACAAAAATATGGGGCTCCATTTTGGTAAACTTTACTCGATGTGCGATATCGGTATGGCAAAAACCAATACTCTTATTACGAAATCTGAGTTTCAAAAAATAAATGTTGGTGACACTCTCTTTTGGGAATTTGATGCAGACCTAGAATATATTAGTAACGGTACATTGACTTTTAGTTTGTTTTTTGGTAACGAAGAAAGAATACTCGCAAAAAAAGTAACCCTAATTGGATCTGACAAAAAGTTAGAACACTTTAGTGGCAAATATTCGATCACTAAAAAAGATAAACGCGCAGGTTTACCTTACCTTAAGGTAACTTTTTATTCGAGCAATGGTGTAAAAGTCTATTTAGATAATGTAAATCTTAGGATGATGTCTCCAAAAACTATTCAATTGAATACTACGTCTAATCGCAATAACATCGTATTAAGCTGGATAGATAAAAACAAGCTCGGAGATTATGAAATCTATCGCGCTTTAGTCAACAATCGTTCTTTAAATTATTTAAAACTCGGAAAAGTCACCACAACTACTTTCCTTGACAGTACCTTTATTGCTGGTAAAACATATAAATATATAATTACAGCTAAAAGCGATTCTATTAAATCTAACACCCTTACAAGGATTCACAAAGATGACATAGCACCAACTCCTCCAAAGGGCTTGGTTACCAAAAGTCTTGATTGTGAAATAGAATTGAAATGGAATAAGAATCCTCAAAATGATATCGCTTACTATTCTATTTATCGTAGTAATACAAAAGGGGAAAAATTTCAACAAATTGCCTACTTGGTAAAGAAGAACCGGTTTATAGACTTTACACCCAAAAAGGAAGAAGACAATATATATTACGTAGTCGCTCATGATTTTAGTGGTAATAAAAGTGAACCTTCTAAAATTGTAACAGGTAAAGTAACAACCATAAAAGGAACTTCTTTTAACGACCTTATTCTACCAATACCTATTCATAAAAAACTAACTTCGACTACTTGGGGTGAAAAAACTGTTATCCCAAGAGATATTGATAATGGTATGGAAAGCCCCGATTGGTCTTACTGGGGAGGAAGACCTGTTAAGGACCATGATGGCAATTATCATATGTGTATCACCCGTTGGCCTGCCAATGCAACTAAGGGACATTGGGAATGGCCTAATTCGACAGTAGCACATGTAACGTCTACTAACCCTTTGGGACCGTATAAAGTTGTTAAACCAAAAGCTTATGAGCATGCTAACGGCTATGGTCATAATCCAGATATTATTTTACTAAATGACGGTACTTTTTTATTATATTCTTTAATTAATTGGAAACCTGTACTATTCCATTCAAAATCTATGAATGGTCCTTGGAAAAATCTTGGGGTTTTACAAATTGACACCTCTAACGTCAAAAATGAAAAACCTGAAAGATTCTATCGATTCAAACGAAATTTATCTGGTGTTCAACTTAAAGATGGCCGCTTTTTGTTCGTTACTAAAGCAGGGGCTATGATGGTTAGTAAAGACAATACCCCCCTTGGCCCTTATAACGTAGTTTCCGATGAAATTAAATACAATCCTATCGTCCCTAAAAAATATAGAAATTCGAATTATGAAGATCCTGTTTTATGGAAAGATGAGGTTCAATTTCATATGATTATCAATGCCTATTTAGATTATAGAGCTATTTATTTACGTTCTCCTGATGGTATCCATTGGAAATTTAATAGCGGGACCGCTTATACTCCAAATGACACTTCTTACGAGGATGGCACTAAAACACATTGGCATAAACTAGAACGTCCCCATGTACTTACTGACAGGTATGGTCGAGCTACTCATTTATCATTAGCAGCAATTGATGTTCCAAAAGAGGATGATTTAGCGAGAGACAATCATAACTCTAAAAACATTATTCTTCCTTTGGTGAAACATCGCCGTTTAAGAATATTGAACAAAGAAAAAATACAAAATGATACCTCTAAAATTAGAATTGAAGTTATATCTGAAGAAGGTTTTGATGCTCAAAAAGATATTGATTTAAAATCTCTTAGATATGGTGCTACAGAAGAAGTTGATACTGGACGAGGTTGTAAACTTATAAATACTCAACAAAAAGGCTCCAATCTTATTCTTGAATTTAACGGGAAAGGCAATGGAATTACAGCCAATAACTTTGCTGGAAAACTTATTGGTAAAACAATTAAGGGTCATTTGATTATTGGATACTCTAAACTAGTTTCAAAATAAAAATCTCTCTAAATCAAAAAGGTCTGAAATTTAATATTTCAGACCTTTCTATTATATCTAAACTCTATTATTTAATAATTAAATAATTAACATGGCATCGCCGTAGCTATAGAATTTATATTTTTCTTTTACTGCTTCAGCATATGCTTCTTTCATTAAATCGTGTCCCATAAATGCAGAAACCATCATTAATAACGTTGACTTTGGTGTATGAAAGTTTGTAATCATACAATCTGCAATACTAAAGTCGTAAGGAGGGAAAATAAACTTGTTTGTCCATCCTGCAAATTCATTTAATGTATGGTCAGAGCTTACAGCACTCTCTAAACTGCGCATTACCGTAGTACCTACAGCACAAATCTTTTTCTTTTTAGTGATCGCATTATTTACCACTTCAGTTGCTTCTGTCTGAATTTCTGCCTGTTCACTATCCATTTTATGTTTAGAAAGATCCTCTACCTCTACTGGGTTAAATGTTCCTAAACCAACATGCAATGTTACCTCTGCAAAATCAATTCCTTTAATTTCTAAACGCTTTAACAAATGCTTAGAGAAGTGTAATCCTGCTGTTGGTGCAGCTACTGCTCCTTCGTTTTTCGCATAAATTGTTTGATAACGATCGTGATCTTGTGGTTCTACTTCACGTTTGATATACTTAGGAAGAGGTGTCTCCCCTAAATCTTTTAATTTCTGACGGAACTCTTCGTAAGATCCATCGTATAAGAAACGTAATGTTCTTCCTCTAGAAGTAGTATTATCGATTACTTCTGCTACTAAAGAATCGTCATCACCGAAATATAATTTATTTCCAATTCTAATTTTACGAGCTGGATCTACTAACACATCCCAAAGACGAGTCTCTGAATTTAGCTCTCGCAATAAGAATACCTCGATACGAGCACCCGTTTTTTCTTTGTTACCAAAAAGACGCGCAGGGAATACTTTTGTATTATTCAGCACCATTACATCTCCTTCATCAAAATAGTCGATAAGGTCTTTGAATAATTTATGCTCAATAGTACCTTCTTTACGATTGACAACCATTAGCCTAGCTTCATCTCTATTTTCAGATGGATATTCTGCTAATAATTCTTGTGGTAAATCAAAGTCGAAATGTGATAGTTTCATTCAGTATTTTTTTGGATAAGCAAATATACAATCTCGATTAAGGGGTTGTCAAGTGATTTTATGTTTTTCTTTTGAAAATGCTGTAGTCAATCGAACAATCAGCAACATATTTACAAACCTCTTTTATTATTTTTTAAAGTTCTTTTATTTCAAAACCAACAGTCTTCATATCTTTCCAAAAATCGGGATACGACTTACTTACTACCTCTGCGTCATTAATAACTAAATCTGTTCTTAATGCTAATGGTGCAAATGCCATTGCCATGCGGTGGTCTTGATACGTATCAATTGCTACACCTGATTTGATTTCTGTTGCTACTGCTAATTTTAAATCTACATCAGTGATTTCAACAGCTCCACCCAACTTTTCGATCTCTACTTTTAAAGCTTCTAGACGATCCGTCTCTTTAATTTTTAACGTATGTAAACCTATTAAATGACAAGAAAGACCTAATCCAAAACACGTCACAGCAATTGTCTGTGCAATATCTGGTGAGTTTGCCAAATCTAAAATTCTACCGAAAGCATCCGTTCCTTTTTCTGGATTACTTACCTTCTCTAAGGTAATCGTATTGTCTCCGTAAGTAGTTTCTACTCCTAGGTGTTTGTAAATTTCTGCTAACGAAGAATCCCCTTGATAGCTATTTTGTTTATAGCTACCCAAAGTGATTTTAGCTCCTTTAGATAAGGCCACCAAACTATAAAAGTAAGATGCCGAACTCCAGTCAGATTCTACTACTAAGGTTTTCGCTTCTGTAGTAGGTAAAGGTTTAATAGTAATCGTATTATTTTCAAAAGTACCCTGAACGCCAATTTCTGCTAATAATGATAAGGTCATTTTGATATAAGGTACAGAAGTCAACTTTCCTTCTAACTTAATGACTAATCCATTTTCTAAGGTTGGAGCGACTAACATTAACGAAGAAATATACTGACTACTTACATTAGCCTTTAAAGCCACCTCGCTCTTTTCTAACTTTTTACCTTCTATAATTAAAGGAGGCATTCCTTGATTTTTTTGATAAGAAATAGAAGCACCTAAATCATTTAAAGCCTCTGCTAAAATTTCGACAGGACGTTGCTGCATACGCTCGCTCCCTGTTAAAATTGTTTTGCGCCCTTCTCTTGTTGCAAAATAAGAAGTTAAAAAGCGCATTGCTGTACCTGCATGATGAATATCTACGATTTCATCAGTACTTTTTAATGCTTTTTGCATTACCTCTGAATCATCACTATTGGATAAATTCTCTATAGAAATAGAAGG
The DNA here is from genome assembly GCA_937929895.1 of uncultured Aquimarina sp. Lineage (GTDB taxonomy): Bacteria > Bacteroidota > Bacteroidia > Flavobacteriales > Flavobacteriaceae > Aquimarina. The sequence continues at coordinate 13,884 of CALFUO010000183.1, forward strand.
GTATAATGCTTGAAGAATTAATAATCGATTCGCCTCACTTTTCGAACCTGTAATTTGTAATTCTTGATTCGAAATATCTTGTATTTGTTGTAAGTGTAATCTCATCCCTTGTGAGTTATCTGTTTCAGTTGTCAAAAAAACAACTTTGTTATTAATTTGATTATAGGTTTCGTCTACGCTCAGTTTCTACCAGCCTTACATCCTGAACGAAGTTTCGAAGAGTTATTTTACTCTATCTTCTAAAATTTTTCTTCTTTGAAAGAAATACGACACGAACAACCCATAAACTAAACCTCCTAAAACTCGAGATCTAAAGAAGGTAAACCATCTTCCTTCATTTATATATTTTGCAGAAAAGTATTCCCAATCGAATTTGGCTTCCCCTACATAGACGACCACAGCAAAAACAATTGCAAATAAGAAAGCTAAACGAAGTACTGATCTCCAATAATTCTCTGAGCTTAATATAGTCTTAAACATTTTCCACATACTACTTTAACTTTTCGTTATTATGATGACGATCATGATCCCTTTTGGTTTTGATATCTAATTTCTTATCAAAAGCTTCTTGAAGGTTTACTCCTGTCTGGTTTGCAAGGCACAAAACTACAAAAACCACGTCGGCTAATTCTTCTCCTAGATCTTTATTTTTATCGCTCTCTTTTTCACTTTGCTCTCCATAACGACGAGCGATAATTCTAGCTACCTCTCCTACCTCTTCTGTAAGCTGAGCCATATTCGTCAATTCATTAAAGTAACGTACTCCGTGATTTTTAATCCAATCGTCTACAGCTTTTTGTGCGTCTTGTATGTTCATGTATATTCAAAATTTCAGATTCAACATTCAAGGTTACTTTAATCTCTTTAAATATTGAATTCTTTTTGTTTACTCCAAAAATACTGCTTTGATTTTTTTTACTCAACTGTAACTTTAAAATGCTTTCAAAATCTTATAAAGGATATAGAATCATTACAGTATTCTGCTATCATTTCTATGTATCTTAATAATACGATCCTAAACTTATTTGATTGAAACAAAAACAGAGGCCTTTGTTATATCAAATCGAATTTTCCTTTATTACATCTTATTTTTAGAATCTATCATTATTGTTACAGGGCCGTCATTAGTTAAGGCTACTTTCATATCGGCTCCAAATATACCCGTATGTACTTCTTTATTTAATTTTAACTGCAACTCCTCTACAAAGGACTCACAAAATAAAATTGCTTTCTCTGGTTTGGCTGTATAAGTAAAACTAGGTCGGTTTCCTTTTTTAGTATTGGCATACAACGTAAATTGACTTACGACCAAAGCTTCTCCATCAATATCCTGAAGACTTAAATTCATATTTGCTTTGTCGTCTGAAAAAACACGAAGCTGTGCTACTTTTCTTGCTAGCCAGTCTAAATCTTCTTTAGTGTCTTCTTCATGAATTCCTAAGAGAATCACCAAACCTTGTTTGATTTCAGAAATTAATTTGCCTTCTACTTTTAATGAAGCGTCTAATACGCGTTGGATTAATGCTTTCATAAATGAATATTACAACATCTTTTTTTTAAATGATATTATTTACAAAGTATAATGTTTAAAAGCAAAAAGGAGCTTCTACATAGAAGCTCCTTTCTTAATTAAAAATTTATGATGAATAAACAACTATTGCTTATTCTACTACAATTTTAGCTATCCCTACCTCTGTACTTAAGATGTATGCACCTGAAGATAAACTTGAAACATCTAAAGTTCCTGTAGCTTTTTGAGTTAAAACCGTTTGACCTGCTAAGTTAATTACAGAATAAACCTCTGCTCCTTCAACTTCAATAGATAAACTACCTCCATTTGAAACTGGATTAGGGTAAACACTACTAGTAATATCTGCGCTAGAACTACTGTTTGTTAAACTTAAGGTAGGCATACTAGAAAAAGTTAAAGTCCCTAAATCAAAAACTACATTACTAGTTGATTGATTTTGAGCAGCAATAGTACTACCTGTATAATCTAAACTTCTACCTCCAACAAATCGAGTTGCTATAAGCAAAGCGTCTCCTGCACTTGCAGATATAGCACCCCATGATTTAATTACATATGTACGTGTAAAAGTACTAGCACCTGTAGTAGTAGTAGTAGTAGTTGTAGAAC
>CALFUO010000184.1 GCA_937929895.1 uncultured Aquimarina sp.
TTATTTAGAGTGTCTTGTGAATTTTTGAAGCTAAAAATTTTAGAAAATATATTTTCTAAGATGGATTGAAAAAGTCTTAGACGAAAACGTCCAATGTATTGATATATAAAAGTCTATTTTCTCTTCTCTTTCAGTGAAACGGTCTATATTCTAAAGTTTCGAATGCTAGTGATACAAGTCAGACAAAATAAGCATAGTACGTACTACGGTTCTTTTTTATGCTGATGTAGAATTTCTAAAGGCGCATTTTAATTCGGTAAATTCATATAGGAAATGGTATTGTATTCTTTTTGTTTTAAAATTTATATCATTGGTATATCGCTGATCAGCGATATCATCTCTTGTTTCAGCTTAAAAGGTGGTAACTTTCAATTCATAGCGATTTTTTTCATTATTCTAATGATTAGCTGTAATCTGCATTTAGTACTTTGAAGAATTGTTTAATTGTTATATATTTGATTATCAGTGAATTATGGTTTATGAGGGGTTTACAATGGACATATGACGATTTTAGAGCTTATTTATTTATCTATTGCTCGTTTGCAGATCATATACAGGTTAATGCAGAGCGTGCAGAAATTCGAAGAAAAGTAGGGGATACTATGTTTTTTACTTACCAGCGAATGATCGAGGATGATGATGATGATACTAGTAGTTATAAAATAAAAACCTATATCAGAAATAATAATATGACCCAAGAAGAGGTAGACTCTTTATTACAAGAGGTAAAAGATATTTTTCTATGTGATGGGGAGTTTCATAAACTAGAAAAAAGACAATTTGGTTCTTTAAGTAAATTACTACAGAAACTAGTTAAGGGGAAGACAGTCTCCTGATCCTTTATTTTAAATCAAACCCTAATCCGATATGGATTACCGAGTTGAAGAAATTATCGTCACTCAATAAATTACCTTCATCCTTTAGTACTCCAGATACCCCAAAATTATATCTAGCTTCGAAATAAAGCCCTTCGTACACATCAACACTAAATCCAGCAATCAAACTTAGGTTGAATTTTTTGGTTAATTCTTGTAGGCCTGCTACCTCTCTTTCTACGATACTACCGTCGAAGAAAGCAGTACTATTTGTAATGGTATTATTTATTAAATACCCAAATTGAGGGCCAAATTTTAATCTAAGCTTCTCAGTAGGTTTGTATATACCTATTACGGGGAATAGTATATAATCTAATCTTAATATTCCTTCTGTTTTAACTAATTCAGTTCCGTTACCGATAGATACTTCTTGCAAGCTTTCTAACTTAAAGCCTTGTTGAGAGAAAACAGCTTCAATAGAAGCGTCGATATTTCGATCGATATCCGTAGTAATATAAAGTCCTCCGTATATCCCTGGTTTGAACAAAGGGTCTTCGAAATCTCCGCTATAGATATTAGATAAACTTAAACCCGCCTTTACACCATAGGTGACACGCTCGAATTGAGCGTAGGTAGCGGTATAGAATGATATGATTAAAAGTAGAAATGGGAATACTTTCATGTGGCTTTTATTAATCTGGTAGGTCAGACCAGTAGGTTATCTTTGGTAGAAACTATTGTCCTTTTGATTTTTAGGATTTAAAGTTTCAGTTTTATCAAATTTACAAAAAGTTATTATTCCGGATTATTTTCAATGCCCTTATATGCGCTGATTACTTTTTTAACAAGAGCGTGTCGAATTACATCTTTACCATCTAGATACAGCATTCCGATTCCTTTTACATCTTTTAATACTAACAAAGCTTCTTTTAATCCCGAGGTTACACGACGGGGTAAATCTATTTGCCCAGGATCACCTGTAATTAAAAATTTAGCGTTTCTACCCATACGAGTTAAAAACATTTTCATTTGTGAGTGGGTGGTATTTTGTCCCTCATCTAAGATTACAAAGGCGTTGTCTAGAGTACGTCCACGCATAAAAGCTAGAGGTGCAATTTGTATGGTTCCTTTTTCAATAAAATCTTCTAAGCGTTCGGCAGGAATCATATCACGTAATGCATCATAAAGAGGTTGCATATACGGATCTAGTTTGTCTTTCATATCCCCAGGCAAGAAACCTAAATTCTCACCAGCTTCTACTGCGGGACGTGTAAGAATGATTCGTTTGACTTGTTTTTCTTTAAGAGCTTTAACAGCCAAAGCTACCCCTGTATAAGTTTTCCCTGTACCAGCAGGACCAATAGCAAAAACCATATCGTTTTTACGCATTAGGTCTACAAGTTTTTGTTGGTTGGGTGTTTGTGCTTTTATTTTTTTTCCGCCGACGCCATGAAGCAGTATTTCTGTATTGTCAGTAGCTATATCGACAGGATTACTTTTATCACTAGTAAGTGCCGTTTCTATAATCCTTTCGTCTATTTTATTGTATTTATTGAATAAGGAAATTAATATCTCGACGCGTTTATCGAATTCTTCTAAGATTTCTTCTTCTCCGTAGGCTTTTATCTGATTGCCTCTTGCAACTATTTTAAGTTTAGGGAAATATTTTTTTAGTAGTTCGATAGTATCGTTTTTGCTACCAAAAAAATCTCGAGGACTTACGTCCATTAAATCGATAATAATTTCGTTCAAATTGTATTGGTTTTAAGTGTTCAAAATAATAAGACTATTTTCTTATAGAAATGTACTAAAATTTACGAGCAATAATTTATAAAAACGACGATAACCTCTTCAAATATTAATAATTTTGTTAACAATATAGAATAGATGGCGATTATAACTCTTACAACAGATTTTGGGAATAAAGACTTTTCCGTTGCAGCGGTAAAAGGGGCTATCTATAAGCAAAATAGAAATGTCACCGTTGTAGATATTTCACATCAAATTACACCTTTTGAAATTTATGAAGCAGCTTATATTTTAAATAATGCTTGCTTTGAATTTCCTGATAATTCGATTCATGTTATTGGTGTAAATGCAGAAAAATCGAATGATACCAAGCATATAATTGCTAAGATCGATAATCAGTTTTTCGTTGGGGCAGATAATGGCATTATTAGTTTACTAGCTAAGGGACGACAATTAACCTCGTTGGTGGCTATAGAACAATTCGAAGCTCCGAATTTATTATTTCCAGAACTGCACATTTTTGCGAAAGTAGCAGGTTTTTTAGCTAAAGGGGTGCATTTAACTAAACTAGGTAATTTTGTTTCAGGGTTAAAAGAGAAGCAACCTTTTCTACCGAGTATTGAAGACCAAGGAAATCAGATAAAGGGGAAGGTTATCTATATTGATAACTATGGTAATATTGTAACGAACATCACCCAACCTTTTTTCGAAGAAGTGCGACAAGGAAGAGACTTTAAAATACACATTCGATCTGTGAAGATTACTTCGATCCATTCGAGTTATACGGAAGCGGTGGCTTCTGAATCCGAAAAAGAAATTAGTGTGGATAGTAAGAAAATAGCCATTTTCAATAGTTCTGGACACTTAGAGTTGACTATATACAAAAGCAACCCCAAAAAATATGGGGCTGCAAACTCTTTATTCGGAATGAAAAATATGGATGTAGTTCGAATTGTTTTCGACTAGTTATCTATAACGAATTTTAATCTGAATTCAATAAATAAGAGGTTATGGTAACCACTTTTTATCAAAATTAGGTTTTCTTTTTTCTAAGAATGCATCTCGGCCTTCTTTTGCTTCATCTGTCATATAAGCTAATCGTGTAGCTTCGCCAGCAAAAACTTGTTGCCCTACCATACCATCGTCAGTAAGATTCATTGCGAATTTTAGCATTTTGATGGAAGTTGGTGATTTGGCTAACACTTCTTGTGCCCATTCGTAGGCTGTAGATTCTAATTCGTCATGAGGAATTACAGCATTTACCATGCCCATTTCAAAAGCTTCCTGTGCAGAATAATTTCTTCCTAAAAAGAAAATTTCTCTAGCTTTCTTTTGTCCTACCATTTTTGCTAAGTAAGCAGAGCCATAACCACCGTCGAAACTAGTAACATCCGCATCTGTTTGTTTAAAAATGGCATGTTCTTTACTCGCTAGAGTCATATCGCAGACTACATGTAAGCTATGTCCGCCACCAACAGCCCAACCAGGTACAACAGCAATAACTGCCTTGGGCATAAAACGAATAAGTCGTTGGACATCTAAAATATTTAGACGATGGTATCCATCTTCACCTACGTAGCCTTGGTGGCCTCTGGCTTTTTGGTCACCACCACTACAAAAACTATAGATACCGTCTTTTGGCGAAGGCCCCTCGGCAGAAAGTAATACAACACCAATACTCGTATCTTCTTGAGCATCTTGAAATGCTATCAATAACTCACTAGTCGTCTTTGGTCGAAAAGCATTTCTAACCTCTGGTCGGTTAAATGCAATACGTGCAACTCCGTTATATTTTTTATAGGTAATATCTTCGAATTCTAGGGCAGTTACCCATGGTATGTCCTTCATAGTGCTTTTTTTTCAAAAGTAATTCTTTGTAAGAAATATGAGAAACATTTTATATTTCTATACTTGTCAATGTATTTTTAGGGTGAAAGACTTACATTTGCAGAGTAACTATAGTTATCTAAATTCAAGGTTTTGGAAAATAAGAAAGCATTAAAATTAGTAGATAAAATTGTTGCAGATTTGAATCATGCAGGGATTATTTTAAATACACTAGTTGAAGATTTAAAGGAATTAAGAGAGTATGCAAAAGCTCAGAACAACAACCCGCTAGCGGTTAAAGTATTGCGTTTGACATACGAGCACATTCAAGAAGAAGAAACATTTTTAATTCCGATTCCAGAAGACGATCCTATCGAAGACGAAAATGGAGAAGTTGTGACAACCGAAACGTCAAGCGATCCGGTAGAGAGTTTAGTTTATCTAATTTCTTTGTATAAAGATTTGGAAAATAAAATGAATATAGCAGATTTAAAAGAGTATCGAGACGCTTTAAAAGATTTCTAGATATTTGTTTCTAAATTGCATTTAATTGTACATAAGCCTCTAACTGAGGCTTTTTTTGTATCAAATTGTTAAGAAATATTTTAAGTTCTATAATTTCATGTGGTTGAAGCCGAATTAGGGCTTTCTGTACTTCTTTAGTGAATAAAGTAGTATCAAAACTAACTCTTTCTAAAATATCAAGGGTGTAATCTAACATTGCTCTTGCCATAGGGAGAGATATTTTTTAACGCTTGTTTATAATAACCACAATTTAAAGTAAATATTACATAATATAATATTTTAACAATAAACTTAACATTATTTAATTTTTATAGACCATTCAAATGTAAATGATGCAACGGTATCTTCGCTTTGGTCAATTCCAGTAGCTTTTAACCAAAATTTCTGAGGTGTGTTGGTTTCAATAGCCTTTAAAATATTTTCTTCGACTAATTTACCTTGATCGCAGTTGAATCTTATCTTTCCTTTGGCTTTTTTAGAAAAGCTAGATGTGTTTGAAATGACTAGCATTGATATTTTTTTTCCACTTTTAGCAATGTGATACATTACTAAAACTCCTGTAGCCAATTCAGCACACATGGCCAATACTGCGAAATAAATAGAATGAAAAGGGTTTTGATTAAACCACTTAAATTTTACAGTAGTGATAGCATTTTCTATGTTTATTTTGTTGACCCTTACTCCACACCACCAAGCGGATGGAAGTTTAAGGAAAAGGAAGGCATTTATTTTATTCGGAGTAAAGTTCATTTAAGTATAAAGTTTTCTATAAGGTAATAAAAAATAGAAATAGTACTATATTTATGCAAAGCTTAAGTTTTTATTTAAATTATATTATGCTGAAGAAAATTGTTGTGGCACTTATCTATAGTGCCTTTCTTATGAGTTTTGCCCAAGAGGAAGAAAAAGTAAAGGGTAATAGGGAAGTAGTCGAGAAAAGAATAACAATACCTAATACATATCATACACTTGCAGTAGATGGTAATTTCGAAGTGTATCTTCGTAAACAAGCCTCTTTATCTGCAAGCATCGAGGCAGATGGTAACTTGTTAAAGTTTATAGAGGTGGTGGTAACTGACGGAGTATTAACTGTAACTGCAACAAAAACGATTACTAGGGCAAAAGAACTGAAAGTAACTTTAGGTTATAACGACGAATTAGCAGAGATCGTTGTTAAAGACAAAGTGAAATTGTTTGGTGACCAGCCTTTAAAAGGAGAGAAACTTTTGGTAGAAGCAAGAGATTTTTCTAATGTGAAAGTAGATAGTAATACCTTGTCTAGCGAAATTCTATTAAAAGGTAAAGCGAAGTTTCGAGGAATACTTCAGTCTAAAGAAGTGAATACAGATCAGTCTGGTACTTCGAAAATAGAATTGACAGTTACGAATTCTGAAAGTGTAAATATAACATTACATGAACGTAGTTCGATAGAAGTGATGGGAGAAAGTAGAAAGTCAACGTTTCTATTAAATGGAAATAGCTACACCAATGCGATTAAACTTAATAGTGTAGTAGTTAGTCTAAGTAATACAGACGATTCGAAGGTATATATAAAATGTGTAGATAAAGCAGTATTGCAATTATCGGGTAAGTCTGATACTTATATTATGGGAAATCCGTTAATACAATTAACAAGATTCGAAGACGAATCGTCTTTACATAAAACAAAAAAAGAACCTAGCTCGTTAGGGCGTTTATTGAAATAGAGATGAAAAATTTTAAAAGAATAGTCTTTTTGGTATTACCTATTTTATTTTTATCCAGTTGTCAGGATAGTGATGATAATGATACTAAAGAAAGTCCTACAACTACTGTTACTAGTATTGTTAATAATTCTACTATAAGCGCTATAGTCGGAGAAGAAATTGTAGCTAATAACTTAGCAAACCATAATGATGGAAAAGTGGATAATGGAGAAATCAATGAGTTTATCTTTTTAGGTTTAAATAATTATTACTTATTTCGTCAAGAGCAGAGTGCTTTTACTAACATTAGCTTTAGTACTGCTAAAGGGTTCGAAGAATATGCAGCTAGTGGAGGAACACCCGAAGCTTTTTTCGAGAAGTTGACTGTAGCTCAAGATCGTTTTAGCTGGATCGTAGATGATTACGAAGAGTTAGAAGCTCAGTTCGCGGGGGAATCTAAACAAACGGGTTTGAGTTTTATTGCCTTATTAGTTGCAGAAGGTTCTGAAGATGTTGTTCTAATTAGTACTAGAGTTTCTAGAGGAAGTCCTGCAGCTAGAGCAGGTGTAGAAAGAGGAGACTTCTTCAATAGGATTAACGGTCAAAAATTAACTAGAAATAACTTTTCAGATATTTTTGACAAGGATTCTTATACACTAGGCAGGGCGAATTCAATTAATGGGACTATAGTAGATGCGTCTGGTGAAGTTTTTTTAACCAAGGAAGTTATAAGAGATGGGACTGTACCAGTTGAGAAAGTTATAGAACAAGATGGTTTGAAAATTGGATATGTTTTTTATAGTCAGTTTGTAAGAGGTTCTCAAGAAGAATTAAATCAGGTGTTTAGGAGATTGAAAAGTCAAAATATAGATGAGTTAGTTCTTGATTTAAGGTATAATGGTGGTGGATCGATTGCTACTGCTGTGGCACTTAGTAGTATGATTACAGGGCAGTTTAACGGACAAGTATTAGTTAAGCAACAGTGGAATCCACTAGTACAAGCTGCAATAGAAGCTGATGCGGATGCTGATTTAACTACTGATTTTGTTTCTAATATAACTATTGAAAAAGAAGGTGAAGAGGATAAAACAGAGTCTATAAATTCGTTGAACTTGTCTCGAGTATACGTGTTGATGACGAAACGCCAAACAGCTTCTGCAAGTGAATTAGTAATTAATGGATTAGAACCTTATATTGATGTTGTGACTATTGGTGATGGTTCGGTCGGTAAATCAGAAGGTTCGATTACTCTATATGATTCTCCAGCGCAATTCAATAAGGAAAAGATTAATGAGGATCACACATATGCAATGCAGCCATTAGTTTTGCGAAGTATTAATAAGAATAATACTATTGTGCCAACATCTGGATTAACCCCTGATATTTCTTTTACCGAAGATCTTACAAATTTGGGTGAGTTAGGAGAATTATCAGATCCTTTTTTGAAGTTAGCAATAGATAGAATTACTGGGAATAATTCTGTAGCTGCAAAATCATTAGGTGGTACTAAAAACAAATTTGGTGAAGTAATCGGTTCAAATCAAAATCCAAACGATCCTTTGTATCAGAAAATGTATCAATAAGATCGATCAGTATAAGTAAAAAGTCTTAAAAGGGTTAGGTGATTGTGTGATAATACGCAATTATCTAACCCTTTTTCTTGTGATATGCTTAAGAGGAAGTAGTTTTTGTTAAGTATTTGCTTTTTAGATTCTTGTAATGTTAAGTTAACTTTAAATATG
>CALFUO010000185.1 GCA_937929895.1 uncultured Aquimarina sp.
TTGATTATTTCCTTTAAGACACTTTTATATTAATTTAAAACGTATAACAATCTGTTTTTTAGATGTTCAATATTGTATTATTGTAAATTAAATGTAATAGAATTGAGTATGAATTTACAGTTTTATATATACCGTTATTTATGGATAAAGATATGTAAAAGCCATTGACTTAATTCTTAAATAGAAATAAGAATTCTTGAATTTTTAGAAGTTGCTTTAGGTTAACCGATATGTGCTGTAAAATGATTCAGGGATATACTATTATTGTGATTTGTTTTCAATAATAATATATCCCTGAAGTAAATTTTTTAAAGAAAAATCTATGGAGCAGGGTTAGGGAACGTTAAGTGTACTTCTTCTATATCTTTTAAGATTTCTTTAGATAGTACAATATCAATACTTCCAATATTTTCTTTTAATTGTTCTACGCTAGTAGCACCAATAATATTACTAGTCATAAAAGGTCTATCGTTTACGAACGCTAGTGCCATTTGAGTTAGCGATAATCCATGTTTTTTAGCAACTTCGTTATACGCTTCAGTAGCTTTAAAAGATTGTTCGTTATGGTAACGCTTGTAGTTCGGGAATAAGGTTACTCTACCTTTTTCTGGTGAAGCTCCATTTAGGTATTTACCAGATAACTGTCCAAAACCAAGAGGGGAATAGGCTAAATATCCAATCTCTTCACGATGTAATATCTCGGTTAAGCCAATATCGTCTGTTCGGTTTAGTAAACTATAAGGATTCTGTGTGGTGCTAATTTTCATTCCTCCCTTACGTGCTTCTTCAGCAAAACGCATTAACCCATAAGGGGATTCATTAGAAACCCCAATACTTTTTATTTTTCCTTCTTTTACTAGTTCCTCTAGATTGTGTAGAGTTTCCTGGAAAGTGTCTTCCCAGGCTTCATTCTCGTTGTGTGTAAATTCTAGAGCACCAAAAAAGTTGCAATTACGATCAGGCCAGTGTAGTTGATATAAATCTACATAGTCTGTTTGAAGGTTTTGCAGGGATTTATGCAGCGCATGTTTTAATGATTTTTTGCTAAAATCAATAGGTTCTCTAATGCCTTCAATAAACGGAAGTGGTCCCACGATTTTAGTACCTACAACAATGTCTTTACGATTGTTTTTAGACTTCATCCAGCGACCAATAATACGCTCGCTTTCTCCGTATTTTTCTAGACTAAAAGGAACTGGATATAATTCTGCAGTATCAAAAAAATTCACTCCATTTTCTACGGCAGTATCCATAATCGGAATACTAGATGTTTCATCGTTCATAATACCCATGGTCATCGTACCTAGGCATATTTTACTCACTTCAATATCGGTGTTTGGTAATTTTGTATATTTCATTTTTAAGGCTTTGGGCTGTGAGCTTCGAGCTCCCAGCTATCAATAAACTAAAATAAGTTTTGAATTCAACTTTTATCCTTTAATAAGGCCTAGTTTGCATTTTCTTAACATTTCATGGGTAATGAGCAATGCGTAATTTTTGCCCAAAACTAAAAGCTCGTAGCTTGCTTATAGGGCTAAATCCCTCTTTCCTTCTGAATTTGCTCGTAGGCTTCTTGTACTTTTCTGAATTTTTCTTCAGCTCCTTGTTTCATGTGGTCAGGAAGATTCACTAATTTATCAGGGTGGTATTTTTTAGCCATAGAGCGATAAGCCTTTTTTACTTCAGAATCTGTGGCAGACTTGTCTATTTCTAGAATTTTATAAGCATTTCCAGCTTTTTTAACGAACATAGCTTTTATACTTTCAGAATCCTGATAAGTAATTCTAAAGTATCCTGAGATTTCATTGATTTTGTAAATCTCATTTTCGCTAATATGTCCATCGGCATTAGCGATTCCGAATAAGAAATGTAGAATTTGAAGACGGGATTCATAACGCGTATGTTGGGCTACGTAGGCTGAAATTCTTGCAGTATTGATTTCTCGTTTTTTAATAACCTCGTTAAAGGTTTTAAAAGTAGCATTGGCGCGATCTTTTCCGTATGATTGCACAAAATACTTGCGTACATAATCGAGTTCTGTTTGGTTGACCGTTCCGTCAGCTTTAATAATTAGCGAGGCAAGGGAAAGTAAATTTAACTCAAAATCATGTGGTGTTATGGTTGGTTCTCTCTTGGTCCTAGTGTAACTCCCTGCAGTTTGCCAACTTGCTTTTTTTGCAGAATCAGGAAATAGTTGTTCTATCAGGTATCCGATAAAATAACCAGCAATTGCTCCTCGAAATCCGTATACCCAAGAGCCCGCGAGTGCTCCTATTATTTTAATCATTTATGTAATTTTATAATGCTTTAAAGAACGCGAATTCTGTTCCAAAAATAGTATAACTGACAAAAACAGCAGATTTTGAAATGGAATAGTATTTGTACCTTTGTATATCAGTCAAAAAATAAATAAAATATATGTATCCAGCAGAATTAGTAAAGCCAATGCGTGCCGATTTGGCGGACTTTGGATTTCAAGAATTACATACATCAGAAGCAGTAAACGAAGCATTAGCAAAAGAAGGAACTACTTTAGTAGTAGTGAATTCAGTTTGTGGTTGTGCAGCTGCAAATGCACGTCCAGCTGCAAAAATGTCACTAAATAATGATAAGAAGCCAACAAATGCAGTAACGGTATTTGCTGGGGTAGATAAGGATGCGGTAAATGCAGCAAGACAGCATATGGTGCCATTTCCTCCATCTTCGCCTTGTATTGCGTTATTTAAAGATGGTGAATTAGTGCATATGTTAGAGCGTCACCATATCGAAGGGCGTTCTGCGCAGATTATTGCAGAAAACCTTGTAGATGCTTTTAACGAGTATTGTTAGTAGATCGTTTATAGCTCTTAGTTATTGGCTTGCGAGTAGCTAAGAGTTGTTAACCAACAACTAAAGCAAAATGCACAAAATAATATCGGGACTACTGTCCCTTGTTTTTTACTTTTTTTTTGGGTTAACCTTGGTTGTTTTTCATGTAATTCAGGTTATTATATTTAAAATATTAGGGTTAAAAGCACAAGAAAAAATAGTCGCATGGTTAAATTTTTTCATTTTAAAGTGTTTACACTTTTTAGGTGGAAGTAGTAGTTTTCAGTCGGAATATAAAATTCCAGCAAATGTACCTATAGTTGTGGTTGCTAACCACCAGAGTATGTTCGATATTCCTTTGTTTGCTTGGTATCTTAGGAAGTTTAATCCAAAATATATTTCGAAGAAAGAATTAGGGAAAGGTATTCCTAGTATATCCTTCAATCTTCGAAATGGTGGATCCGTTTTGATAGATAGAAATAATAAACGACAGTCGTTACCAGCGATCATTCAATTTGGAAAGCAAATCAATGAGAATAAGGGAATGGCAGTGATTTTCCCCGAAGGAACGCGTAGTAAAACAGGTGAGCCTAAAAAATTCGCAGAGACTGGGTTAAAAATTTTAGTAAAGCAAATGCCTGAGGGTTATGTGCTTCCAGCTACAATTAATAATAGTTGGAAACTCGCTAAATATGGTAATTTTCCGGTCGGAGCATTTAACAAGATTACTTTAAAAGTTCATGAGCCTATTGCAATAAAATCATGTACTTTTGAGGAATTATTAGAAAAGACGGAGCGTCACATTACGGGCGCTATAAAATATTAATACTATATGGCAATAGATAATATCAGATTAGAAGTAATGAAGCAGTTAGAGCATAAGGTAGATGCTTTTATTGATAAATTCTTAGTGCCTATAGAAAAAGTGTGGCAACCAACAGACTTTTTGCCAGATTCACAGAATCCAGATACTTTTATGGATGAAGTAACCGAACTACGTGAATTAGCAAAAGAATTACCTTATGATTTTTGGGTAGTATTGGTTGGAGATACAATTACAGAAGAGGCATTACCAACTTACGAATCTTGGTTAATGGATGTTGTGGGTGTCGATCAGCATGAAAAAGGAGGTGAATTTACGTCTGAAGCTGGTGGAAATGGATGGGCTAAATGGGTGCGCCATTGGACAGGTGAAGAAAACCGCCATGGAGATGTGTTGAATAAATACTTATATCTTTCGGGGCGTGTAAATATGATTGAAATTGAACGTACGACCCAGCATTTGATTAGTGATGGTTTTGATATCGGTACAGATCGAGATCCTTATAAAAACTTCATTTATACAAGTTTTCAGGAATTAGCGACGAATATATCTCATGCTCGTGTTGCTAAAATGGCAAGTCAATACAATAATCCTAATTTAGGGCGTATGTGTAGTTTAATTGCTAGTGACGAGATGCGTCACTTTAGTGCTTACTCTACATTTGTAAAAGAGATTTTTAATCTAGATCCAAGTGAAATGATGTTGGCTTTTCATCATATGATGAAACACAAAATAACAATGCCAGCAATGCATTTAAGAGAGTCTTTTGCAGTAAAAGGAAGTTTGTTTGATGATTTTTCTACAGTAGCACAAAGAGTAGGAGTTTATACAGGTTTTGATTATGTAGATATTATAAAAAAATTAAATAATGCTTGGGAAATAGATAAGATAACTAATCTTACACCTGAAGCTGAAAAAGCACGTGATTATTTAATGAAATTACCAGATAGAATGTATCGTCTTACTGAAAGAATTAAAATACCA
>CALFUO010000186.1 GCA_937929895.1 uncultured Aquimarina sp.
TTTAAGGACAAAGGAAGCGAAGTTTATTTATAGATAAATATATTGCTCAAAATTCATAAATTTATGAATTTTGAGCAATATATTTATCTATAAATAAACTTCGCTTCCTTTGTCCTTAAATTCTTGCGATTTTTCATCCATTCCTTTCTGAATCACTTCATTTTCAACAATATCATTCTTGGCTGCAAAGTCACGAACTTCTTGAGAAATCTTCATAGAACAGAATTTTGGTCCACACATAGAACAGAAGTGAGCAATTTTCGCTCCTTCAGCAGGTAAAGTTTCATCGTGGAATTCACGTGCTTTTTCTGGATCTAATCCTAAGTTGAATTGATCTTCCCAACGGAACTCGAAACGCGCTTTACTTAATGCATTATCTCTATGTTGTGCTCCAGGATGTCCTTTTGCTAAATCGGCTGCATGTGCAGCTAATTTATACGTAACAACTCCTTCACGTACGTCTTCTCTATTCGGTAACCCTAAATGTTCTTTTGGTGTTACGTAACATAATACAGCACATCCGTACCAAGCGATCATGGCAGCACCAATACCAGATGTGATATGATCGTAACCAGGAGCAATATCAGTTGTTAAAGGTCCTAATGTGTAGAAAGGAGCTTCGTCACAAGCTTCTAATTGCTTGTCCATGTTTTCTTTAATCATGTGCATTGGCACGTGACCTGGTCCTTCAATAAAACACTGTACATCGTGTTTACGAGTAATTTTTGTTAATTCTCCTAACGTTTCTAATTCTGCAAACTGTGCTTCGTCATTTGCATCAGCAATAGAACCTGGGCGTAAACCATCTCCTAGTGAGAAGGCAACATCATATTTCTTTAAGATTTCACAAATCTCTTCGAAGTGTGTGTATAAAAAGTTTTCTTTATGATGTGCTAAACACCATTTAGCCATAATAGATCCTCCACGAGAAACAATACCTGTTACACGTTTCGCAGTCATTGGTACGTAGCGTAATAAAACCCCAGCGTGAATCGTAAAGTAATCTACTCCTTGTTCAGCTTGCTCGATTAAAGTATCCTTGAAAATTTCCCAAGTTAAATCTTCGGCAACGCCATTTACTTTTTCTAGAGCTTGGTAGATAGGTACAGTTCCGATAGGTACTGGTGAGTTACGGATAATCCATTCACGTGTTTCGTGAATGTTTTTACCCGTAGATAAATCCATAATGGTATCAGCACCCCAACGACAAGACCAAACTGCTTTTTCTACTTCTTCTTCAATAGAAGATGTAGTAGCCGAGTTACCAATGTTAGCATTAATTTTAACCAAGAAATTACGTCCTAAAATCATAGGCTCAGACTCTGGGTGATTAATGTTGTTAGGAATTACTGCACGACCTCTAGCTACTTCAGAACGTACAAATTCTGGAGTAATTTTTTTAGGGATCGAAGCTCCGTAATCTTCTCCAGGATGTTGCTTTGCTAATTCCGTCATTTCATCAATTTTTTGATTCTCACGGATAGCAATGTATTCCATTTCAGGAGTAATAATTCCTTGCTTTGCGTAATGTAGTTGCGTTACATTTTGACCTTCTTTTGCTCTTAATGGCTTCTTCAGGTGAGAAAAACGCATATGATCTAAACTATTATCGTTTAGGCGTTCGTTACAATATTTAGAAGAAAAGGCATCTAATTGCTCGACATCACCTCTGTCTTGTATCCACTGCTCACGGATTCTTTCGATACCGTTGTGTACGTTTATCTCTTTTTCTGGATCAGTGTAAGGTCCAGAAGTATCGTAAACAGTAACAGGCTCGTTAGGGGTCACTTTTCCGGTCATCGAATCCTTAGTGTCGTTTAAAGTAATTTCACGCATTGCCACATTAATGTGTGGGTGGATTTCTCCTTTCACGTAAATTTTCTTCGAGTTAGGGAAAGGCTTCCTTGTAATCATCCCTTCCTTTGGTGCAGTGTCTTTACCTTTCATAATTTCTATTTAGTACAAAGTACTCAGTAAAGAGTACAAAGTCAATTTATATATGGTTCTCTGTACTAAGTACTCTGTACTCAGTACTAAAAAAAATTAGCCACCTTGTGTTGCTTGGATTATTGTCACGTTGTCTTTGTTATCTAACAAAGTGTTATTCCAAGCGCTTTTTGTGATTATTTCGTTGTTGATTGCAATGGCAATTCCGTCACCTAAAATATCTAATGATTTTAGTAAATCATTTAGATTGCTATTTGTTGGTATTTCTTTGGTTTCGTGGTTTACCTGTATTTCAATCATAATTTCATCTTTCGAAATCTGCTTTGTTCCAAAATTGGTAATCCTATGTGGGGAAACATTCATTACGAATGTTCTTCAAGAAGTTCTGGTAGAAACTCACTTTTCCCTACGTCGGTATTAGCCGCATCAGGTTCGAAGGGTAAATCTCAGTCTTTTGAAAAAAAACACCCCTAAAGCTAGAGCAAAAGTAAACAAAAAAGAGAGATCTTTTATTTTGAGTAATGTATTAACATAAATTCAAGTTTTGTTGACAAGAAGTTGTATTTTATCGATCAGTGAATTTATGAGCCTTCAAATAAATTATATTTGAGATAGACTGAATTATATGGAATTAACTCTTAGTATCCCAGCCTTACTTTTTCCTGCAATATCATTAACGATGTTAGCCTATAACGCTAGATACCTAGCAATTGCGGCTTTGATTAGGCAGTTGCATAAAGAGCATGTCGAGAATCAAAACAAACGATTATTTATGCAAATTAAGCTTTTGCGTAAGCGCTTGTATTTAATTCGAAATATGCAGGCGGCTGCGATCTTAAGTTTTCTTGGGGCTGTTGCTACAATGGGGTTATTGTATTTGAATGCGACTCATTGGGCACATGTGGTGTTTGGTGTTAGTTTGGTTTCGTTGTTGATATCGTTAATACTTTCATTGATCGAAGTACAATTGTCTACAGATGCGTTAAGTCTTCAGTTAAGTAATGTAAAAGAAGAAGAATCTAAAATTTAAAAATGCTAGCAAACGAGTTATTCGAGAATACGCTTAAGAAGTTTAATATTGGATTTTGGGAATTAGGTAGTTTATTACCAGCGGATTCTTGGTCAAAAGGGTTTGTCAAGAATTTGGGCTACAAACGCAAAGAAGTAGAATTTACTTTAAATTGGTTTCTTACACATTTAATTGCAGAAGAAGACGTTGTATTTTTTCAGCAAAATTATGAGAACTATAAATTTAGTGACCTTAGTTTTCGTCAGAAAATACAACTAAAGAATGCAGAAGGAAAACTTAAGGGTTTTGTTGCTTATACTGTAGAAGAGGCTATGGTGAATATGAAATCTGATACGAAACTAATTTTCTTTCAACCTTTAAGCTTACAAGAGCATACAGATGACATAGAGTTTCATTATTTGGAAACCGCTTTAATGTCCCATACGGGAAGTTGGTTTATCGACTTTAAAAAGAAAAAGACTTATTGGGATCCAGAGGCAAAACGTATTTTGGGATATCCACAAGACTATACTCCATCTTTAAAAAATTCTTACAGTTATTTTCCAAAGAAAGATTTGCAAAAAGTGGCTGATATTTTTTTGACTTGTAGTACTTCGGGAAAAACTTTTAGTGAAGAATTGCGAATGAATAATTACAAAGGGAATCCTCTTTGGATTAGAGTTATAGGGAAACCAGTATACGATTCAACTAACAAAATCATTGGTATTAAAGGGGTGTTTCAAAACATTGATGAAATCAAACGTCGTGAACTAACACTTCAAAAATCTGTTGATATTATCGCTTCGCAGAATAACCGATTATTCAACTTTGCTCATATTGTATCTCATAACCTACGATCGCATTCTAGTAATCTAAGCCTTTTGGTACAGTTGATTGAAAGCATAGATGATACTACGGAAAAGTTGGAGTTGGTTAGCGAAGTGAAAAATATTAGTAAGAATCTAAGTACTACGATAGATCACTTAAATGAGATCGTGACCATCCATACCAATAAAAAACAAAAGCGTAAGAATGTGTGTTTAAGGACTACTTTAGATTTAGTGACTGGTTCTATTCGAAATATTATCACTAGTGGAGACGCCGAAGTTACCTTCGATTTCAGCAAATTCTCTGAAGTGCGTTTTGTGCCTGCATATATAGAAAGTATTCTATTGAACCTTTTGACGAATGCTATTAAATATAAGCACCCTGATAGAAATGCAAAGATTCATTTCGAATCTGGTATTTGCGATATGGGGAAGGGGTATTTGAAAGTGTCAGACAATGGCCAGGGGATTGATTTGGAAAAATACGGAGATAAACTTTTTGGGATGTATAACACTTTTCATAGTAATTCTGATGCTGTGGGTATCGGTTTGTTTATTACAAAAAATCAGATTGAATCTCAAAATGGGACTATAAAGGTGGAAAGTGAAGTGGGAAAAGGAACAACTTTTACTATTTGTTTTCATGGGTAAAAAAGCTTGGTTGTTAGAAGAAAGAATAAACTAAAAAATCGGATAAGAATAGGTAGTATCTCACCAAGTGTGTAAAGTTTAAAATATCGGGGGTCATGACCCCGATATTTTTTTGATTAATTAAGACCGTTGTAAAAGGTTTCATGGCTAGCCTATAATTTTATTCTTGGTCTGAATTTTTGAGATTTTGAGTTTTAAATCTTATTTTAAAATAATAAACTAGTGTTTTTCACCCTATTTTCCTTCTGTTATTGGCAATTGGACGCAATTATCCCTGGGCTTCGGTATAGATTGTAGCAAATAGCTTCCATAAGATTTTGTGT
>CALFUO010000187.1 GCA_937929895.1 uncultured Aquimarina sp.
TGCTTTTAAGGGGTTATTCTTTTTTTTATAACATTAAAATACAACCTTTTAAGCATTTTTTCAATTTTAAACCCTCCTAAAACGCCAGTAAAATCAGTATCTCAGGTAAAAAATAAAGTAATTTTCGGGGGATGGCTAAATTCTAGATAAGTTATTTAGCACACGCTTAAAATGACTTAAATTTGCAAATTCATAAAGAAATAAAAATGCCAAGAAGACCAAGGAATAAATTCGTAAATCGTGGACAAGTAATAGAAATACTTATCGAAGACTATGCCTTTGGGGGAAAGGGAATTGGACGTATTCGTAATGAACACGGAGAGTTTGTGGTTTTTGTTCCGAATACTTTACCTGGTCAATTGGTAAAAGCTCAGGTAAAGAAAGCGAGTAAATCGTATGCAGAATGTAAATTGTTTGAGGTCTTAGAGCCATCGAAAGATGAAGTCGAAATGCCTTACCAAGAAATCCCTGGGGCACCTTATATCAAATTACCAATAGAAAAACAGCACGATTACAAAAAGACAAGTACGTTAGAGTTGTTTAAACGTATCGGTAAAGTAGCTGATATAGAAGATAAGTTCGATGAATTTGTAACCTCTCCAAGTACTTTCCATTATCGTAATAAAATGGAATACGGCTTTTCGGCTATTGGATACAACCGAGAATTGAAAACAGATGTAGACGAATTTACTTTAGGTTTTAAGAAAAGAGGGACTTGGTGGTGTGGTGAAGACCTAAATCAAGATTCAGGATTATTTGATAAACAAGTAGAAGATAGTCTGAAGCTGATAAAAGCCTATTGTCAAGATACAGGTTTGCCACCATGGCATGCACCGCAACGTAAAGGTTTTTTTAGATATTTTGTAGTTCGTAAATCTTTTAAAACAGATCGATTACTATTCAATTTAGTAACTACTTCAGATGGGTTGTCTGAATTTGATTTGAAGGAATTTGCTGAATATTTAATACAACTTTTAGGAGATCGAGTAGCAGGGTTATTACATACGATTAATGATGAAGTAGGGGATCGTGTGATTGCGACTTCTGGTGATATCAGTTTGATTTACGGAGATGATAAAATTGTAGAAGAGCTATTAGGGTTGAATTTTGAAATTAGTATGAAAAGCTTCTTTCAAACCAATCCGAAATCTGCAGAGCAATTATATACAAAAGTAATTGATTACGCTTTAGAGAAAAAGGAAACGATTGACAATAATGTAGTGCTAGACCTTTTCTGCGGTACAGGGACAATCGGTCAAATTTTAGCTTCTAAAAGTGAAAATGCACAGATTGTAGGAGTAGATATTGTTGCTTCAGCTATAGAAAACGCTAAAGAAAATGCAAAACGTAACGGTATCGAAGGGTTAAAATTCTATGCTGCCGATGTAGGGAAATTCTTAAAAGAGCACCCAGAATACTCAGGTAAGATTCGTACGATTATTTTAGATCCGGCTCGTGCAGGTGTAGCGCCTAAAACGATGAAAAAGATTATCAATCTTGGTGCCGAGCGTATGGTATATGTTTCGTGTAATCCAGCCACTCAGGCTCGAGATACAGAATTATTAGCAGAGGCTGGTTATACTATTACTAAGTTTAGTTTGGTAGATCAATTTCCACATACATCGCATATTGAAACTGTGGTGTTGTTTGAGAAGTAGGGAATAATTAAAAAATTCTTCGATTTTGTTTAGGGTTAGAGCTAGTAACGAACCCTTGTGCACGGTTTGAGACTTCACTTGTGCTAATCCACAAAAAGCAGCTTCGGAGATGTTATGTTCTCATTGGTCACCAAGGGGAATAGCTTAAAACATTATCAGACAAATGGAAATCAAAAGGCTTCGTTATAAATACGAAGCCTTTTGATTATATATAGATTGGCCCTTAACTAAAATAAATAGGTAAGAGCCATACTACTAAAAGAGAAATTAATGTTTTCTCTCTATTAATCAGTTAACTTAACATAACTAATTGCCTGTCCTCCTGCTGTAATATTATATAACACCTTAGAAGTATTGGTTGCTGGATTATATTCATAAATGGCATTTAAATTATTTGAAGGGTCAAATGCGTTAAAATATAATAAGTCACCATCCCCATACTTATGACTCATTGGAAACCCAAAACCTGCAGTAGCAGGTATATCTAATAACTCTACAGATTGCGCATCAAAGTTTAGTTTAGCCCATTTAGAAGTAGCTCCACTCAATACTAAACGTCTTAATTCTCCAAACTCGGCAGGAGTAATCGTACCACCTGCTAATTTCTCTAGTAGTTCCAACACACGAGGTGAATCGGGTAAAGCAGAAATCGCAGCATATCCATTTCCATCATTGTCTAAGATTGGTCCAGTAACAAATTGCGCAAAGTTTCCTGTTAACAAAGGATTATTAACCAATACTGGATTAAAACTATAATCTGGATCAAAATCGGTACGCCCTGCGGGTATTTTCAAAAATTGCGGTCTAGAATCTTGCGTACTATTAATAGAAGCTTTTCCATCCAAACCATACGAGCCTTGACACAAAATATACACATTGCCTTCTTCATCAACCATGTTATTGTTAGCCCCTCTTTGAACTGGGTATTGTGCATTGTCAAATGAAATGGTCTTTTCCCATTGTCTTGTTGTAAAATTGATTACCTCGACCCAAACGGTAGTCGCATCATAAAATGCAGGGGTTGGGTCTAAATCAGTATATAGCGCTAAGAAAATACGATTGTCATTTTTTCTGTATTGAATATTAACATAATGATTATCATCATTAGTAGCCACTCTTTGTGCATTAGGTATATCGATGATATCTGTTATTTTCATTGTAGAAGGGTTAAAGACAAATAACTTTAATTCTCCAGTAATGGTAAATACTCCTGTTTTATCATCTATAATTCGAACCGTTTGTAAATTATTTGTCAATACAATTTCATCTGTGGCTTCCAACACCCCAGTTTCTTTGTTGATTTGTAATTTAAATAAATTGTTCCTAGCATTTCCATTAGGATTGGTATTAAAAATCTGATTTTTATAGACTGACCTAGGAAAATAGGCTGCAAAAGCTGTACCCGAAGAAGCATCAATACTATTAGGTATATCGCTTTCAAAATATTTTACAAAAGTGGTACTTTCGTCAGTATTTTCTGTAATCGCAGATATAATATTTCCACTAAATGCATATTTATCTGTTTCTACTGGTAACGTAGGTGCTGCTGGCTGCGCTTTGATAACCTCATCAACGATCAAAGCCACTTCGTCTGCTGTGAGCTCTTCATCTTCACAAGAAATAAATAGTGACGAACTGATTAGTATAGCGACAAAACTAAATATGGATATATTTTTCATGGTAAGTAATTTTTGTTCTTAAAATTTGTTAAGTTGATATATAAGTTTTACATCAAAGCTTCTACTAGCTCTTGGGATTCCAAAATTGTCAAATAAGGCTTCATTAGTAATGTTTCTTACATTAAATGCAGCTGTAATGTTTTGCTTTAAAAGTTTTACTGAAAATCCTGCATCCCAACGGTACTGTTCAAAAATGAAACGGCTTGGGTTATTTTCCTCTGTATCACTTCCTCCTAGAAACAAGAAATTAAATGTGTCAGTATAATTTAATAAGCTATAAAAGGAAGTTTTTACTTTTTTATTGAAAATTGGCTTTGGGGTATACGTAAGCTCTACATTATAAAAGAAATTAGGCGTATTAGGAATTGGCAGTCCTACGTTAAAAGTATCATTGTCATCTACTACCTTTTCGTTAAGAGCATCTAATATTTTTTCTTGCAGGGTAACATCTGCTTTCAATTTAAATTTATCAAACAAATGGAATTCAAAATCACCTTCTATCCCTCTAGTTTTAGTATCAAATATGTTAACATAGCGCTGTGTTGAAGATTCAACTCTAATAAAAAGCTCGTCTCTTCTAAATCTATAATAACCTGATATGCGTGACTTAAATTTAAAATTATTACGGAACCTTTTCTTAAATACTAAACCTACATTGATATTATCGCTCTCTTCGGGTTCCAGTTCAGGATTGGGGTCTAAATTGGGAAAATTACCTGCTAGTTGAAAAATGGTAGGAATTAAGAAAGCACGTTCGTAAGAGCCTCTCAAGGTTAAATTTCTAAATGGCTTATATTTTAGCCCTGCAAACCAACCACCGAAATCGCCATCTACATTGAATAACGCATTATTATTATCCCCTGCAAGAGAAGCTTTGTAATGATAAAATTTACCTCCAGCAAAATAATCTAGAGTTTTATTAAACATGTCACCTCTAAATTCCATCGCTCCTATCAGTTTATCAATTTCCTGATCTGGAAGATCTATTTGACCTCTAACATTATTGACTATGATTCGTTCTCTTTTTTGATTGTTGTAGATTAAAGAATGGATTAAATAATGATGTTTTGTAATATTAAGTTCTGAACTAATTCGACTTGAAATATTCTTGGTATCGTTATCACTAAGTGCAAAGTCTCCTGGGCTAAACTCTCCCCCTCTAACACTTCTTCGGCCAATAACTTGCCCCAACCAATTGTAGATATTTCTAGAAGTATCTTTAAAGGTTTGCATTTCTTCACTATAACTAGCAGTTGCACTTATTTTCCAGTGATTGTTAAATAAAGCCTTTTTGTATTTTGCTATCAATGCAACATTTTCTCTACTATCTTCTGCCTCACCAACGGCTATATCATTAATATCAAAACTGTTATTTACCTCTTTAAAACTATTCTGATAGTTAATACGTATAGAAACTTCATCAGCCCATTTTTTAGAATATGTTCCGATAGTAATCCCTGAATACTGCTGCCTGTAACGGTCATGAAAACGGCGTACCCGAAAATTTCCAATTTGAATTAAAGAAGAACCTGTTTGATCATTAACAAAAGGATTCGCTATGGCTGCAGGAGCTACAAAAGTATAGTCATTATCACTATAATCGATTCCTGCTACAAAGTTGATGAAATTACTTTTTTTATCAGCTATATTGGCATAAACACTTCCTCGGTGTGTGTTAAATGATCCGAATGAATACGACACTTTTAATTTATCTGAATCTTTTCTTTTGGTCACTAAATTAATACCACCTCCGAGGGCATCTGCTGACAATTCGGAGGGTAATACTCCTTTGTAAATCTCTACATCTTCTATATCTGCAATTGGGACATTAGCAATGTTTTGCCCTGGATATAAAAACTCAAAAGGAATACCATCCACAAAAAATCGTACAGCATTACCTGATAAACCATTTAATGTAACTTGAGCATTGTCTCCCAAAGAACCTGATCTTCGAACTCTAACCCCTGAGACTTTCTCGATCTCATCTGTAATAACATTGATCTTAGATTCAACCTGATCAATGCTAATATTTTCAATGGTGATGGCTTGAGCCTCTACCTTTTCTTCTTTGGTGTCAGCCTCTACAACCACCTCATCAAGTCCCTCAAAAGATGCTTTGACTACAAAGTTTTTTCGAAGAGGGCCATTCAATGTAATACTTGTACGGATAGTTTGAAACCCTAGAGCTTTCACTTCAATCTCATGAAAGCCTTTGGTCAACGACAATTCGAAGTTTCCCTTAGCATCTGTAATGTCATACACTTTCCCTCCATCCGCTATCACGTTAATATCGGATAATGGTTGGTTATTTTCATCTGTTACTTTCCCTGTAAATGAGTAGTTATTTTGGGCGACTATTGCACCCATAAAACTTATAAAAAACAGTAATAATAATAGTAATTTTTTCATTTTATTTAGATTCAATAAATATTATTGAGTTGCAAATATATATTGTTTTTATTAGTTCTAAATAAAAATAACTATTAAATTTGAAGTCTAAAAGCCTCAAAAAAATGATCTTTTTTTTCATTTCCTGCCTTCTTATTTATACGAAATCAGAGCATAAACCAATATACCTGTCTGGTTTTCAATTTTTTTTAACAAAAAATAAGTTGTACACTTATTTTTTAAGTTTTGGTTTCTTAGGAATCGGAATTCTGAACTTACAATCGCAATTTGATTGGCCAACAGCTCTTTTTTATGCTTTATTAGCAATTACTTTAGTTTTTGCCCTACAACATATATTTCTTCCATTAGGTAGATTTTTCCTATTCCTTTTATTAGGAATTTCTTTGTGTTTAACTCTTTTCTTTTCATTATAGTTATGCCTGCAAACCCAAAATATTTATCAACAGCAAAGCAACGTTGGGCTAAAGTGACTATGGCCATACTCGGAGGATATTTTTTTACGTCAATTCTAAATCTAGTTATTGGTGTAATATTAACTGATAAAAAACCATTATTGGCGACATCAATTTGGGCTAGTTTTTTAGTTTGGACAGCCTTTATGTTATTTGTGTTCATAGCGAAATCCTTTAAAACAGTGCTGTGGTCATTTATTGTTGTTGTTGCTATTGGCGTTTTTGTAATAATACTTTTAAAATGAGCAGAAAATTAAAACCATTACCTAAGCGCTTACATAATGTTTTGTTCCACATGCATACCGTTAGTGGTATTGTAATTAGTTTTGTGCTTTTTATTGTTTTTTTATGCGGAGCGATTGCTTTTTTTCAAGATGAACTCTATCAATGGGAAAACCCATTGGCACGCTTTGAAGCACCTGAAAATGTGAATTTTGATAAAGCTATTGAAAAAGTAGCAGCGCAAGAAACTTGTTTTATTTATGAAAAAAACCTGAGCGTTGCCCCGCCGAATAATCATAACCCTTTTATCAAAGTATATTACGGAATTGAAAATGCAGATGGAAAAATACAACGAAAAAATGCCTTGGTAAATCCTGATACTTTTGAAGTCATAAATAACAAACCTGGAATAACTAGCTTAGGAAGAACTATTTACAAACTTCATTATTTAAGACAATTACCTGTAATAGGTATCTATATATCTGGGCTTGCAGCTCTATTTATGCTATTTGCTATGGGCACAGGAGTTTTGGTACATTGGAAAAATATTATAGCAAAATTCCATGCTTTCAGTTGGAAAGATAATTGGAAACGTATTTGGACAGAAGGGCATATTTCTCTAGGTTTTTTAACCTTACCCCTTCAATTAATTTATGGGGTTACAGGAGCCTTATTAGGGCTATCTATTTTGCTTCTATTACCAAGTACGATTCTTTTCAATGGAGATCGCACTAAAATTTTTGAAATATTCCGTCCAGAAATGGGAATAAAATACGATGATAATGCTGCTGATAACTCAACACAAATCCCCTTAGCTACTTTTTATAAAAAAGTAAAAGAAGAATTCCATGAACACAAAGTAAAAATATTCATCACACAGCATTATGGGAAAGAAGATGGTAATGTTACCTTACGTATTGATGATTACAAAGGACTAACAGGGGATGGTCTAATCACTTATAGTCTAAAAAGTGGAGAAATACTTTTTGAAAATTTACCTTATCAAAAAACATATTCACAGTCTGCATACCCTCTAATGATTAAATTGCATTATGCTACTTTTGGTGGAATATTTATGAAAGTCATTTATTTCTTTTTGGCTTTGGTAACTTGTTACGTAATTACTAGCGGAACTCTATTATGGCAAGCCGCAAGGGACAACAAAAAGTATACCGATAAACAGCGCAGTTTTCACTTTAGAATCACAAAAGTGTATTTATCGTTAACTTTAGGACTTATTACGGCTATCGGTTTATTTTTTTGGGTTAATAAGCTAGTTCCTATCGA
Organism: uncultured Aquimarina sp.; assembly: GCA_937929895.1. Lineage (GTDB taxonomy): Bacteria > Bacteroidota > Bacteroidia > Flavobacteriales > Flavobacteriaceae > Aquimarina. Next base: position 7,708 of record CALFUO010000187.1, read on the forward strand.
TGTAGCAGAACGAATCACATATACTAAAGGGATCTTCTTTACGGGCTGGTTACTAATATTTATCGCTGGACTTATCCCTAAATCATTTAGAAAGATTACTCAATTTAACTTAGTTCTTTTAGCGATTCTTGCATTGGGGATACCGATTCTCAATGGAGTTATAACTGGAGATTGGATTTGGAATACATTAAAAACACAGCAATATTATGTGGCATACGTTGATCTTATTTGGATAATAATTGCCATAATTTCACTAGCTATTTTATTTATAACTAGAAGAAACAATACAACTAAAAATTAGATTGAAATTAAACTAGTTTAACTATTAAAGAACTGTAATGACAATCATTAATTTTGAAATGAATTTACAATGAAAAATATAATGAATCCATCGATTGAAAAATTATTAAACGATCAAATCAAATATGAAGCTCAAGCTTCAATACAATATTTAGCGATGGCTTCCTGGGCAGATGCGGCTGGATATAGTGGTATTGCTAATTTTTTTACAGCCAGTCAGAAGAAGAACGTCTGCACATGACTAAATTAGTAAAGTTTGTCAACGAAAGAAGTGGTAAAGTAATAGTTCCTGCGTTGGAAGAACCTAAAGCAGATTTTGGTTCTTTACAAGGGTTATTCGAGAAGTTTTTGAATAGTGAAATTTTTGTAACAGAACAGATCAATAAAGTCATTTTTGAATGTTTAGAAAAGAAAGACTACAATGTCCACAACTTTATGCAGTGGTACGTTACCGAACAGTTAGAAGAAGAAGCCACTGCACGTACCTTACTTGATAAATTAAATATTCTGGGGGATGATCGTTCTGGATATTATTTATTTGATAAAGATATTGAAGGCTTTATTGGAGGAGGAGAATAACCCATCATTACCTGATTTAAAACACAAATAAAGGCCTACTTTATAACGAAGTCAGGTCTTTTTTACATCTACTCATATTTATTTTAAATAAATCTAAATAAAATTAAACTAAACACACTTACAAAATCCATCTTGTTATCTGTTGGATTTATAGCTATATCTTGTAGTGAC
>CALFUO010000188.1 GCA_937929895.1 uncultured Aquimarina sp.
TATTTAAAACAAGAAGTTATAGCAGATAGTTTAAATGTAATATTTGTTATATTTTTATATGGTCAATTTGGACTAATAGGTGTTGGTTTAGGAATGTGTTTAGAGTTTATTGTCTTTTCTTTTTATATCTTTTTTTATGTAAAGAAACACTACAACTTTTCTTTTTTTAAAAGTACGAGAGATATAATCTTTACTTCACTATTATTCTCAATTATAGCGCTAATAATTTCAATATTATCTATTGACGAAATTCTAAAGAGAGTTGCATTAAGTAGTCTTTTATTAAGTGTATTAATTTATTCAATTAGGAATTTAAGTAAAAGCATAGATTTAATTTCTTTTCTTAAGAAGAAACTAAACCTGTGAAAAATTAATTCTTTTTAAGGAAAAGATGTTTTAAAAATAAAAAAGTTAAAAGGATTCCATTTTTAAAGAAGAAATCAGGGTATTTTAATTTGAAACAATTTTTTATTTCTTGACTTACTCTTTTAATCAGAGCCCAATTTTCTGTTTTAGTTTCACTCAGTTTATTGGTTTTGATGAAAATTTTAAAAAAAGATTTCCTATGTAAATAAGAACCTCTATTTCTTCTTTCGATATCAGCACTCATAGAGTTACTAAGTTCACGCCGTTTGATCACAATTTCATCACAGAAGAAATAGGGAAAAACTCTAGACGATCTAATAAGGAAATCAAGATCTTCGAAATACAAATTGGCATCATAACCTCCCAAAGTATTGTACACCTCAATATCGGACATTAACGAGGGAGAGCTTATAAAAAATTGTTCTACTATTTTTGTATAGAGATTTCCTTCTCCAGGGTGGTTAATTACTTTTTTATGCTGGTCAACAGGATATCTATATTCTATATGTTTATTGAAACGATCAATACTTTCAGCATTTCCAAATGAGATACCTGTTCTAAATTGATTCTTTTTAAAGTTATTGATATGATTTTGAATACTAGTGGGTAATAGAACATCATCAGCTGCTAAATCAATAATATATTTGCCTTTAGCCATATTAAGACCTTTATTAAAAGCCTTAGTCATACCTAGGTTTTTCTTGTTGAATATGACATGTTTAGCTATAAGGTGATTATTTACCCATTTTTCAATTAAAGCTCTAGAATCATCTTTACTAAAGTCATCAACAATTATTAATTCTATATTTCTGTAGGTTTGAGAATCAACAGAGTTTAAAGTTTCTTCTACAAAATCAGCATGATTATAGCAAAGACAAATAACACTTACAAGAGGTTTGGAGGAGGTAGTCAAATTAGTAATTTATTTTTTTTCGAATCTAAGTTCTAACGCTATTCTAGTATTGTTATTGTGGTTAAATGCAGCACCATGAATTAAATAAGGAGTAAAGATTAATGATTGTCCAACAGAAGGGTTGGGTCTAATCATTTTTAAAATGCCTTTAGATGTTTTAGAGATACAAGGGACATAGTATGTATTGCCATTAATTGTTGCTCCCTTTGCTTTAGTTCTTACAATATCTTTTTCGGCAATAAGATGACTTTCTGGTATAATGGGTAAAGATGAGTTTAAATCACAGCCAACAATAGGAATCCAGATGTTAAGAATGTTTTTATAGTAACTTAAATAGCTATCACGGTGTGGAGGGTTAAAATCAGCTGATCCTGGACGATTAATGCGTATTTGGATATGCGATCTTCCGAATTCTGATATTTCGGATGATAGATCAGTTTTTGTTGCTTTAGAATATCTTTTTTCTAAAAGACTAAAATCTAAATTAAAGTCTTTATTGGTTAGGTTTCTAGTGTAATCGATTACTTTTAAGTGAGTTTCGGTTTCCTTAGCAAATTCATGGTAATTTTCTAATTGAAATTCTTTTATATCAACACTTACACCAGCTTTTTTAAGGCCAATGCATACTTGCTTTTTAATCGAATTTTTTAAGTCATTAAAGTCTCGATTATTAAAAGTATCTAATACCGTATAACCAGCATCGTACCAATCTGTATTTTCTATAATATTACCTGTTTTTTCAAATAATACATCTTCATTTTCTGTAAAGAATACACCATCTACGGTAAACGAAAAAGGTTTGTTATCAATTTCTAATTCACAAATGTGGTGATCTACTTCTGGCATAAGTCGTAAGTTAGGTATATAGTCATCTAAAATATATTTTTTTGTTTAGTTGGCAAACTATATGTTTGTCATATGAGGATAGCTTTTGTAACAATTCGACTTTATGGAGGAGGGGCAGAAAATTCGAACTTAACCATTATTAGAATGCTATTATCCTTGGGGTACACGGTAGATACCTTTTGTTCTATAACTTCAGAGAATTCAGAAGATTTAAAAAAAGAGTTGTCGATTGAATATTTAGATGAAAATGGAGATTCTTTGTTTAGAAAGTTTCAAAAACCATTTTTATTAAGAGCATATTTGAAAAAGGGAAAATATGATTTGATAATTGATGGTAGAACAAGACCTCTTTTTGTAAAAGAATTCATTTTTTATCAATTAATTTATAAAAATCAAAGTAGAGTATTTTTAGTGCATAGTACTAAAATCGAAGACTATATTCAAGGGACTTCAATACTCAGTAAGTACTTATATTTGAAACACCCTTTAATTACTGTTTCAAAAGAAATAAAAAAGTTAATCAAGGAGCAGTATAAAGAATTCAATGTAAATTATATTCCAAATGCATTGCCTAGCTTAAAAGCAATTGATCAAAGTATTGAACCGTTCCCTATTCAGGGAGATTATGTATTGTTTTTTGGTAGACTTGTCGATAATATCAAGGATATCAGCTTTATGATAAAAGCTTTTTCCGAATCAAGATTACATAAGAAGGGGTATAAGTTTGTAGTTTTAGGTTCTGGTCCAGATGAAAAATTGCTAAAAAATTTAGTTGAGAGTTTAAATTTAAACGACTCCTTTATTTTTATTTCCTATGTTTCAGATCCATTTCCTTACATTACGAATGCAAAGCTATCGATGATGGCTAGTGTTTACGAAGGAATGCCAATGGCTTTAATCGAATCACTGTCTGTTGGTTGCCCTGTAGTTACAACTGATTTTAAATCAGGTCCTTCGGAAATTGTTGAGACAGGTAAAAATGGAATTCTAGTTAAAGAAAAAACCGTCGGTAATTTTGTCCAAGCTTTAGTTAAAATGTGCGAGGATGAAATTTTTTACCAAAAATGTGTAGAGGGAAGCAAAATTAGCGTTGAAAAGTTTAGTTTTACCAGTGTTAGTTACCAATGGGATAAATTTTTAAAAGGAATATGAAGGAAACACAGATTTCTGATTGTTATAAAATTGATTTGCCGAAAATAAACGCTGAAAATGATAGCGCTTTATCTGTAATAGAAAAGGACATTATCCCATTTGAATGCAAAAGAGTCTTCTATTTGTACAATGTGCCGGATAAAGCAAAAAGAGGTGTGCATGCACATAAAGAGCTAATTCAGTTTTTGATTCCTATTTCGGGTTCTTTCGATGTTATTTTAAAGGATAGTCAAAACGAACAAAAAATTTCATTAACAAGACCTAATGAAGGGTTATTAATAAAGCCTGGGATTTGGAGTGAATTAGAGAATTTCTCAGAAGGTGCAGTGTGTTTAGTTTTGGCCTCTGATACTTATGATGAAGCTGACTATATTAGAAACTATACGGATTTTTTAATGTTTAAAAAGTAAGCGTTTTAGGACATTAGGCAAATAGTAAAATACCTTTCTTTTAACAGGTAAATTTTTAGGGGAAATATCTTTAAATAAGTTAAAAGCTTTAGAATCAGCTCCAGTTTTCAGGTATTGTAATGCAATAGAAAATCTATTTTGATCTAGATATTCTTTTAGGTATGGAGTGCTAAGTTCTTTGTCGGCGTGTTTCTTTATGAGAAGATGCTTATTGTCTATCAATTTAGATTTTGCAAGACCATTTTCTCCGTAACACTTATAAATAGCAGTAGGACTTTCTATAAATATACAGTGATTTTTGAGTGCTAATCTTAGCCATAGGTCAGTGTCTTGATTTGAAACTAATTCAGTATCAAAATAGAGATTATTGTTTGTAATAAATTCTCTATTTAAGCACACAGCTGATGTCCAAGCAATTTCATGTAGTAAAGAACTTCTAAAATAGTTTTCTAAAAGATAAGTTCCATTTTGTTCCTTGGGTAAATAACTGAACTTGGTTTTCGAATATTTTCCTTTCCTTTTTTCTAGACAATAATTAGCGTAAAATATTTTTATTTCAGGATGTTGGTTTATAGCTAGTTTTAATTGACGCAAGTGGTTTGGAAGCCAAATATCGTCAGCATCTAAAAGAGCAATAAATTCACCCTTGGCAATATTGATACCCTGATTTCTTGCGTTTGAAACTCCGTTATTTTTTATTGAAACTAAATTGAAGTTCGACTTATCTGAGATGTATTGTTCTACTATTTGTGGGCTATTATCAGTACTACCATCATTTATAATAATAACTTCGAAATCCTCTAGGATCTGACTGTATACGGAGTTTAGTGTATTCAGTATATAAGATTCCTTATTATAAAGTGGTATAATTACCGAAAAAAGAGGTGAATTAAGCTGCTTTTTCATTGTTTTGTTTGTTGTAGAAATAATAGCACAGCCTGTAAAAATCAAATAGATACATAGAAGGTTCTTCAGAAAGAATATTTTTCTCCATAATTTTTTGGAAAGCAGAAAATACAATTGCTAGGATTTTTTTTAAAATGAATCCTTTCTCTATTTTATAAGCAAGAGAGGTTAATTTAGTGTAGTTGGGATCTAATATATTGTCTTTTACAAACCCTTGTCTTACCTCAATGGATTCTAAAGATTTTTTTAGAAATACTTTACTTGTTTCTAAACCTAAATGTACTACTGAGTTATCTATATGTTTTACAAGTAATTTTTTGTTTTTAGCTTCTTGAGAAAACAAGGTGTCTTCACATCTTAGATTGGGTATCTCTTCGTTGAATGAAATTATATCGAAAGCACTTTTTTTAATAATAAAATTTAGAGTCAGAAAGTTAATATATGGTTTTTTGATTCTTTCGTTTAGGGATATAGCCTCTCTTTCATTTCCATATTTCCAGCGCAATACTTGGTCTTTAGCTGGTTTTTCTTTTTGGTAAATAATACCACCATAAATGATGTCAAAAGATGGGTTTGTTTTCAAAAAGCTAAAGTAGTTTCCAAGAAAATTATCGTTAACAGGTAATACATCTGCATCCAAGAATAGAAGTGTTTCATTTTTAGCCTCTTTTCCAAGAAGATTTCTTATTGCACTACGACCTATATTCTTTTCTAATGGTATATATTTAACATACGGTAAAGTAGTAATGGTTGAATTGTTGTCTTTGATGATTTTGTCTGTAGAACAATCATCAGCAACTATAATTTCAAAGTTATTGAAACTATCATCGAACTGATTTAAAATACTCTTTACAAGCTTTGTAATGTTGAAGTTAAAAGTAGGTATCAGTACAGATAGCATTCGTAATATAGTTTAGATAATGTTAGATAGAAAAAATATAAGTGAAGCAATATTAAAAAGTTTTGAGGCTAAATCCAGTGATTTAAAAACTTTTTTTGAAAATACTTCAACCAAGGGAATAGGTTATTTCTTTATTGATGATCTTTTACCCGAGGATATAGCACATCAAATTTATGATGTATTTCCAAGTCATTCGGATACAGTATTAAAAAAGAGCTTAAAAGAATTTAAGCATATAGCGGTTCAAATGGATCGTTATAATTCTTTGTTAGAAGAAGTGGTTTATGCTTTTCAAGATAAAGAAGTGGTTAAAATTATAGAGGAGATTTGCAAAATATCAAATTTGCAACCGGATGATAAATTATACGCAGGAGGGTTGTCGATGATGAGTAAAGGACACTTTTTAAATCCTCATTTAGATAATTCACATGATAAGGATCGAGAGCAATGGAGGATGTTGAATTTGTTATATTATGTTAGTCCAGATTGGAAAAAGGAAAATGGTGGTAATTTAGAGCTATGGCCAGAAGGTCTAAAGAACACAGGAAAAACAATCTTATCAAAGTTTAATAGACTAGTCGTTATGGCCACACATAATAATTCGTGGCATTCGGTAAGCAAAGTACAAGTAGATAGAACGAGGTGTTGCGTTTCAAATTATTATTTTTCAGAGAAACCTTGGTTTAGTGACTCTAAATTTCATGTGACTACTTTTCGAGGTCGTCCAGAGGAAAAAATGAAAGATAAGTTATTACAGACCGATGCTTTTTTTAGAAACCAAGTACGCAAAGTATTTAAGAAAGGAATTGTAGAAAATTCGCATGTTTATAAAAAGGAAGAAGAGTAATAAACTACTTCTTACGTTGTACAACTTCGAAAATCTTACCGTTATCACACTTTAAAGTTTTCGAAGGGTATTTTAATAATAAGGCATAATCATGTGTAGCCATTAAAATAGTGTTTCCTTGACCATTAATTTCTTTTAATAAAGCCATAACCTCTAAAGAAGTCTGAGGATCAAGATTTCCTGTGGGTTCATCGGCTAAAATAAGTTCAGGGTCATTTAATAAGGCACGAGCAATAGCTACACGTTGCTGTTCTCCTCCAGAAAGTTGATAGGGAAATTTGTCTTTTTTATTAAGCATTCCAACTTTAGTGAGAACCGCTTCAATCTTTTCTTTTATTTCATCAGCATCCTTCCATCCCGTGGCTTTTAAGACAAAAAGAAGATTATTCGCAATGGTTCGGTCATTAAGTAATTTAAAGTCTTGAAAGACGATTCCTAATTTTCTTCTTAAAAAAGGAATTTCTTTTTCTTTTAGTCCGTTAAGGTCAATATCGACAATGCTTCCACTTCCTTTTAATAAAGGTAAATCAGCATACAAAGTTTTTAAGAAGCTACTTTTTCCCGAACCTGTTTTCCCGATAAGATACACAAAATCTCCTTTATTTATGGTTAAAGAAATATCACTAAGTACATCGGTTTCTCGCTGAGAAATAGTTGCATTTTGAAGTTGTAATATCGTCTGGTTCATGAAAGGTGAATTTTAGGTAAAAGTATAAACTATAATATTTTTATGCGAAACTTTATTTATACCATTTGTATTTTAAATTTATTGGAAAGCTGAAAATGATAAATTTTGAAATTATAGAATACAGAAAAACTTAACATAGTGATAGCTACATTTCACTTTTATATTCAACTAAAATTTTAAATGACGCATCTTAACTAAGGAAATTCAAACTATAGATAGTATTTGTGTATTAAACCGTCTTTTTTTCCGTTAATAAAATAGTATTTTTAACATTTGAAGAACAATTACAATGTTAATGAAAGGTATTCATTTAAGTTCGATATTACTAGTGTTTTCCCTATTTGGGATTCAGGCACAAGTGTCGAATGTAGATTTCGATCACGACAAAAAGTATAAAGAAGCGCTTAGCCTTTTTGTGGGAAAACAATATGAAGCTTCGCAAAAATTGTTTTCTGAAATAGATAAGCGTGAACTGAATTTTACGAAGCAGAGTTATATTTCTTACTATGACGCTCAATGTGCTATTCGTTTAAAACAGAAAGGAGCAGACAAGAAGATGCTTCATTTTGTAGAAGAGCATCCTTCTCATCCTAAACGTAATAATGCTTTTTTTGATGTAGGTAACTATTTCTTTTCTATTGGTAAATATGCTCGTTCAAGAAAATGGTACGATAAGGTAGACGAGGTTCGTTTGACTAAACAAGAAGGAGAGCAGTTTAATTTTAATAAGGCATATACGTATTATAAAGCAGAGCGTTTTAAAGAAGCTAACAAATATTTTGACCTAGCTAAAGATTCGGAAAAGTATGGAGAGCGAGCAAAATACTATTTAGGATATATCGCTTATCAAAGTGATGATTACGATAAAGCGGATAAGTTTTTTAAGGAGGTATCTGATAGTTTATCTATAGATAAAGGGCTTGCGTACTATAAAGCAGATAGAAATTTTAAAAGAGGAAAATTTCAGAAAGCGATTGAGGCAGCAGAAAAACAACTTACAAAAGCCGACCCAGCAGAGCAATCACAGTTAAATAAGATTATTGGAGAAAGTTATTTCAACCAAAAGAAATACGAAAAGGCAATACCATATTTAGAAAAGTATAGAGGAACAAAAGGAAAATGGAGCAATACAGACCATTATCTATTAGGGTATTCTTACTACAAGTTAAAGGATAACGAAAAAGCATTAGCTCAGTTTAATAAAATTATAGGAGGGAAAGACAAGGTATCTCAAAATGCGTATTATCATTTAGGGGATACTTATTTAAAACTAGGAAAAAAACAAGAAGCTTTTACTGCGTTTAAAAATGCATCTGAAATGAATTTCGAACCAGAAATACAAGAAGATGCTTTTTACAATTATGCAAAATTAAGTTACGAATTAGGCAATTCATTTGAACCAGTAGCCTCTGTTTTAAAAAGATTCATCAAAGAGTATCCAAATGCTATTCACAATGTAGAAATTTCCGAGCTACTTGTAGATTCATATCTAAACGCAAAAAACTATAAAGAGGCGTTAGAGCAGTTAGAAAGTGATCCTGTACGTTTGGCGAAACACCAAAAAGTATATCAAAAGGTGTTATTATTTCGAGGTCAAGAATTATTTAAGTTAGGAAATTACGAAGATGCTGTTTACCTATTAGGAAAAGCTTCTGAGATTTGGGGGTCTGATGAAATTAGTAAAAGAGCTTTCTTTTGGTTAGGAGAAAGTAATTATCGTTTAGGAAAGTACGATGTTGCTGCCGAAGCCTTTCAATCAATTACTCTTCCATATCAATGGGAACGTTTGAAGTTATCAGAGTATCAGTTGGGATATTGTTATTTTAAATTAAAAGATTATGATAATGCTATCGAGCATTTTAATCTTTTCATTAGTCAACAACCTAGCTCTTCATATGTCAACGATGCAATGGTGCGTTTAGCAGATAGTTATTTTGTAAATGCTGATTACTGGAAAGCTTTAGATGCCTACAATAAGGTTATTAAGAGTTTTCCTAAAGGTGCTCCTTATGCCCTTTATCAAAGATCTTTATGTTATGGTTTCCTAAGACAGAACGATAAAAAGATCGATGGGTTAAATGAGTTTATTTCTAAATACAAGAACTCGAATTATCTGGATGATGTGTATTATGCCTTGGCTAATGTTTATATAGCACAAGGAAAAGACTCCAAGGGAATTGCTAATTATAAAAAGATTCAAACAGAATTACCAGATAGTCCTTTAGTATCTAAAAGTATTTTAAAAGAAGGATTGTTGTATTACAATCAAGATAAATACGATGCAGCTATAGAACGTTTTAAAACAGTAGTCGATAAGTTTCCTAAAACTGCAGAGGCATTACAGGCAGTACAGTCAGCGAGATTGGTGTATATAGATAAAGGTGATCCAGAATCATATGCAGATTGGGTTAATGACTTAGATTTTGTAAAAATCACTAATGAAGAACTAGATATGACTACCTATGCAGCGGCAGAGAAACCATATTTAGATAATAATTTAAGAGAAGCTATTACTGGTTTTGAAAAGTATTTAAAGCAATTTCCTAGAGGTCTTCATGCATTGCAGAGCCATTTTTATGTAGCACAGAGTTATTATAAGACACAACAACCAAGTAAATCAGCAACGCATTATGCAGAGGTAGCAGATGCTCCGAAAAGTGAATTTTCGGAAACAGCAATAGCCACTTTAGCAGAGATATTTTTGAAAGCAAATGATTATGTTGCCGCCATTCCGTATTTACAAAAGCTTGAAAAAACGGCAGACTTTGAAGAAAATAAAGTTTTTGCAGAAACGAATCTAATGAAGAGTTATTACGAGAAGAAAGACAATGAGAATACTTTAGTATATGTTCATAAAGTACTTTCTAGATCGAATATAGATGCAGAGGTTAAAAGAGATGCTAAGATTTACGAAGCTCGAGCTTCTTTAGCTACAGGTAAAAAAGATAGTGCTAAAGAGGCTTATAAAGTAGTAGCGACAGAAGCTAAAGGAGAAATAGGAGCGGAGGCAGTGTACCATTTGGCTTTATTTCAGAATCAAGAGAACAATTACAAAGCTTCAAACGAATTGGTACAACAATTGGCAAGAGACTTTTCTGCTTACCGAATATATGGGGCAAAAGGTTTGGTGTTAATGGCTAAAAACTTTTACGGATTAAAAGATGCTTATCAAGCTACTTACATTTTAGAATCGGTCATTTCCAATTTTAAAGAATTTAAAGACGTAACTCAAGAGGCAGAGATCTTATTAAAAGAAATAAAAGAGAAAGAAGCCAAAGTAAACTCATCGATCAAAGCACAATAGCAGCATGAAGATTTTGCAAAAAACATATACACTTATAGCTTGTTTAGTAGTTTCTGCATGGGCGTGGGGACAAAAACGAAATGTCGTTAATGATACGCTTAGATCAGAAAGCGTGGTGATTGTTAAATCTTACAATCCAACGATTAATGATGCCTTTAAGATTCAAGATACTCCAAGCTTCGAAGACCCTAATAAAGATCAGAAACAAAACTTAAATTATAGAATTCATTCTGTCCCTGTAGCAAGTACTTTTATCCCTAAGAAGGCTAAGGCAATAGAGGTAGAAAAAGAGAAACAGGAAAAAGGAACTGCAAATTATGCTAGGCTAGCAGCAGGTAATTTTACCAATGTAGAAGCAGAAGTTTTTGTGGCTATTCCGACAGACAAGAAAAGTCAGTTTACAGCACACTTAGATCATCAATCAAGTCAAGGAGGTATTAAAAATGTAAAGTTAGACGATGGTTTTTTTGATACAGCTTTGCGTTTAGGGTTCGATCGTTTTGAAAAACTAAAGCAGTTTAATGGTCAGTTAGAGGTAAAACATCAATTATATAATTGGTATGGATTAGATAAAGATTTGAACATTACACAAGATCAAATCAATCAAATAGATCCAGCGCATAGCTTTTTAGATATTAATCTAAAAGGGGATTTAGTAACCGACTCCGAATATATTGAAGGAGGAAGCCTTTTGTTAAGACATTTTAGAGACGATTTTGAAAGTACAGAAAATCATTTTGTTTTTTCGCCGAAATTAAGATTCGAGGAAAGAAGGAGGGATATGGAGATACAAGTACCTGTTCGATTAGAATACTTGCAAAATACTTTCAAAGGAAGTTTTCAAAATATAGAGCAAAGTATTTTTATTATAGGGGCTGCGCCTGGAGTTGGTTTCAATATTATGGGTGCTGATATCAGAGCAGGGTTAAAAGCCAGATTTGCAACCAACGAATTAGCAGACGAAAATAAGCCTTATATCTATCCAGATATATTAGCTACATATAAGTTGTTTAAGTATGATTTTAACATGTTTGCTAAAATAACAGGGGACTTAGATACAAATTCATATCGCTCCTTAAGCGAAGAGAATTTATTTGTAGCACCAGAATTGGTAACGAATCCAACAAATAGAACCTATGATGCCAAATTAGGTATCAATGGTAGTCTTTTAAACTTTCTTGGTTTTGAAGCATACGTAAATTTTAAGAATGAAGAAAACTATGCATTTTTTGCTCCATCAGCAGAATTGTTTACTGTGAGTGCCACAACTGTAGAAAGTTATGATTACGGAAACGCGTTTAATGTTATTTATGGTGATTTAAAAACAACGAACGTACATGTAAATGCAAACGTAGATTTCGATAAAAAATACGGGGCATCCTTAGAATTAGATTATAACAAGTATACTTTTTCTAGGGTACCAACAAACTATTATTTACCAAAAGGTACAGCAACATTCAATGGGTATTATGTAGTTAACCCTAAATGGAAGGTGAATAGTACTATATTTTTTGTTAGTGGTAGACTTGCTGCCGATCCATTAACGGGAACTACCACAGATCTTGAAAAATATGTAGATATCAATCTTCAGGTTGATTATAAGATTAATGATAAATGGACAGCATTTGTAAAAGGTAAAAACCTAGCGAATCAAGAGTATCAGCGTTGGTTAAATTATCCTGTGCAAACAGCTCAAGGTTTAATAGGGGCACGATATAATTTTGATATTAAGAAGTAACCTTTCTAAGATGTCATATGACATCTCAGAAAGATGTTATAGTGTCTGATGTCTAAAGTACTAAAGTTCAGTATCATGAATTTGTTGTTTTTATCAAAAGATATCCTCTGCTTTAGTAGGAGAATTTTATGATTGACACTATCCCGTAAAGTGTGTAAGTTTAAAATATAGAGGGTTTATCTTCTTTCATAAGAGCGACACTCCCCATAACCATAAACTTACTTGTCATTAGTTTCAAGTGTATCAAAGAATCCGTCTAGTTTCGCAGAATCAATTTGAGCTGATAGTACTTGGAACAGACCAAGAAATATTAAAAATAAAAGAGATGTTTTCATGATGAGTTTTTATTGCTTTAGTTGAGTGTCTTCATGAGTTCGAAGCAAAGGTTGTCGATGCTAGTAGCATTTTTATTGAATGAAGAAACATTAGATAATAGAACAATAGCATTTTTCTTTTCAGTATCTAAAACCATACATGATCTATAACCTCCTGTTCCTCCATTATGCCAAAGCCAATTATGCTCCGAGGTTATATGTCACCCTAGTCCTACTGAATTGAGTGGATTCATTTTAGTCGTTTCTCGATGAGTAAGTAGTAAGCTAGCGTTCGAAGTATTAAATTGAGCTAAAGCAAATTGAGATAAGTCTTCAATATTAGAAAGAATTGAACCGGCACCACCTAAAACTCCAAAATCCCAGTTCCTGGTAGCATTTCCATTAAGATCCACTCCAGAATTAGAAATCAGATTAAAAAATTATAAAAAAGTGGCTTAGAAATTTCTACCAAATTTATTGGGTAGTCCAGTAGCTAAATAATTAATAGATAGTGACAGGGCAAACGCATTAAAAAAAGGAACTTTTCAACCATCAATAAATAGTTTTTAATTTATTGATTTTCAATCTTATATTAATTGTTTTTTAGATGA
>CALFUO010000189.1 GCA_937929895.1 uncultured Aquimarina sp.
AGGGAGAGTACGCTTACGATTAAGTGCTCGTGGTTTAGATGAAAAAGCTTTACAACAAGGTATTGATACTGCATTAGAAGGTTTAAAACCTCTTATTGGAGATATCATTGTAGGTTACGACGAAGATGAAAGTATCGAAAAAGTAATCGCTTCCTTATTGAAGAAAAATAACTTGACGCTTGCCATTTCTGAAAGCTGTACGGGAGGGAAAATAGCTCAGTCTTTTACTAAAATGGAAGGAGCTTCTGCATATTTTAAGGGAGCTATGATTCCATATGCAACTACAATAAAAAATACTGTTCTAGGGGTTGATGCTACCACAATCGAAGAAAACTCGGTAGTAAGTGATCCTGTAGCAACGGCTATGGCAGATCGTACCAAAACGATTTTCGAAAGTGACTTTAGTATTGCCACCACAGGTAATGCTGGTCCAACAAAAGGCGATAGTGATGCAGAGATTGGAACTGTTTTTATTGCAATTGGCACACCAAATGGAGTTCGTACCGAAAAGTATATTATGAGTAATCATAGACAGCGCACCATCGGCAAAGCAACAAATAAAGCTTTTGAGTTGTTATTAGCAGAGATTGTTACGTATTTAGGAGTGTAAACACTACTTGCAATCTCCCAAAATAGACGTAATTTTGCATTCTCTAATTCTTGATATATGCAGCACTATTTTTCATCAGATTTTACATTAGGAATCCTTGGAGGAGGACAGTTAGGTAAAATGTTATTGTATGAAACTCGCAAGTATGATATTACTACAGCTGTTTTAGACCCTAGTTCCGAAGCTCCATGTCGTATGGCTTGCAACAGCTTTACACAAGGTGATTTGATGGACTTTGACACTGTGTACAATTTTGGAAAACAAGTAGACATCTTGACTTTTGAGATTGAAGCTGTAAACGTCGCTGCTTTGGAGAAATTAGAATCTGAAGGAAAAAAAGTATTCCCTTCTGCTGCTACCCTAAAACAAATTCAAAATAAAGGAAAGCAAAAAGTATTCTACCGAGAAAATGATATACCTACTTCTGCGTTCGAAAGATTTAATACTAAATCGGATTTAGAAGAAGCTGTAATAAACAACACGGTAACGATTCCTTTTGTATGGAAATGTACGGAAGGGGGTTATGATGGAAACGGGGTTAATATCATTAAGTCTACAAAAGACTTAGAAACCTTACCTGATTTAGAATGTATCGCAGAAGAGCTGATCGATTTTAAAAATGAATTAGCTGTAATCGTAGTTCGTAATCCTAGTGGAGAAGTAAAAACGTACCCTGTTGTAGAAATGGAATTTCATCCAGAAGCTAATCAGGTAGAATATGTAATTTGCCCTGCTCGTATCGAAGAATCGATTGCGAAAAAAGCTAGAGCTGTAGCACAGAAAGTATCTGAGACTTTTGCGCATGTAGGTGTTTTAGCTGTCGAAATGTTCCAAACTCAAGACGATGAAATATTGGTAAACGAAGTAGCACCAAGAACACACAATAGTGGGCACTTTAGTATCGAAGGAAGTTATACCAACCAATTCGAGCAACATTTACGCTCTGTTTTAGACTTTCCTTTAGGAGATACTTCGACTAAAGCTAGTGCAGTAATGGTAAACCTAGTAGGTGCTGAAGGTCATACAGGTCAAGTTGCTTATGAAAATATAGAAAAAATAATGGCTTTACCTGGGGTAACACCACATATCTATGGAAAACGAGAAACACGTCCTTTCCGTAAAATGGGGCATGTTACTATTGTAAACCAAAACATTGATGAAGCTAGACGTATTGCTGGAGAAGTAAAAGGGTTGATCAAGGTAATTTCGGAATAAGCTTCAGGCTATCAGCTATCAGCCGAACTATTATTAAAAGAGATTTAACTTATAAAAATAAAAGCTCGTAGCCCTAGGCTCGAAGCTAAAAGCTAAAAAATATGAAAGTAGGAGTTATTATGGGAAGTACTAGCGACTTACCAATTATGCAAAAAGCTGTAGATTTTTTAAAAGAAATCAATATAGATGTAGAGGTAGATATCGTATCTGCACATCGTACTCCAGAAAAATTATTCGATTACAGCCAAAATGCTCACAAAAGAGGCCTTAATGTAATCATCGCAGGTGCTGGTGGTGCTGCGCATTTACCAGGAATGGTAGCTTCTTTATCTCCACTTCCTGTAATTGGGGTTCCTGTAAAATCTCGCAATTCTATCGACGGATGGGATTCTGTTTTATCCATTCTTCAAATGCCCGGTGGTGTACCTGTAGCTACAGTTGCTTTAGATGGTGCTCTAAACGCAGGTATTCTAGCTGCACAGATTATAGGTTCGCAAAATACCGAAGTGCAAGAACGTATTATCACATACAAAGAAGGATTAAAAAAGAAAGTTATTGATGGAGCTAAAACAGTTTCTAGTAAATAGTCATTAGTCTTTAGTTGTTCTATTAAAATTAAAGTTCATCAACTATTAAAATTTAGCAACTAGCTTTCTACCAGGATACTTGAATAGTAATTTAACTTGGGTTTTACTAATGACTAAAGACTAAGAACTAATGTCTATAATTAAATTCTTCGCCCCCTATAAAAAGTTTGCTATTGGGTTACTAATTGTTTCTGCGATTATAGTAACATGGATTTATTCGTTGTTAAAACCTCAACGAATACTCCCTATTTACGAACCCAATCAGGTGAATATTGAACTGGTAGATTCTACCGTTCAAGAGATTCGTAAATATCATCGTATCGCGGATTGGAAATTGGTGAATCAAAACGGAGCTAACATTTCTGAAAAAAATTACGCCGATAAAATCTATATAGCTGATTTCTTTTTTACTACCTGTCAGACCATTTGCCCTAAAATGACGCAACATATGGGGTATTTACAAAGCAAGTTGAAAGACCAACAAGACGTATTACTCCTATCCCACACAGTAACTCCAGAAATTGACACCGTTGCCCAACTAAAACGATATGCCCAAAAGAAAGGGGTAATAGATTCTAAATGGAACTTGGTAACCGGTGACAAAAAGGATATCTATGATCTTGCTCGCAAATCGTATATGGTAGCTAAAGTGCAACCGTATTCTAAATACGATCTCATTCATACAGAAAACTTCGTGTTAATCGATCAAAAAAGAAGAATTCGAGGTTATTACGATGGTACTAGTTTAGAAGAAGTTCAGCAGCTTCTAGAGGACATACAATTACTTTTGAATTAGTATTTCTGTTTTTTGAAAATAGCTTTATCATATTCTTGTTTGACAATAACATTTTTGGGCCCAAAGCCCTTTCTATTATATGACAATAAGATATCCCCTGCTTTTTGGTAATTATCCCAAACTCCTGTAAATCGAGGGCTTTCATCTTCAACTGTTTTATAGAATGACCATTTTTTAATCAGGTGATCTTTTTGATCTACAAAGACATGATATTTATTTTGTGGAGTAACCCCTACTCCATCAAAGGTAAGTTGTAGTATATGATAGTGAATGTTTCCCTCTTTTTCTTTCCCTATATAATTCAAGATTACCCCTGGATCTTGTAGTTTCCAAGGCATCACTAACCAATATGAATCGTTAATCCACCAGTTTTTACCTTTAACCAAAAGTTTTTTTAATTTTTCTGGGTCTTTAACTGATTTTCCTTCCTTATAGACTTTTCCCTGCAAAGTATTTATATTCAACAAAATGATTAGGTCTTGTTGTGGACTTTCTACTCGAACATCACCCGTCCATTTATCCCAATACAAACTACGCTTTCCAAAATCCCACTGAATAAAACGAGTATTATCGTAGTTTTCTTGCCCTCCAATCGCTTCAACAACTTCTTTTACAATAGTCTTTATAGGAGTTCCTTCTGTTTGCGCATAACTAGTGAACACAATACTTGAAAACAATAGAATGCTTATTTCTTTAAAAAATGAAGTGATTGACATAGCAAGTAATTTTTATACGAATAACAATATTACATCTTTTTTAAGGATGATACTACTAATAATAGATCAAGCTGTATTCTATGACACAAACAAGATTTTCACTATAATAATCTATATCCACAACTTTTGGGATTTGACCCTTAATTTCTCGTTAAAACATAAAAAAAAGCCTCTATCAAAGATAGAGGCTTTAAATATTTTTGAAGATATCAAGCTATTATAAAGAAGCTACGTATTTAGTAAGCTTCGATTTAGTGTTAGCCGCTTTGTTTCTGTGGATAATATTATTTTTAGCTAATTTATCTACCATAGCGATAACATTTGGTAACAAAGATTCTGCCTCTTCTTTACCTGCTTCACGTAACTTCTTGATTGCAGTACGTGTAGACTTATGTTGATATCTATTTCTTACTCTTTTTGCTTCGTTGCTTCTAATTCTTTTTAAAGCCGACTTATGGTTTGCCATTTGGAAATGCGTTTAATTTCTTCAAAAAATCGTAGCCCGTAGGGGAATCGAACCCCTCTTCCCAGGATGAAAACCTGATGTCCTAACCGATAGACGAACGGGCCAGTTATTACTTTAGTATTAAGAAAATATCGACTGACTTAAACAATATTCTCTTTTAAAATTATGAAATATTTATTTCTTAATTTTAGTTGTAGCCCGTAGGGGAATCGAACCCCTCTTCCCAGGATGAAAACCTGATGTCCTAACCGATAGACGAACGGGCCATGCCGTAAATGCGGATGCAAATATACTACTTAATTCATATTCCACAAATACTGCAATCAAAAAAAAACACTTTTTTTTGATTTCCTTAAATTAATAAGCTTTTGCAAACAATACTCTCTTATTAGATGGCTGTCCCGAGTATACACAAACACCTTCTTCTTCTTCGAACTCGAAAGGGATACAACGAATTGTAGCCTTCGTTAATTCTTTTATCTTAGTTTCCGTTTCGATAGTACCATCCCAATGCGCCGAAATAAAGCCTCCTTTAGTTTCTAACACCTCTTTAAACTCATCAAATGAATTCACTTCTGTGATATGTTTATTTCTATAATCTAAAGCCTTATCGAACAAGCTAACTTGAATTTCTTCTAATAATGCCTTAATACGATCTGCAATACCTTCTCTTTCTACAGAAGTCTTTGTTAGATTATCTCTGCGTGCCAATTCAACCTGACCTTTTTCTAGATCTTTAGGCCCAATAGCTATACGTAGTGGAACTCCTTTTAATTCGTATTCCGCAAATTTTGCTCCTGGGCGCATAGTATCACGATCATCAAACTTCACCGTAATTCCTAAAGCTCTTAATTCCGTAACAATTTCATTTGCTACTTCGGAAATCTGGGCTAATTGTGCTGTACCTT
>CALFUO010000190.1 GCA_937929895.1 uncultured Aquimarina sp.
AAGGCAGCAGAAATTCCTAAGAATGTAGATAGAACTTTAGTTCAAGAATATTATAGGGCAATAGAAGGGGTGAATGGATTTGTATCGAGTCAATGGAGTCAATATAAAATTGATGTAAGAAACCCGAAGAAAGATAATGAGGAGACTAATGCTGCTGTGGCCACTTATAGAGAAAAGGTAGCTTATATAAGGTTCTTAGAATCAGAAATAAATAGCACTAAAGAAGATCTAACAGCGAAGGAAAAGCAAAGGCTAATACAGTCTGATAAAGAGGCCGTGAAAAATATCTTTAAACAATCGAAGAGAGAACTAAAAATCGGAGATAAAGGAGTTATAATATTCGAATTACAAAGAGCTTTGAGCAAAAAAGGTATGCCAATTACTGTAGATGGTGTTTTTGCAGAAGAAACCTTCAATGCCTTAAAAGATTTTGAAGGCAAACAAGGTTTGTATGTTGATGGAAAATTAGATTTCCTTACGTTAGAGCATTTGTTGAGGTAGTGATTCTCTTATTTTTGTTGCTTGGCTTCTGTAGAAGGAGTTTTAAATAATGTTCTTGTGTAAGAAAAACTTCCACCACCTCCCGAGGTCCATTGGGAAAATTTTACATCGAAATATAAATCGTCTTCTATAAGATGTAGTACCAAATCTTTATCAACAACATCTTTTATTTCTGAATTTAATGTAATTCTAAAGGAATTAAAAGTTAGGGTACTAAGATTTTCGGTAGTTCCTATAGCCCATTCCGTACCAATGGGGCTAGTATTCTTTGTAAGACTTTCTTCTACAGCAATATTGTAAATTTCTCCTTTATTTCCTCGAGTAATCCAAACCTTATCGGTTATTCTATCTTGGTTTGCCTCTAGTTTAGGATCTGTATTATTTGCTTTAGTAAAAGTTACTATTTCCGTATTGTTACTTATCGTAGGATTTTCACCTTCATTCTCATTCGTAGTTATTGGATTAGAGCTGTTATCAGATGCATCAGCACTTTCTGTATCTGGATTTTGGGGAGAGGTATCTCCGCTATCACTATCTGAACAGTAGACTAAAGAAAAAGATATAACTAGAGCTAAAAGGAACTTTATGGTTTTCATAGTAATACAATTAGTTTTAAAATCTGTGTTACTAAGGTCGTATTTTAAACCAATTACTTTCGTTAAAGGGATCAGAAAATTGTTGATTATCATGTGAGTAAAAGTAAACCACCTCAAAATAAATTGAGATGGTTCTTAATATTGCGAAAATTATAACACTTCATAGTAGGTTATGATTTTATGAAATTCGCTTGTTTTTACTTAGAAAATAAATTTATTAATAAGCCTCTTCAATACGAACGCGTTTTCCATTTTGATACGAAGCAACAAAGGCATCATCGAATCCCATTCTAACTAATACCTTTCTGAAATCTTGAGCTTCTTCTAAAGTAGAAAATGCCCCAAGAGAATATTTGTAAAATTCACCTTTCTTTACTTCTTGGAATTGTGCTAAATTGTCAGAAGTCAAAGAAATATTATTCTTTTCTAACGCCGCAATTTGAACGGCATAGATCAACTCGCCAGAGATAGGTGTTTGATCACTATCGTCTTCAGACGCAGGAATGCCATCATTAACATAATTAGAAATAGCATCATTGCGAATAGAATCTCTTTGAAACTCATTTAAAACTTGTTCTCCCTCTTGCAAAACTATTGCATTAGAGTTCGAAGCTCCTTTACTTAACCATAAGAATAAAAATGTTAAAGCAGCTAATAGAAAAACACCCGCCAATACCGAAGCAATACCTTTTTGTTTGTTGGCACCTTCTAAAGCTTCATCTTGCTCCTCTAACTCGATTTTTAGGTCGTTATTAGAAGTTTGTAGAGATTCTATTTTATTCTTTAAATCTAAAAGCGCTTGTTCTTCGATGATTGGCATTGGTCGTTAGTTTTAAGTTTCTGAAGTAAATATAATTAAGAATTTTTTTGAAACTGTTACTAAAACCCAAATTCTGTATTAGAAAATCTATTCCGTCTGTGATCTACTGTAAATACTACTGTAGACTGTATTTTTTAATTTAACCATAGCCACACTATGCTGAAATTGCGAAAACACTCTTATCTGCGCTATATCTCGCCCAAAGCATTGCTTTGTCGTGTATATCAAAGACTCATAACGAAGTTCTAATATAGAATTTGGGTTATACAGCAATTCTTAGCCTAAATCATGCGAAACTTTTAACAAAGTAATCCCTATACGAATGGTTTCGTAACTCATTTTTTCTTTGAAATGATCGTAGTAGGGTTTTAATGCTTCAGTCTCTTCTATTTCAGTGAAAGCTTTCGTAATCGCTTGTAAATCTTCTAAGCTAATTAGTTCATCTAAAGGAAGACTGGGGTTGTTTTCGTAAGCTTTGCAAAGGTGTGATATTACCGTAGAGGATTGTATTTCTCTAACAGCAGCAATTTCGTCTACACTTTTGCCACTTTCAAAAAGTTCTGCAGAAATTCGATAGGTAGGTATTTTGTTTTTAGAAGAAACTCGTTTGCTTTTTTGAAATTGAATGATGGCCTTAATGAAATCATAACCATAGGTTTCCATTTTTCTTTTACCAACACCACTGATTTGCATAAAGTCGTCATCGGTCATCGGTCGTTCGCGTTCCATTTCTTTTAACGCTGCATCACTAAATATTTGATAAGCTGGTATTTCGGCTTCTCGAGAAAGTTTTAAACGTAATTCGCGTAAATGTTCGAATAAAGAGTTTGCTTTTTTCGGTTTTGGTTTGTCTAGCAGTACTTTTTCTTCTTGTGTAACAATATGTGCTAGTTGTACTTTTTGCTTTTCAAATAATACTTTTTTAGCCAAAGAGGTTAATTTCAATCTGCTATTTTGGTGAAAGGCAATTTCAATAAGCCCTTGATTTGTCATTTGGATTAGGTACTGTTGCCAATCTTTCCAAGAGGCTTCTTTACCAATGCCATAGGTAGATAAATTGTGATATTCTTTTTCTAGTATGTTAGCATTCTGAGAGCCACGAAGTATATCGACTATGGTTGCCATATTCGTTTTTTCTTTAGTTCTAGCAATTGTAGATAATACCTTTTGGGTGTGGACTGTTCCGTCGAAAAACCTTGGTGGGCGTTTACAGATGTCACAATTACCACAATCTTCTTCTAAGATCTCTCCAAAGTAACTTAACAGTACTTTTCTTCTACAACTCAAGGCCTCCGCATACTGCTTCATGCGGTCAAGTTTTGCAATCTGTACACCTTCATTAGCACTGTCTAGTGCAAATTTCTGTAGTTGCATTACATCTGCATAACTATGGAATAGCAAAGTGTCAGATGGTAAACCATCACGACCCGCACGACCAATTTCTTGGTAATAGCCTTCTATATTTTTAGGTAAATTATAATGAATCACCCAGCGTACATTCGATTTATCGATCCCCATTCCAAAAGCAACCGTAGCACACACTATTTGAATATCATCATTGATAAAAGCATTTTGGACAAGTTCGCGTTCGTTGTAACCAAGTCCGGCATGATAAGCTTTTGTTTTAAAACCTTCAGTAGTTAATTTAGAAGCTAAACTTTCAGTACCTTTTCTACTGGTACAATAAATAATGCCAGATTCATCAGTATGCTTATCTAAAAAATCAAGGATTTTGCGAATACGGTCTGTACCAGTTCTAACCGTAAGGCTAAGGTTTTTTCTATCGAAAGAACTAATGTGTTCTATAGGATTAGGAAGATTTAATTGTTTTAAAATATCTTCTCTAGTTGCTTTATCTGCTGTCGCAGTTAATGCTATGATAGGGGTTTTAGGAAAACGAGTCTTTAAAAAACCAAGTTTTGTATATGCGGGTCGAAAGTCATGCCCCCAAGCCGAAATACAGTGAGCCTCATCGATAGCAATCAAACTAATTTCAACGTTATCTACGACGCCTTTTAATGCGGATAAACTTTCTGGTGCAACGTATAAAAGTTTAATGTCGCCAGAAATTACTTTAGAGAAAATAACATTATGCTCTTCGGCTTGTTGACTACTATTTACAAAGGCAGCTCCAATTCCAATCGCTTTTAGACCGTCTACCTGATCCTTCATTAAAGCAATCAGAGGAGAGATTACTAAGGTCAATCCTGGTAAAACAGTAGCTGGTAACTGATAACAAATGGACTTACCCCCACCTGTAGGCATGATAACTAAATTATCGTTACCCTCTAGAACAGAGGTAATAATTTCTTCTTGCCCTTTTCTAAAAGAAGTATATCCGAAGTATTCTTTTAGGTTTTCTAGTAACTGTTTTTGGATAGCTACGTTTTCGGACATTTTTATATTTAGTATTATGTTATTGGGCTACTAAGTTATTAAACTAGCTTAATAACTCAGTAACTTAATATCATTTAACTTATCTTAATTTTGGATATTGTGTAGGGTTGCTTTCATGCATAATCTCATACGCTTTTTCGAAAATATCGTCCATAGACGGTTTACTAAAGTAATCTCCATCAGAACCAAATGCAGGTCTGTGTGGTTGTGCACTCAATGTTTGTGGGGCACTATCTAGATATTGGAAAATCTTTTGTTCGTCAATTAGTTGCTGCAAAATATAACCTGTCGCACCCCCTGGCATATCTTCATCTATAATCAGAAGACGGTTGGTTTTTGCAACACTTTTTGCAATACTGTGATTCAAATCGAATGGTACTAATGATTGTACATCGATCACCTCAGCATTGATTCCCATAACAAATAGTTCTTTAGCCGCAGCTTCGACTAAACGAAGTGTAGATCCGTAAGAAACTAAGGTTATATCAGTTCCTTGCTTTAGGGTTTCAGTATATCCGATAGGAGTTTTGAATTCTCCTAAATTGGTTGGTAATTTTTCTTTTAAACGATATCCATTTAAAGATTCTATAACTACTGCAGGGTCATCACCATCTAGTAATGTATTGTAAAATCCAGCTGCTTGAGTCATATTTCTAGGAACAAGAATATAGATTCCTCTAAGTAAGTGAATTAACGCACCCATAGGGGAACCAGAATGCCAAATACCTTCTAAGCGATGACCTCTAGTACGAATAATTAAAGGAGATTTTTGCTTGTTGAAAGTACGATAACGTAGACAAGCTAAATCGTCACTTAGGGTAGTTAGGCAATACAAAATATAATCTAAGTATTGAATTTCTGCAATAGGGCGTAAGCCACGCATTGCCATCCCTACACCCTGACCGATAATTGTAGGTTCGCGAATACCTGTGTCAGCCACACGGATTTCACCATATTTATCCTGTAGACCTTCTAGCCCTTGATTTACATCTCCGATCTTACCAGAGTCTTCTCCAAAAATTAGCACATCAGGATGTGTTTCGAAGATCTTATCGAAGTTATCTCTAAGTACAATACGACCATCTACTAAAGGAGCATCCTTGTCGTAAGTAGGTAGCACAGCATCGTGATAGATAACGGCAGTATTACTTTCGTTGTATAAATGCGCACTGAATTTTGGTTGAAGTTTAGCTTGGTAATTATTTAACCAAGATATCATTGCATCCTTTTCGGGAAAGTCTTCGTGTGCTATGTATCGTAAAATCTTTCTTCCTGCCTCTAAAATATCTTTTCGAATAGGTTCATTATTCGATTCTAAATCATCGACAATTGATTTAATGAAAACACTTTGTTGCGAACTTTTTTCGATGATAGGCTTGTAATGTGCTAAGGCATCT
>CALFUO010000191.1 GCA_937929895.1 uncultured Aquimarina sp.
GTATCCGCTTAGCATACGTGTTGGGTCTGATTCCCATTCTTCTAAATATTTCGAAAGTAATTCGGTTGCTTGAGATTTAAAGTCCATCGTTTCTCTTAAAAATACAAAATTCTAACAAAGGGAAATTTGTCGTACACCCAATATTAGATCTTGCGGGATGGAAGTGGCATAAATTTAAAGATTGGGGTTATGATTTTGTTGTAGGGTATCTACACAATTTTGGTGGCCGAAATAATTTACACGGCGACCTATCACATATAGCTAGAAATCAATTTGCGAAAGCAAAAGAAAAAGCCTCGAACGCTGTCGGAAATGGTTTATTTATGGAAGGGATAGCGCAAAACCCACTCTTTTACGATCTTGCTTTCGAAATAACATTCCACCAAAAAGAAGTAGATGTTGAAAGTTGGCTAAAAAAATATGCGTTAAGACGCTATGGAGCAGCATCAGAACACGCAAATAAGGCCATCGATCTCTTATGGAAAAACCCGTATAAAAAAGGCACCAATCACTTAGAGTTTAGTTCTATGATTGCTGCACGACCAGCAGTTGATGTTAAAAAAACGAGGCCAAACAATGGTTTTAAAATCCCTTACGATTCTTTACAGCTTGTCAGCGCCTTAAAACATTTACTAAAAGATGCTGAGGTACTTAAAAAATCAGATCCTTATCGTTTTGATATCGTGGATGTACAACGACAAATCCTATCGAACCTAAGTCAGGAAGTCCAAAAGCAATCTTCAAAAGCATTTAAAGATCGTGATCTTGTTGCCTTTAAAAAGCACAGCAACACATTTCTCGAATTGCTAGATGATATGGACGGTTTGCTAAGAACCCGCCCAGAATTGATTTTCGATACATGGGTTGCCGATGCTCGAAATTGGGGGCAAACAGAAACCGAAAAAGACTTGTATGAGAAAAATGCTACGATGTTGGTAACCCACTGGGGAGGAGATGAGGTAATGATGATTTTTGATTACTCTTGGCGTGAATGGAGTGGATTGATTAAAGGGTACTATAAACCGCGTTGGGAAAAATGGTTTGCCTTTTTAGAAAATCACCTTAAAAATGGTACCGACTATTCCGAAGAAGGCTTGCCGCTAGTATATAAACGTGAGGCATTAAGAGCTAATGATTTTTACAGCAGTTTAGCCGATTGGGAAACCGAATGGATTAGTTCTAAAAAAGTATTAAACACCAAAACCGAAGGTGATGAAATAGCTATCGTAAAACGTGTTTTAAAGAAATATACGCCCATTATTAATGTGTATTATGGACTATAATACCGTTTATTAGTAAACTGTATAAAAGAAATCGAACAATGATATGCTTTATCAATAAATCGTATCCAGTAAAAATTACTCAAAAATGAATACAAAAGAAAAGACTACCAAACAGCGGTTGCTCTCATTAGATACACTGCGAGGGTTCGATATGCTTTGGATCGTTGGAGGCGATTTATTTTTTCATTCATTAGCAAGCCATACGGATTGGGCTTGGGCAGCTGTTATGTCTAAGCATATGCATCATAAATGGAATGGTTTTCATTTTTATGATTTGATTTTTCCTTTATTTATGTTTATTTCTGGGGTGGCAATCCCCTATGCCTTATTAAGTAAATTAGAAAAAGGAGTTTCTAAGAAAAAACTATACTACAAAACCTTAAAAAGAGCTTTAACACTCCTATTGTTTGGAGCAATCTATAACGGAGCGTTACAACTTGATTTTGGTTCACTTAGAATCGCCAGTGTTTTAGGGCAAATCGGAATTGCATATTTGATTGCCGCTATTATTGCGATCAACTTCCGATCCTTAAAGGGAGTTGTACTTTGGATCGTTGGTATTTTAATCACGTATGGTATCGTACAATTATTTATACCAGTCCCTGGTCATGGAGCAGGTTTCTTTAACCACCAGCAAGGTTGGAATGGTTATATAGATCGTTTATTATTACCCGGAAAATTACTAGGAAAATATGGTGACCCCGAAGGTATCCTTTGTATCATTTCTGCTTCGGCAATCACACTTATGGGCGTGATCGCTGGATATATTTTACGCTCTGAAAAATACCATGCTCATAAAAAAGCAGGAATCATGTTCACCTTAGGTACATTATTAGTCATGCTTGCTGTTGTTTTAAAACCTTGGTATCCTATCATTAAATCGTTATGGACTTCGACGTTTAATTTACTAACAGGTGGGCTTAGTTTTATATTAATGGCAGTGTTTTATTTAGTAATAGATGTATGGAAATATCAAAAATGGACGTTTTTCTTCCGAGTAATCGGTTTAAATTCAATAACCATTTATTTGGCTAACAAAATGATTGATTTCAAAGCAACTTCAACTTTTTTATTTGGGGGTATTGCTAGAGTATTCGGGGGGTTTAGCCCTGACATTATTATTATAGGGATTATTCTATTAGAGTGGTATTTGCTCTACTTCCTTTATAAAAAGAATATTTTTCTAAAGGTGTAATACTTCTTGTTCTTATAAGATAAACAATGATAGAAGTAATTCGTTTTTGGAATAATAATCTTTATTTGTATGCATGACAAGCTTTATAAACCTAATAAGTCTATAGCCTAGATTCCGCACGAAAATCACTTAGGTCTATTATCTAATTTACCTTTAATAGGCATATTAACTAACTAGTAATTTCACAAAAAACACAAGCATTGTAGTTGCTCGGACAATTACTTAATTGGGAATATTTTCTAAAACCGCCAATACTAATTTCCAGTATTTTTGCACCGAAGAAATGGATACTCTTTCATCTGGAGAGTGTGCTCCTGTAATAGTAGGACCAAAAGAAACCATATCTAGATTTGGATAGTGTTGCCCTATTATACCACACTCTAATCCAGCATGTACAGCTTCTACATAAGGCTTCTCTGCATGCAACTCTGCATAAGCATCCGAAACTACATTTAATATTTTAGAATCAGCCTTTGGTTCCCAACCTGGGTAATCTCCACCTGTACTCACCTCACATCCTGATAATTCAAAAGCACTTCTAAGAGCATTTACCAATACATCTTTATAAGAATCGACACTACTTCTTGAAAGACAATCTATTTTTATTTGCCCACTTTTAATAACTACTTTGGCTATATTATTCGAAGTTTCAACAAGCTTAGGGATCTCTGGGGACATACGGTATACCCCATTATGAGCAGTGTAAAGTGACCTTAATACACCTATTTGCACTCCAAGATCCATAACTTTTTCCGGAACTGATATTTCTTCTAAAAAAACTTCTAGATTAGGATCGGTATGACGCTGCTCTTTTTTGATGACATCTACTAATAAGCCCATTTCAAAAAGAAAAGTCTCTCTGTAAATTTCTTCTATAGCAACTACAGCAACACTCTCTCGCGGAATCGCATTTCTAAGACTGCCTCCGATTACCGAACATACCCTTAGCCCAAAATTTTCATACCCATCAAATAACAGTCGATTCATTATTTTATTGGCGTTCCCTAAACCTTTGTAAATATCCATACCAGAATGTCCACCTTCTAAACCTTTCACTGTAATTCGATATCCTATCGATCCCAGCTCAGAATCTACCTCTTCATAAGTCCTCTCTGCTGTTACGTCTACCCCACCAGCGCATCCTATACACAATACATCGTCTTCTTCAGTATCTAGATTCAATAAAATAGTCCCTGTTAACAAATCTTCAGAAAGCTGAAGTGCCCCAGTCATACCTGTCTCTTCATCCACCGTAAAAAGCGCTTCGATTTTAGGGTGTTTAATTTCATCAGAAGATAAAATCGCCATAATTGTAGCAACCCCTAATCCATTATCAGCACCTAAAGTGGTTCCCTCTGCCGTTACCCAGTCTCCATCAATCAGCATTTGGATTCCCTGAGTATCAAAATCAAAAACCGTATCATTATTTTTTTGATGTACCATGTCTAAATGAGACTGCATAACAATCGTTTGACGACCTTCTAGCCCTTCAGTTGCAGGTTTTACAATCACAATATTCCCAATCTCATCTTGCTTAGTTTCTAGCCCTAATTCTTCCCCAAAATCTAGCATAAAAGCGATTACTCGCTCCTCTTTTTTAGAAGGTCTTGGCACTGCATTCAAATCCGAAAAATGATTCCATAATACTTTTGGTTCTAGATTTCTTATCGCGTCACTCATGTTATATCAATTCTTTAGTACAAAGTACTAAGTACTGAGTACACAAACAACACTTTATTTGACAGAATTAAAACTTTACGATAATAATCATGGCGTTACCCAAGGGTCGGGCTTTCGCTTATCCTCCTCTTCAGTTATCGCTTTGCCACCAAAAGCTGTGGGGTAACCACTCTAAAGCGGAATCTGGTATTATACCATTTCCTATTTTTTATGCAAAAAGACCTCTCAGGTTTTAAAAATCTGAGAGGTCTTTTTGCTCAACTCAAAGTCTAGCGTAACCTTGAATTTTAGACTTTAAATCTCGAACTAATTGAGCATCGCCCAAAGCTTATCTTTTAATTCCATAAGCCCTTGTTGTGCTACAGAAGAAATGAATAAGAATGGAAGTCCAATACCCTCATCTATTTCAGCTGCAATCTCTGTTTTTAATTCGTCATCTAACATATCTGATTTCGAAATTGCAATAAAGCGTTGCTTATCTAGCATCTCAGGATTGTAACGACGTAATTCGTCTAATAAAATGTAATATTGTTTTACGATGTCGTCTGCATCAGCAGGAACTAAAAACAACAAAGTTGAATTCCTTTCAATATGTCTTAGAAAGCGATGTCCAATTCCCTTTCCTTCTGCCGCTCCTTCGATAATTCCTGGAATATCTGCCATTACGAAAGTTCTAAAATCACGATATTTTACGATTCCTAAATTCGGTTTTAGTGTAGTAAACTCGTAATCGGCTATTTTTGGTTTTGCCGCTGTTAATACAGAAAGTAATGTTGATTTCCCTGCATTTGGAAAACCTACTAGACCTACGTCTGCTAATACTTTCAGTTCTAAGGTAACATCAATCTGGTATCCAAGAATACCTGGTTGTGCATATCGTGGGGTTTGATTCGTAGAACTTTTAAAATGCCAGTTTCCACGGCCTCCTTTTCCTCCTTCTGCAACAATAATCTCTTGTCCGTTTTCTGTAAGCTCGTATAAGATTTCTTCTGTTTCCGTATCTCGCACAACTGTACCTAAAGGTACATCGATAAACATATCTGCTCCATCTGCCCCTGTACTTCTAGAAGAACCTCCATGTGCCCCATGACCTGCCTTCACGTGACGCTTCATTTTTAAATGAAATAGCGTCCATAAATTAGAGTTTGCTCTTAAAATAACATGACCACCACGACCACCATCACCACCATCTGGCCCACCTTTGTCGATATATTTTTCACGATGTAAATGCACTGATCCCTTACCTCCGTTACCAGAGAACAAATGCATCTTTACATAATCTACAAAATTTCCTTCTGTCATTTTTTTGTGGCTTTGGGCTATCAGCTATGAGCTATCAGCCAATTTTTGATGTAATTTACTATAGATATCTAATCTAAAGCTACAAAAGGCTAGAATCGTAATTCTAGCCTTTTAAACATTATTTTTTTCAGCTCATTGCCCAAGGCTTAAAGCTCATCTCTATTTATAAAGCATCAATCACTTTGCTAATACGCTCTGTGATTTCTGGGATGCTACCAACCCCATCGATACCGAAATATTTATCTTTCGCTTGGTAGTAATTTTTTAAGATTGCAGTTTCTTTATAATATACTGCGATTCTATTTCTAATTACAGACTCATCAGCATCATCTGCACGACCTGAAGTTTTTCCTCTTTCTAATAAACGTTCTACTAAGATTTCGTCTTCTACCTCTAAAGCAACCATTGCACTTACATCTGTACTTTTAGAAGCTAATAATTCTCCTAAAGCATCTGCTTGTGCTGACGTACGAGGAAAACCATCAAAAATAAACCCTTTAGCTTCTGGATTTTTTTCAACCTCTGCATTTAACATGTTAATTGTTACCTCGTCTGGCACCAATTGACCTTTATCAATAAATGACTTTGCTAGTACTCCAAGCTCTGTTGCATTTTTGATATTGAAACGAAATACATCTCCTGTAGAAATGTGTACTAATTCGTATTTCTCTTTTAAAAACTCTGCTTGTGTCCCTTTTCCTGCACCTGGAGGTCCAAAAAGTACTAGGTTAATCATAGTAAATGTGTTTGTTTTGAAAGATGCAAAGATAGTAATTCCATTTCAGATCGTTTTGATGTTCGATATATAAACCACTAGTAGAAAACTAAACTATTAGTGACTGAAATAAATCTTGTTCAAAATTTTTCAAATGATTATTCTCTAAGGATTATAGCATTTCTCTATTTTTGTTTCGCATGCGTAAGGGATAGAGGCGACATCCTTTTTTACGCGTTTCCTGAGCGACAGTCGAAGGGATCGTTCAAAAAAAGATATAGCCGAAAGCCCGACCCAGTAGTGACGATAGGAACTCACTGGGATACGCCCAAAGCATATGTAAACTACCTCGAGGACAAACCATGAGGCATTTATTAGAAACAACATTTTAATTTCAAGGCAAGCTTTGTGGTATTATAGACTTTAAAGCAGCCCATAAATCGAGAACCTATGCTACAAGTAGCACAAATTCGTGAAAATTTAGCGGCTTACACAGAAGCACTAACAAAAAGAAACATTGAAGCTGCTCCGATATTGGAGAAAGCCATCGCTTTAGATGAAACTCGTAAAAGCACTCAAGCTACTTTGGATGCTAAATTGGCGGAATCGAACAAGCTTTCGAAGGAGATCGGAATGTTATTTAAAAGCGGAAAAGGAGCTGAAGCGAACGAATTAAAAGCGAAAACAGGAACGCTAAAAGAAGAAACAAAAGAGCTAGGCGAAGTATTGAATTCGACTATTGAAGAATTGAATGCGTTGTTATATACGATCCCTAATATCCCTAACGAAACGGTACCTGCTGGGAACTCGGACGAAGATAACGAAGAGATTTTTGTAGAAGGAGATATTCCAAAGCTTCACGATGGAGCGCTACCTCACTGGGAATTAGCAAAGAAATACGATCTTATTGACTTCGAATTAGGGGTTAAAATTGCTGGTGCTGGTTTCCCTGTATATAAAGGAAAAGGGGCGCGTTTACAAAGAGCTTTAATCAACTATTTCTTAGATAAAAATACAGCTGCGGGATACCAAGAGGTGCAAGTTCCGCACTTGGTAAACGAAGCGAGTGGTTACGGAACGGGGCAATTACCAGATAAGGAAGGTCAGATGTACCATGTAACTGGAGACGATTTATATTTAATCCCTACGGCAGAGGTGCCTGTAACGAATATTTTCCGTGGAGAATTGTTACAGGAAAGTGAACTACCTGTTACCCTAACAGGATACACTCCTTGTTTCCGTCGCGAGGCAGGTTCTTACGGAGCACATGTTCGTGGATTGAACCGTTTACATCAATTCGATAAAGTAGAAATTGTTCGCGTTGAAAAACCTGAAAACTCTTATGCTGCTTTGGATGGTATGGTCGAGCATATTAAGGATATCCTTCGTGAATTGAAGCTACCGTATCGTATATTACGTTTGTGCGGGGGTGATCTTGGATTTACTTCGGCTTTGACCTTTGACTTCGAATTATTTTCTACGGGCCAAGACCGTTGGTTAGAGATCAGTTCGGCTTCGAACTTCGAGGCTTACCAAGCGAATCGTTTGAAATTACGTTATAAAAATAGCGACGGTAAAAATATTTTAGCCCATACTTTAAATGGAAGTTCTTTGGCGCTTCCTCGTGTATTGGCGGGTATTTTAGAAAACTACCAAACTCCA
Organism: uncultured Aquimarina sp.; assembly: GCA_937929895.1. Lineage (GTDB taxonomy): Bacteria > Bacteroidota > Bacteroidia > Flavobacteriales > Flavobacteriaceae > Aquimarina. The sequence goes on from CALFUO010000191.1 coordinate 7,838, forward strand.
GAGGGCATCAAAATTCCAGAAGTTTTAGTACCTTATTGCGGATTCGATATTATTAACTAGACTAAAGTTCGAATGTTAGCAAGGGCTTTGTTTCGAGTGTTTACTAATGTTCATCCCTTTACCTTCTACCTTAAAAACTATGAAACGACTATTTTTAATTGTATCTATTTTTTGCTGTAGCCTTGGATTTGCCCAAAATAAAGAACAAATGGCTGGTAAATGGGTTTTTAAAGATTTACATAATGCTGACGGAATGGACGAAGCTTCTAAAGAAATTGCCGTAAGTCAACTAAAAGGACAATTGTATTTTCTATTAAAAGAAAGTGAACAATATGAAGCTAATATAATGGGAGAAGAGTTTCGTGGCGAATGGATGTTAGCCAATAAAGTGTTACAATTAGTTACCGACAAGAAGACTGTAGAATTTACGATTTTGAAATTCTCTGGTAGTGAAATGGTACTACAAGTAGGCGAAGGGTCTTTTCTTATGAAAAAGGAAAAATTAGACTAATAAATTTATTATCTCAGTAATCGTAAAAACGCATATCTTAGTGGTATGCGTTTTATTGTTTTATTATACTTTCTGTTAGCGACTTACTGCTTGTCTGCTCAATCTATTAGCTTAGCAAATCGCTATTACAACAACGGAGATTTTGAAAAGGCTTTATATACTTTTCAAAGTATTCGCAAGCATAACCCCAATTATGCTCCCGCTATTCTTGGTATGGCACGTAGCTACCGACAATTAGATCGTTTCGAAGATGCTTTCGGAACACTAAAGCAAGGCGCTACCCTACTCCCTGAAGATATCAATATCGCTACAGAACTGGGTATTACGCATCATCTGGCCAAACAACCAGATCTAGCGCAACAGCAGTTTGAAAAGACCTTCGAATTACTAGATAAAAAACCGAATTACGGAAGTTTTATTGGTCAAGAATTTAAAAAATACAATTTGTTAAAGGAGGCGATTCGTGCTTATGAGATTAGTACGAAGCATAATCCTATGATGAATTTCTCTTACGATATTGGATTACTATATGGACAATTAGGAGAGTTCGAACATATGTTTTCGGCATATTTCGATGCGATGTTGAATAAGCCTTCGTTAATTCGAATTGTAAAACGACGTTTAGATGAATTTATCGAAGAGGATCCCGAAAATGAAGCGAACATTAGTTTTCGAAAAGCACTTTTAAAGAAGAATCAGCAAGAACCGAATGTGCTGTATAATGAATTCTTGAGTTGGCTATTTGTACAACAAAAACAATATCGAAAAGCCTTTGCACAAGAACGTGCTATTTTTATAAAAACGGAAGACGGAATACCACAGCTTTTTAATCTAGCTAAAACTGCTAAGGAAGGTGGCGATACTGAAACCGCTATTGAAATTTTAGATTTTGTAATTGAAAACGCTCCTTCGGAAGGCTATGAGATTAATGCACATCGTGAATTGTTATTGATTGAAATTGAAAAAAGAGAGCCCAAAACGTATGCTTCAATCGCTGAAGATTACGAAGAGTTGATCGAGAAATTTCAAGCTAGCCCTAGTACCTTAGAATTGCTATTGGACTACGCTCGTTTCGTTGGTTTTTATCAGAATGATTTTTCAAAAGCTGCAAAATTCTTAAAACCTCTATTAAAAGAGCGTTTCAATCGTATGGCAAAAGCACGTATCGAAATTCTAATGGGAGATCTTTTTGTTTTAGAAAATCGCTTTAATAAAGCTTTAATCTACTATACCAAAGCGCAACACAAAACCGAAAATAATCCAATAGGTCAAGAAGCTCGATTTAAAGTAGCTAAAGCGAGTTACTACAAAGGGGATTTCGATTGGGCAAAAAGTCAATTACATGTATTGAAAACAGCAACGAGTCAACTGATTGCCAATGACGCTATGCAGCTAGCGATTCTAATTGATGATAATACCCAAGAAGACACCACATATACAGCATTAAAGCTTTTTGCAAAAGCTGATTTATTGAAATTTCAAGAGCAACCACAAGAAGCTTTTGATGTCTATAATGAAATTTTGAAAGACCATAGAAATACAAGTATCGAAGACGAGACTTTACTGGAACAAGCAAAAATGTTTGTCGAACGCGAACAACCTAAGAAAGCAATTGAAAATTTAAAAAAGGTGATCGAATTTCATCCTTCAAGTTTCTTAATAGACGATGTGTACTTTATGTTAGGCAATATCTATCTAAGTCAAGAAAAAGAAACGGAAGCTAAGGATGCCTTCGAAAAGGTGATTTTTAACCATGCAGATAGTATTCATTTTGTTGAAGCTCGAAAGAAATACCGCAAGCTTCGAGGGGACGAGATTGTGAATTGATTCTACTACCCGTCACTCCTCGAATTTCGATAGAAATTGTAGAAGAGTCTCCTCAATTATAGGGTAAATATTCTAGTGAGGAGATTCCTGTCTTCACAGGAATGACGGTACGATTACTAATCACCATGCTCTCGCACCAACATTCATTTAATGATGACTTTATTGTAATATGAAACTATACATCATAGGCTTAATCTACTTTCTATATTATAGCAGCACGTTTTCACAAACCACCAACATAGAAGACTTCCTAAACCAACAAACAGCAATCACCTACGAAAGTTTCAAATTTGAAGATTCGACTAAGAATTATTTTAAACTAAAAATCAAACAACCTTTAGATCACGAGGATTATACTAAGGGATATTTTTATCAAACCGCCTATTTACATCATAAAGGTTTTGAGACGCCCATGGTAATTTCTACAGAGGGATACTCACTCAGAGATCATTATAACACTGAAGTTTCAGGAATTTTAAACTCGAATCAAATCGGAGTTGAACATAGATTCTTTGGTGAGAGTAAACCAGAAACTGAAAACTTTAATTTTTTGAATTTAAAACAGGTTACTGCTGATCTGCATCACATTCACGAAATCTTCGAGCCTATTTATACCTTGCCTTGGGTTACTACAGGGGTTAGCAAAGGCGGAAGTACTAGTTTGTATTACAACCAATTTTACCCAGAAGATGTATCAGCCTGTGTTGCTTATGTTGCACCACTCTGTTTTAGTCAAGAGGATCGTCGTATCTACCGTTTCTTACATAAAGTCGGATCGAAATCATGTCGTAATCAGATTGAAAAAATTCAAACAGTATTACTAAAAGAAAGGGATCATATTATCCCAAAACTAAAGAAGTTAGTTGTTGCACAAGGCCTTAAATTCACAAAAATAAACTTCGAAAAGGCTTATGAACTAGGCGTTTTAGAATTCTCTTTTAGCTTTTGGCAATCCAATGGAGATTGCGAAAGTTTGCTAGCAGTAAATTTGGATATCCCTTCGCTGACAAAACTATTTATCGAAGAAAACTCTTTATTGTACTTCTCCGATCCCTATGTAGATTACTTCGGCCCACATTATTATCAAGCTGCTACCGAAATGGGATATTACGGGTATAATATTAAGAAATTCAAAAAACACCTAAAGGATTTACCTACGAACAAAAACCCAAGCGCTATTCTACCTAAATCAAATGCATCTAGAACATTTGATCCGACAATTACGGACAATCTAAAAAACTGGCTAGACAATAATGGAAATAATATCATTTACATCTATGGAGCACTAGATCCTTGGACCGCTTGCGGGGTGATTCCTTCTAAAAAGGTAAATTCTAAGGCATACATTCTAGAAGGAAAACATCATATGAATGCTAGAATAGCTTCTATAGATAAAGCTCAACAAAAAGAGGTTATTTCTCTTTTACAAAAGTGGATTTCGGAATAATGTTTGAATCTTGTTTAAAGAATTCCTATCAGTTAGAGTCACCGGAAATGAGTCACAACAAAGTAAAGTGACGTTTTCGCAATATTTGGTTTTAGTGTACATTTTATATGTTGTAAAATTGAAGGAAGCAGCGCAATGGCTAGAATAGAAAATTGGCGATAGCCTTTTAATTTTATATGTGGCTGATGATTCCTATCAATTTTCAACTTATAAAATTCACACTAGCCTTTTTGGGTACTTTTTAGCAAAAAGTACATATTAAATATATTTCGTCATTGATTGTGATTTCATACAATGAAACGAAGCAAAATGTATCGAAAACTTTATCTTTTTAGTGAAAAATGTCTCGATACAATTCAAATTATCATTTGAATTACTCGACATGACAGACAAACAAGAATCCAATGCTAGAACACAACGAACTAATTTCTTGGAACGACTTCTCTAAAATCGATATTCGAGTAGGAACTATAATTGCGGCTGAAATATTTAAAGAAGCTAAAATGCCTGCCTTTAAACTTCAAGTTGATTTTGGAGATTTAGGGATTAAAAAGACCTCAGCACAGATTACAAAAAACTACAATCCTTCAATATTAATTGGAAAACAAGTAACTGCTGTCGTTAACTTTCCTCCAAAACAGATTGCAAATATTATGAGTGAATGCCTCATATTAGGTTCTGTTGGAGAAGACAATGATGTCGTTTTGTTACAACCTGAACGCAAAGTGAAAAATGGTTTAAAAATCAGCTAAACCTCTTTATTTTCTAACTTTCGAATCATAAAATTCCAATCCTACTCCTTATATTTGCTATTTCAAATAAATCTAAATAAACTTGATTATTCCATTAGCAGATTTAAAGCAAGGGCAAACAGGGACAATTATTTCGTTAACGACGAATAACATCCCCTTAAAACTTTTAGAAATGGGGTGCTTACCTGGTAACGAAGTTACTTTGTTACATACTGCCCCTTTCGAAGGTCCTATGTATTTAAATGTAAATGGATCTCACTTGGCCATCCGAAAAGAGGTTGCACAAGAAATCGAAATCGAGTTACCCGAATAACTAGTTGCACTCTCTACATGGCAAAAGATATTAATGTTGCTTTAATTGGAAATCCAAATACTGGTAAGACCTCTGTCTTTAATCTGTTAACAGGCTTAAACCAACAAGTGGGTAACTACCCCGGAATTACTGTAGAACGAAAAGCTGGTATTTGCAAACTACCTCGTGGCGTTAAAGCGCATATTTTAGATTTACCAGGTACCTACAGTCTTAATGCTTCCTCTCTAGACGAAAGTGTGGTGATCGAGGTATTAATGAATAAAAATGATAAGGATTTCCCTGATGTCGCTGTTGTCGTTAGTGATGTAGAGAACTTAAAACGCAACTTACTATTATACACTCAAATAAAAGACTTAGATATTCCGACGATTCTAGCCATTAATATGGTAGATCAAATGGATCGTAAAGGAATTTCTATCGATATCCCTGAACTAGAAAGACGCCTCGATACCAAAATTGTATTGATGAGTGCTCGTAAAAAACAAGGGATTAAGGAATTGAAACAAGCTATCACTGCCTATAAAAAAGTCCCTGTGGGTTCTTGCGTCGATGTATTTGATATTGATAGATCTTATTTCGATAAACTTCAAAAAGCATTTCCATCACAATCACTTTACAAACTTTGGTTGGTTATTACTCAAGATGTCAATTTTGTAAACCTAAATAGAAATACGGTTTCAGATACTTCAGAGTTTCAAACCAAAAAAGAAAGTGAATTAAAGAGGCTTCAACAAAAGGAAACTATCAAGCGTTTCCAATTTATTAACGATACCCTAAAAGCTACTCAGACTATAGATTTAGCTAATGCCAAAGGGTTCCGTGCAAAACTAGATCGTATCTTAATTCATAAAGTTTGGGGTTACGTTATCTTTTTTGCTCTATTACTTTTTATTTTTCAAGCCATTTACGATTGGTCAGGCTATCCACAAGATCTAATTGACGAAGGTTTTAGTTGGTTGGGTGAATCTTTAAAATCTATACTTCCATCGGGAATCCTTTCCGATTTAATATCCGAAGGAATTATCCCTGGGCTTGGAGGTATTGTAATTTTCATTCCGCAAATCGCTTTTCTATTCTTGTTTATTTCTATTCTCGAAGAAAGTGGTTATATGAGTCGCGTGGTATTTCTAATGGATCGCATTATGCGACGTTTTGGATTGAGCGGAAAAAGTATAGTCCCTTTAATTTCTGGTACTGCCTGTGCGATTCCCGCAGTTATGGCAACAAGAAACATAGAAGATTGGAAACAACGTTTGATCACTATTTTAGTAGTACCCTTCACTACTTGTGCCGCTAGACTTCCTGTATACTTAATGATTATTTCTTTAATCATTCCCGAAAAGAAAGTAGCTTGGTTTCTAGGGTATCAAAGTTTGACCCTAATGGCATTATATATGATCGGGTTCTTAGCTGCTTTAGGGGCCTCTTGGCTACTAAGTAAGTACTTAAAAATTCCATCAAGCAACTTATTTGTTGTCGAAATGCCTAGCTATAAAGTTCCTTTATGGAAAAATGTATTTATCAATGTTTACGAAAAGACAAAAGACTTTGTAACAGAAGCAGGTAAAATCATTTTAGCCATTTCTATTGTACTTTGGGGATTAGCAAGCTATGGGCCAGGAGAACAGTTTAATAATGCCGAAGAAATAGTTAGCAGTCAATACAGCGAGTTACAGGGAAAGTCTCTCGAAAACAAAATAGAAAAGCATAAACTAGAATATTCTTATATCGGCTATGCCGGGAAAATCATATCTCCTGTTGTCGAACCGTTAGGGTACGATTGGAAAATTGGAATAGCATTGATCAGTTCTTTTGCTGCACGAGAAGTATTTGTAGGTACACTTGCTACGATATTTAGTGTAGGTACAGAATCGGAAAATACTATTAAAAAAAGATTGATTTCCGAGGTAAACACAAAAACAGGTAAGCCATTATTTGGTTTTGCAACGGGTATTTCCTTATTGCTATTCTATGCGTTTGCCATGCAATGTATGAGTACGATTGCCATTGTAAAACGTGAAACCAATGGCTGGAAATGGCCTATTATCCAAACGGTATTTATGAGTGGCTTCGCTTATCTCTCTGCATTAATTGCTTATCAAGTTCTTATATGAATGATGTATTACAACATATCATCGTATTTAGCTCAATCGGTTATGCTATCTATTTTTTAGGAAAGAAGTTTTTCTATAAACCTCAGAAATCTAAAGACAAAGGCTGTGGATCGGGCTCTTGTGGATGCTCGTAAACCTTCCGTCTGTCTCAATTTTCTATAGATTTTAGCATTACCACAACTTACAATTGTAGAGCAGTTCGTATTTTGTATTTATACCATTTCCGAAATAATATGGTCGTCAAAATAATTAGTCTTTTCTACCATTACCTTCCTACATTCAATTAAAAGTTCAACATCAAATTTTTATTGATTTAAAAATTCTAAAATCTCCACATCCTATATCTAAGCCGATAAAATTCAATTCATCGGGAAAGGGTTTTGTTTCATTCTATGATTATTTTTGCTAATACTTGTTTAACAGCAGTATTTCTACATCGTATGATACAGTTGTACTGTCTAATTTGAATTTATAGCTTAACAATTTCTCGTTCTATAATAATGCGAATTCCAGGGCTTAATGTTTTTAAGTAATATTCGGTAGTGAAGTGCTTGATCTCTTGACGAATTTCTGGATAAGGTTTTGCTATTTTAACTAACATCCAAAAAGCACGAGTTCTTGTAGATGGAATTTTGTTGACATCCTCCCACAGTGTCATGCATTTATCGAAAAGTCTTCCTTCTTGCTCTTCGCCCAATGTTATTTTATCTAAAATGATAAGTACTTGTCGTTGGTGTCCATCATGATTAAGGGCTAATAAATTATTGATATAATCATCAGCTACACGCAAAACACGTTTATCGTTTTTTGTTATAATATGACCTAAGAGTAAAGTGCAGCGCCAGGCATGCGTGTAATCATTATTTAAAGAAGCTGCTAAAAGTGTCGGAAATAGATTTGGATTAGCTTTTACATAAGCGATCATAGCTTCTTTTTTTCTAAAATTATCGAAAATGTAATCTAAAGATGCGCTCATGAATATTTTTGAATCGACAACAAACGACTGTAAATGTAATTAAGCAGCTAACTACCGATTATAAAGATTTGATTATTTGATGTTTGCAGTATCAAATGTAAATAACTAAAACATGAGTAATTTAAAAAACAAAATTCAATTAATCGGTCGTTTAGGTCAAGATCCTGAAATCATTAATTTAGAAAGTGGTAAAAAATTAGTGCGTTTTTCTTTAGCTGTAAATTCAGGTTATAGAGATGCAAAAGGAAACCGCATAGAAAAGACAGATTGGTTTTCGATCACGAATTGGGATAAGAAAGCTGATTTTGTAGAAAAATACCTCTATAAAGGTAAAGAGGTAGCAGTAGAAGGAAAACTAAGCACTCGAACTTATGAAACCGACACGGGTGAAAAGCGATATACTATTGAAATTATCAGTAATGAAATTTTATTGTTAAGCGATCCTAAAACTGCATAAACGGATAGCGTTGCTGTAGTAGAGTAATCTTCTGGATAAGTGAGGCTTTAAACTTTTGGTAAGCTTCACTTTCTGGATGCATTGGTCGGTGTGCTAACCCTCTTTGAATTTCATTAGTAGCCTTTATAATCGATTGTGTTTCTTCTTGGTGTAAGTAGGTTTTAGAAAAATGATTCCAGATATACATTACTGCTTGGTCATTCGGATGCACTAAATCAGCAGTGTAAAAGCGGTAATCTCTTAAACAATCAATAACTAGCTCATAGGCTGGGTAATATTCGGTACGCTCGTACTTTTGGGTAAGATTATGTATGGCGGTAATTAGGTTAGCTTTACTTCTGTTATTTTCAACAATACCATCTTTTGTATGTCTAACAGGAGAAACCGTAAAGACGATATTTAAGAAAGGATTAAAGAAAAGTAGTTTTTGAACAATGTCTTTCAGCCGAGCCTCTATTTCCTCTGATGAAGCTAATTTTTTATCAAATTCCTGACGAGAAACTCTGTGGCAATTAGCAACTATATTTTCGGAAGATGTGTGTTGGTAACCCCAAGCAGTTCCAAGTGTTATAAATAGATAGTTGCTTTCCTTTAAAAATAGATGTGTATGCTCTAGACTTTTGTTTAGCTTTTCTAGTAATTCGGCAGGGTTACTAGATGAAAAAGAAGAGTGTGTTTCGAAGCTTTGCCACAAATCACTATGATTAAAGATATCCCCTTCCGTAAAAGGCTCGTTTCTTAGAACACGATCCAGTAGCTGCACGGTTGGTAAAGGATGAAAAATAATTCCAAAAGGATTGCTTAATGTTTGAAATTTATGATACCCAAGCATATTGCCAATATGTTCTACAAAACAAGAACCCATTAATACAATTTTATCGTTGTAATTGATAGGCTCGGTACTTGATAGAGGAGGAAGTTCTAAGAAAAAAGGAGACATCTAAGCTTGTTTTAAAATTGCCTTATTAATATTAGCAACTAATTTAGGTCCTTCGTAAATAAAACCAGTATAAACTTGAACAAGTGTAGCCCCTGCATTTAGTTTTTCTAAAGCATCTTCGGCAGAATGAATTCCTCCAACCCCAATTATAGGAAAGCTATTATTGCTTTTATCCGCTAAATATTTGATAACCCTAGTAGAGGCAGCAGTAAGCGGTTTTCCGCTAAGTCCACCATTTCCAATTTCTGCTAAGCGCTCATCAGAAGCTTTTAAACCTCCTCTAGCAGTAGAGGTGTTGCTCGCAATGACTCCGTCTAAATTCGTTTCTTTTACAAGTTCCGTAATTTCATCTAACTGTCCTTCATTTAAATCAGGAGCAATTTTTAATAAGATAGGACGCTGAATATCAAAATTTTTATTCGCTTTTTGTACGGCAGCAATTAATTCGATTAAATAATCTTTGTCGTTTAGTTTTGCATGACTAGAAACATTTGGACAACTAACATTTAAAACAAAGTAATCTACATAAGGATGTAGTGCATTGAAACAAGTTAAATAATCAGCCGTGTAATCTTCTGGTTTTGTGTCAGTGTTTTTTCCAATATTTCCTCCTATAATAAGTTTACCTTTATTTTTTTTTAATTGCTTGATAGCAGCTTCTAACCCTTCGTTGTTGAAGCCCATACGATTAATAATCCCTTTATCATCCTGCAAACGGAATAGCCTTTTTTTGGGGTTTCCTTCTTGTGCTCTCGGAGTAACTGTTCCGATTTCAATAAAACCAAAACCGTAGTTTGCTAGCTCGTTGTATAAAACAGCATTCTTATCGAATCCTGCCGCAAGACCCACAGGGTTTTTAAATTTTAAACCAAAAACTTCTCTTTCTAATTTTGAATCTTCTACAGAAAATATAGAGCGATTGATTGCAGCAACTCCAGGGACCTTATGAATTAATTTTACTAAGTTAAAAGTAAAGTGATGTATTTTTTCCGGGTCGAATTGAAAGAAAATGGGCCTGATGAGACTTTTATACATATGCTAGCGAATTTTGAGCAAAAATACGATTTTTTAAACCAGAGATCTTATTCGATTATAGATAGTCTTACATACTTAATCTCATACAATTTTTTGACAATAATTTCATATAAATAGGCTGAATTATTTTTTGCTAGTCCAAAGTAAAAAAATCGAGCATAGCCATAGCTTCAATTGCTTTTTAATACAAAAAAAGTGAATAAGAAACGGCATATATGCGAAATTATTGTTAGAGAATTATATTACTTGTCTTTTGATATTAGATCGCTAGTACCTGTAAGTTTTAGAAATAACAATTAATGTTAAATTATTTATAGTCAATTAAGACCATTTAAAGCTAAAAATTACAGAAAATATCTTTTCTATAATAATACCATTTCCTATATGAATTTACCGAATTAAAATGCGCCTTTAGAAATTCTACATCGATATAAAAAAGAACCGTAATACGTACTTTGTTATTTTTTCTAACTTGTATAATTCCTAAATTCATCATTTTTTTCTTTAAGGTAAATTCATATAGGAAATGGTATAACCGTAGTTTATAAACATATAACTTTTTACTTGATCCAAAAAAAGCGGCTAAAAGCCGCTTTTTGATTTATATATAAGTACAATCTTCTTACAATTCTAATAAACCGTTCGTTTTACGAACACCTTCTGCACTTTCTGCTAATTTTGCTTTCTCTGCTTCGTTCAATTCGATTTCAACTATCTTTTCGATACCATTCTTTCCTAAAAGTACTGGAACACCAATAGATATATCACTCATTCCATATTCTCCTTCTAAGAAAGCTGAACAAGGGAACATTTTCTTTTGATCACAAGCAATTGCCTGAACCATACTAGAAACAGCTGCACCTGGAGCATACCAAGCAGAAGTCCCTAATAAACCTGTTAATGTAGCCCCACCAACTTTAGTATCTGCTGCTACTTTCTCTAAACGTTCTTCTGTTAAAAATTCAGATGCTTTTACACTATTACGAGTTGCAAGGCGTGTTAATGGTAACATTCCTTTATCAGAGTGCCCACCAATTACCATTCCGTCTATATCTGAAATAGGAGCTTCTAACGCTTCTGCTAAACGATATTTGAAACGTGCACTATCTAGCGCCCCTCCCATACCGATGATACGATTTTTAGGAAGATCGGTTGTTTTATGCACCAAATATGTCATGGTATCCATAGGGTTACTTACCACAATGATAATGATATTTGGAGAATGCTTGATTAAGTTCTCTGAAACCTGCTTAACGATCCCTGCATTAATTCCGATTAACTCCTCACGAGTCATACCAGGTTTTCTTGGAATACCAGAAGTAATTACTGCAACATCCGAACCTGCAGTTTTCGCATAATCATTTGTACTTCCTACGATTTGGGTATCGAAGTTTAATAAAGATGCTGTTTGCATTAAGTCTATCGCTTTTCCCTCTGCGTAACCTTCTTTAATATCTAAGATTACTACTTCCGAAGCAAAATTCTTGATGGCGATATACTCAGCACAACTAGCACCTACAGCACCAGCACCTACAACAGTGACTTTCATTATTTATACTTTTTAAAATTAAATTTTGCATAAAAATACAAACTATCAAAGGTTTTCGTAGGTTCTAAAATGAAAATAAAACTAGAAATATTTTACGAATCCTGCATTGTATCGCTTTACTTGTATAGCTTTTCTCTAACTAATTTATCTCCTTCATAATACTTCCAAACACCTGTTTTTTTGTCATTATGATAGTTTCCTTCTATAATTAGTACTCCTCGGCCTGAATAAAATTTATTAGAACCTTCTAACACTCCATTGCTATATGTAAATTCTTTAATCAGTACATCTTTCACAGAATATACTAGTTGTTTACCATGTTTTTTTCCTTTTTCATACTCTGTAGTTTCTGCAACATGACCATTATCATAATAGGTAGTCATTAGACCATTTAACAAATCCTCTTTATAATTTTCTTCAGTCATAATCTTAGTACTATTCCTATGATAATGCAACCATTTCCCTTCTCGTTTTCTACCGACCAATCTACCCTTACTTATAATAGTCCCTTTTTGCGAGTAATATACCAAATCAGCTATACGTCCATTGTTGGAAAAAGTCTTTATTGCAGAAGGTTGAGTGCTAAATCCTTTTTTATAAAATTTAAATTCGCCTACTTCAACCCCGTGATCAAATCGTCCCGTATATCTTATTTGATCTGTTCCCTTGAACTTTTTTTCCCACAAACCATGTCGAGTTCCATCTGTATGATACTGGTTAATTTGCCCATAACACACTAGATTATTTAAAATAAAACAACAGAGAATTAAAAAATGTTTAATAAAATACATATAAGGAATAGATGATTTAAAGAAGTTATACGATCTACTAACACAAAACTCGCATATATGTCGTTTCTTTTTCACTATTCTTGCGTTTAAAAAGCAATCGTAACTAATAAGGCTATGCTTGAGTTTTTTTGCCTTAGACTAAAAAAAAACAATTCAACATATTTACACGAAATTCTTATCTGCAAAATCGTATTACGTAGCAGTAAATTTAAAATAAATAATCATGAAATTTTTAACAAAATTATCACCCTTTGTTTTTGCTCTTTTTTAATCAATGTGCACTAAAAATTCAAAATCACTTCGTTTCAAGAAATACGAATCAAGATTAGACTCATAATATACTGAAAATTAACTATTCTTAATCCTCATAATCAAAACCTTATGAGGCTTCTAATTTAAAAAAACTAAAGACTTTTACTTATAAGTGTTTTATAGTTTTTAATAAATTTTCACAATCATCCGAAACTTTAGAATAAAGACCGTTTCACTGAAAGAGAAGAGAAAATAGACTTTATAAATTAAGTTGTTGCAAGTTTTGAACTTAGATATTTTTGATTCGCCTTGGAAAATATCTTTTCTCAGCATTTTGACCTTTTAGCTTTTTAAATCCCTAAAAACAAATCATTTAATTTTTTTGTTTTTCACTAGTATCCGAAAGTTTCGGATACTAGTTATAAATTTTAATCGGACATTAATATTTTTTTCAACGCCTTGATAAAGTAATGATTATTTTCAAACCATTACTTAATGTCAGACCTTCTGAACAGGGCAAACGCATTAAACTTTTATAAGATTTAAGACTTTTATTAAATAGTGATTATCCCATCCAGCCTTAAGTCTTCTGCTTTTGACCCCTACTTTACTTGATTTTTCATTTTTAATTAGATTCAAAGCAATTTTGTTG
>CALFUO010000192.1 GCA_937929895.1 uncultured Aquimarina sp.
TCATTAGGATCAAAAACAATGGTTTGAAAAAATTCGGTAAAGGGGTTGAAAGGAATATGATCGACATTGGCGTCTCCCCAGGTAGTCCCTCCGTTTGAGGAAATTTTAATTTCATTGTTAGTCAATGCAAAAATTCTATTAGAATTCCCTGGCGCAAAGGCAATATCTCTGATATATTCGTTATCTGTTAGGTTAAAAACTAAACCTGTTGCCTTCCAAGAACTCCCCCCATTTGTGGACTTATAAACACCAATTGAAGATACGTGCGAGCCATTACCGTCTCCTGTAGCGGCATAAATTATATTAGTATTATTAGGATCTATCAAAATATCTGTAATCCCCATACCTGCAAAATTATCTGTTAAAGGACTCCATGTACTACCATTATCTATGGTCTTCCATACTCCACCCGTAGCTGCGCCTGCATACATAATGTTGGTATTGGTCGGATCTTCTACTACTACATTAATTCTTCCTTTACCAGGATATGCGGAATAACCATTGATATTAGGATTATCTACAGGGCCTACCTGTGCCCAAGTCGCTGTATTATTCGTAGCTGCTATAGATCTTTTTATCTGCATACTACTAGCTATCACACTTCGAGTCGCTTCTTTTACTAAACTATTTGGTAATTTCCCATCAGCACCTACGTGATCTAATACGCCATAAACCCAACGTTCGAAATGCTTTTGTGCTTTGATCTGTGCTCTAGAAAGTGGTGCGTTCTCTGCTAAGGCATTGAATTCTGCTCTAACCTGCGCTACTAATTCATGAAAATTGGCTCCTTGAAACGCTAAAGCTTTATAATCAATTGTTTGAGCATTCAAGTAACAGCTACCTAAAACAAAAACAACGAATAATTTCATTGTATCATATACCCTCATTTGTATAAAATGTTGAATTTTAAATATTTACAAGTAAATATTATATACTACAATATAACTATTTTCCTATATACAAATGCTAAGATATCGATACTAAAACTTATGTTTTAGTTTTGTTCTTCGATAAATCGTTGCTCTATCTCCTTGTGGCTCTTTAGTATTTTACGAACCCAATCGTAGCGTTTTTGGAGTTTTTGTTCTGAAGAAAGTCTCCATGGAATATCACTAGACTTTAGCTTTTCGACAATATGTTGCAGCGTAATTGCTGCAGAAACAGAAATATTTAAACTCTCTGTAAATCCGTACATCGGGATATGTAATTGCACATCTGACTGCTCAAGTACATAATCACTTAATCCCTCCCCCTCTGCTCCAAAAAAGAAAGCTGAAGGTTTAGCAATATCAAAATCGGATAGTTTCACACAATTTTCACCATGTGGTGTTGTCGCTACTATCTGATAACCCTTCTCTCGTAATTGATCTACTGTATCTTTAGCTGTATGATATCGGTGTACATCTACCCATTTTTGCGCTCCCATAGCAATTTCACGATCTATGGTTCGTAGGTTCTTCTCTTCAATAATATGTACATCCTGAACACCAAAAACATCACAACTACGCATTACAGCCGCTGCATTATGTAACTGATACAAATCTTCGACTGCTACCGTAAAATGATACGTTCGATCTTCTAAAACTCTATGGTTATTATTTCTTCGATTTTCTGTTAGGAAAGACTCCAAATAAGTAACTAGATCTTCCTGTAACATAATGGCAGCCCTGTAGATAAATTCACTTTTTCTACTCCTTTGATACGTACAGGAAATGCATCTTTGAATTTTGTAGTATTTCGCACTTCTCGCTGATAATCTTTGGTCTCACTAAGCGTTAAAAAACGTTTAGAAAAATAACGATACCAACCATCTATACCGTAAACTTCTTTATAATCTTGGTATTCTAAATAAGATTCGCTTAAAGGTTCTCTACAAGCTGCTACCTGCACACTATAATACGTTCCATCGTTTAAAGAAGATTCTAAAGATGCTAGAATTTCTCTTTTAGGTTCCTCTTGTTTTGGCACCACTTCTTCTTCCTCCTTTTCTTCTACTGCAATAGCACCTGCCTCTTTAATCTCCTCTTTTTTTTCTGCGGCTACTTTATAAAGGTCAAAATCGTTGATTCGACGTGTAATTCGTGTAACCTCGGTAGTATCTTTTTCTTGTGCCAATGCACTAACAATTCCCAGTATTGAGAAAAATATTGCTACTAAAACTCTCTTCATATGCTATAAATTCCAATGACAAATATATAAAAGTGTTTGTTGTTCTATATTATAGTACGTTTTCGAAGTTCTTTATTACAATTTGAAGACAAGATTACGAACTACAAAGTAAAAGTTTGAGAACATAATTCTTCGAAAACACTTTCATTGTGACTAGCTATCAAAACAGTGCAATTACGCTCTTCTTGTATGCGTTTGATTAGCTTTTTTACCTTTGTTTGAGATTCTGTGTCCAAAGCCACCAATGGTTCATCTAACAAGACGACATCATTAGATTGTGCTAATGCCACTAATAGAGCGCCTCTCTTTTGTTGACCTCCAGAAAGTAATGAAGGGTACACATCTTTTTGGCCCTGTAAATCAACATCTTTTAGATATTCGTTTATCTCCAACGGACTAAGATCTGTGTTTGCAAAACGAATATTTTCGAATAGTGAAAAATTAGGTAACAAGGTTGCTTCTTGAAACAAATACCCACATGTCCTTTTTTGGGGCGCTATGTTAATTCTGTTATCCGAACTAAACCAAACCTTTCGATTAACCGAAATAGTCCCCGAACTTGGTATTACTAAGCCTGAAAGCATTCGAAACAATGTGGTTTTACCAGCACCTGATACTCCTCTTATCCCTATTATTTGGGGACTATCTATTTTTATATCTATCTTTAAATTAAGACCACTAGAAGATTTGGCAATAAAACTTTTCTGAATAGCTATATCAATCATCTCCTTCTTTTTGTTTTAACCCCAAAGCTTGAACTGTTACTAAAATAGTAAAGCTAATCCCTAACAAAATCAAGGCATAATGTTGAGCCGATTTAAAATCTAAGACCTCAACATATTCAAATATTGCAATAGAAGCTACTTTTGTCTTATCGGGTATACTTCCCCCTATCATCAGGACTACCCCAAACTCTCCTAAAGTATGGGCAAAAGTTAATACGGCTCCAGTCAGTAACGCATTTTTGCTATTAGGAATTATCACTTTCCAAAAAGTTTCCCAATCCGACTTACCTAAAACCTGGGACAATTCTATATACGATTTTTGAATACCTGTAAATCCATTTTTAACAGGTTGCACCATAAATGGTAAACTATAAATCACGGAAGCCACTACCAATCCTACAAAGGAGAAAACTAAGGAAACGCCTAATATGTCCTGCAACCAGCTACCTAATAATGATTTTGGACTAAATGCCAGTAGTAGGTAAAACCCCAACACTGTTGGTGGTAACACAATGGGTAAGCCCACTAAAGCTTCTAAAAGGAACTTACCTTTGAACTTGGAATAAGCAAAAAAATAAGCCAATGGCACTCCCACTATTAAAAGTACTAGCGTAGTTACTATTGCTAATTTTAAAGAAAGTAATAATGGTCCAAAATCCATAGCCTACAAAGGTACATATCCATATTTACTCAACATAACATTGCCTTGCTCACTTTCTAAAAAGCTTAAAAAAGCTTCTAAAGTAGTACTTGACTTTATGGTAACATACGAATGTATAATCTCATTAGGACTTAAAACCTCTATTTCTTTTACTTGAAATTTTGAGCGATCTAAGTTCGCATTTATAATCGTTGATTTAGATAAAAAAGCTACTGGGACATTTTCCGTAATCAAATATTGCAATACTTGATTTACATTTTGCCCCATTATTAATCTATTCTGTATCGAATTAAAATCGTTTCTTTTTCTTAAAAATCCCATAGTTGCCGCTCCATAAGGTGCTAATTTAGGGTTAGCAATTGCGATATATTCTGCATCGAACCATGGTTTTTGGGATAGTAATTCTGTATTGGCTACTCTAACCAAAGTCCCTTTTGCTAATTGCCCGATAGAACTAGACAATTGTAATTTCTCTTTTACAAATTGAGAGTAAGCATAATCTGCCGCAAAGAAAATATCGAAAGGAGCTCCGTTGATTATTTGATGAGATAAATTACCCGACGAAGCACTTACTATTTTAATATCAGAATCATTTTCAGCATTAAAAACAGATACTACCTCCTGAAAAACAGGTAACAAACTAGAAGTAACTGCTAAACAGATTTGAGAATCTTGTTTTCCACAAGACATTAAATGAAACAAAATAAAAAAAAGGACAGCGATTTTTTTCATCACTACAAAAGTAAGAGGTTGACTTATAGCTTTGGCATACTTTTAGTAACTTTATGTGGAGTGTTAATTAAAAGATGAAGCCTATGAAGTATTTGACACCTTACATTGAAAAACTTGCCAAAAAAGCAAGTGAAAGGAGTTTAGCAAAACAAGGAGTTTCTTGTGGTATTTTTCAAGACCTCGACAATAAGCTCGGAAATTCTAAATCCCGACAGAACTATTACCAAGTCACCTCTAAATAATTTAGTAAAAAAGTCCTATTTCTTAACGAAATAGGACTTTTTTTAAGTGCACCTGCAAGGTTTTGAAACCTTGTAGGTTTATAATTCAGAATATACCTACAAGGTCCTAAAAACCTAACAGGAATTTAATATTTATAAAAACAGCAGCCTTTTACAAACCCGCAATAGCCGCAATTTCCTTCATTGTATTTTCTGCTAAATCATCAGCTTCTTGCTGAGACTTTGCTTCGGTATACACACGAATAATAGGCTCTGTATTACTTTTTCTTAAGTGGAACCAATTTTCAGTAAAATCAACTTTTACCCCATCAGTTGTAGTCACTTGCTCATTAGCATATTTCTCAGCCATTTGAGCTAGAATATTATCTACATCCAATTCTGGTGTCAATTGAATTTTATTCTTACTCATAAAATACTGCGGATAGGAAGCTTTCAACTCACTCACTTTCATTTTCTTCTCCGCCAGATGCGTTAAGAACAACCCTACTCCTACCAAAGCATCACGGCCATAGTGAGATTCCGGATAGATAATTCCTCCATTTCCTTCTCCTCCGATTATCGTATTCGTCGCTTTCATCGTAGCTACTACGTTTACTTCACCTACATTTGCTGCTGTATACGAACCTCCATGTTTTTCGGTAATGTCGCGCAATGCTCGGCTAGAAGAAAGGTTAGAAACTGTATTACCAGGAGTTTTTCCTAATACATAATCAGCACAAGCTACCAGTGTATACTCTTCTCCAAACATTTCTCCGTTTTCACTCATAAAAGCCAAACGATCTACATCAGGGTCAACAGTAATTCCTAAATCTGCTTTTTCTCCGACAACTTTAGCCGCAAGATCTCCTAAATGAGCTTCCAAAGGTTCTGGGTTATGAGGAAAATGCCCTGTAGGTTCGCAGTATAACTCTACTACTTCTACTCCAAGCTTTTCTAATAACGGAGGTAAACAAATCCCTCCTGTAGAATTTACAGCATCTATTACAACCTTAAAACCAGCTGCTTTTACTTTCTCTGGCTCGACTAAAGGTAAATCTAATACTGCTTGAATATGCTTATCAATATAAGTATCATTTACTTCGATAGTTCCTAAATCATCTACCTCAGCAAAAGTATATGCATCTGATGCTGCAATCGCTAAAATCTTTGCTCCTTCTTCTCCATTTAAGAACTCACCTTTACTGTTCAATAACTTTAACGCATTCCATTGCTTTGGATTATGACTTGCTGTCAAAATGATTCCTCCATCAGCTTCTTCCAATGGTACTGCAATTTCCACAGTTGGAGTTGTCGATAAGCCCAAATCAACTACATGGATTCCTAACCCAACTAGGCTATTCATCACCAATTGCTGAATCATACTACCAGAAAGACGCGCATCACGCCCCACGACAATCTTTGGTGTATCTTTTCCTGTAGTTTGTTTGATAAACGTTCCGTAAGCCGAAGCAAATTTTACTGCATCTACAGGAGTTAGATTATCTCCTACACTTCCACCTATAGTCCCTCGGATTCCCGAGATTGATTTTATTAATGTCATTTTGTTTTGTTTCTTTTATAATATTAGCCTTCGATTTCACTCAAGGTTCGCTTTATACATAAAGACTGAACGATAGTCTAAATCTGATAATATCCACTAACATGACCTGTATCAACTATTTCAATACTCTACGTAATCTTGGCTATTTTGTTTAATTGCCCGTAAAGATATAGCTAAATCAATATTAAATTGATATGAACCTTTATATAAAATACACGAATTTTAATATTAAAAACCTCTGCTTAACTACTAATAACACTGTGATTTTCGTCTTAAAATCTATGTATTCTCTTTACAAAAACTTCATTCTATTTAATTAGGCAGAAAAGTAAAAACAGTGTTTTTAGGCTATCTGTAATAATTTTCGTTTAAATTAGGGTAATGAATTTTTTAGCACATATCTATTTGTCGGGAGATGATGAGGAAATACGTTTTGGTAATTTTATTGCTGACTCTATAAAAGGAAAACAATATTTACAATACTCTGATAGCATTCAAAAAGGAATTCTTTTGCATCGTGGTATCGATTCTTTTACCGATAGGCATAGTAAAGTAAAAGAAGCTAAAAAGTTTTTTAGTGCCTATGGACATTATTCAGGTGTAATTGTCGATATTATATTTGATCATTTTTTAGCAAAACATTGGCTTCATTTTCACAGTACTCCTTTACAAAACTTTACAGAAGAATTTTATAGTCTTCTAGATTACAAACACGAGTACCTCCCTGGTAAAGTAAAAGCTTTCTACCCTAAAATGCGTCGTCAAAACTGGTTACTGAAATATGCAACTGAAGCAGGTATCAGTGATATTTTGTATCAAATGAATATCCGTACGCGGAATATTTCAAAAATGAATTATGCCATCGTTGAACTTCGTAAAAACTACAATGAACTAGAGCAATTGTTTTTTGATTTTTTTGAAGATTTAGAAGGGTTTGTGTTTTTAAAGCAAACCAGTCTAAAAGTTTCATAAAAAATCACGACATCAAATGGGGCATAATAAACATATTGAAAGAGAGAGCAAAGCTGCAACCAAAGTTTACGATAATAGAAGTTTACAAATAGATTACCGTACGTTAAAGCCTATCATCAAAGAAGGTATGTCCGTTTTAGATATTGGTTGTGGCACAGGAGCTATTTCTAAGGATATGGCTTCCATCGTTGGTCCTTCTGGAAAAGTGACCGCTATCGATAACACTCAAAAAATTATCGAAAGTGGACAAAAATCTTATAAGGAATTTAAAAACTTACAGTTGATTCATTCCGATTTATTTGACTTTGAAACGGATGAAAAGTTCGATTTGATTACTGCTGCAAGAGTCTTACAATGGTTAAGCAACCCAAAGGACGCTTTACTTAAAATGAAATCTTTGTTAAAGCCCAACGGTATCATATCCATCTTAGATTACGACCATACTAATTTAGAATGGACGCCCGCTCCACCAGAAAGCATGCAAAGTTTCTACAATACTTTCTTAAAATGGAGAGCAGATGCAGGAATGAACAATGGTATTGCGAACGATCTACCAGCTTTGATGCAGGAAGTCGGATTAACCAATATTGAAACCATAAACTCTGATGAGTTGTACACAAAAGATCGCAGTGATTTTGAATCCAAAGTAGGTATTTGGTCTAAAGTGGCCGGATTAACGCAATTAGTCGACGAAGGTTATATCGAAGAAGACAAAAGATTACAAGTCATTGAAGAATATGATACCTGGGTAAAAACCGATGCCATATCCATGACGATGAAGTTAAATGAAGTAAGAGGGAGTTTTCAATAAAATACTTCAATCTTTTGTTAATCATCATTGTAAATAGCAAAAAACTTCATGCTCTTTAAAGCATGAAGTTTTTACATTAGTATAATACCGTTATTATTATTTTTTAATAAATTGTTGGGGTTCTTCTCCAAGAATTTTTATTATATATACACCTGGTGTTAATGAACTTATATTAATAGTGCCTGATGTCTTTTGCGATATTAACTCTTGTCCTACTAGATTAAATATTTGCACTTCTGTTTCTTCTTCAAGTCCGTTTATATTTAATTGGTTTATAGCAGGGTTTGGTGAAATTTTTATTTTAGATGCTGCTAACTCATTTAATCCTTTTCTAGCACTACCATTAAATCGCCATGTTCTCACATAATCAAATCTTGTTGATCTAGCCTTTGCTCCTAAATTCATACCATCTGTATTATTATTCCCTGTTGGCAAATTAAAATCATAACCTTCTGTAGCAAGAATAATTACAGAAGGACTATCCATATCTATTGGAGTTGTTAACACTGACTTAGAATGCCTCCCGTCAACAAAAAAATGTATTCTATCAGCATTTTCCCAATAGACACCATATGTATGGAAACCACTTGAAGGATCAAAATCTTGATTAGAAAAGGCTGCTATATTTGAGGCCGTTTGTTCACAATTCGGAAAATTTCTTTCTCTACTTCTTACATGAGAATTCATGCCTAATAAAAAAGCATCTCTAGTTCCTTCATACCAGCCCAAAACAGGTTGTCTGAAATTGTCTACATTACGACCTATACTTTCAGTAATATCTATTTCTATAAAGTTTTCATCGCAACGTCCTCCTCTACTCTGTAAAAATGCACCCGATCCTGCAAACGTATTAGTTCCTCTCAT
>CALFUO010000193.1 GCA_937929895.1 uncultured Aquimarina sp.
CTCTTTAAAAAAGAATAGCCTATTTACACCAAGCCCATTAGGGAATATTAAAATAACTAGTACAGTAGAAGAGCTATACCATGTCTTAAATGGAGAAGTAAAACTTTATACAGGTAATGTGTTAAAAGAAAATTTAACTAATTATTTTGATCCTAAAGTTCCTGAAAATGTCATAGAAGTACCTGTGAAATTAAAAGACACTGTAGGGGGTGCGCAATTGTTATCAGGAATAGGTTCTAGTGCTTATTTTAAAATAGAACAAAAAGATAATCTTTATACAATTTCTCGTTATGACGAAGATGTAAAGCTAGATTTTATGGGTACTTTTAAAGTGAATGATACATCTTTCAATATAAATAAACAATACAGGTTTATTTATGATTCGAATTGTGAATTCTGTCATATACAGCAAAATGGAAAAATTTATCGTTTCGATACTACTACATTAGAGGAGGTATCAGAAATAAAAACAATAGATGATAATAAACCAGAAGAACTAGTTGATAGCGAAAGGAGCGCTTAGTTTAAAAGATGGTATAGCTACTTTAAATTTCTTAGTCGAGGTAAAGTTTATCATATTATAATGTCCACTCATCGACCCAAAAGGAGAAGATAATAAACACCCACTGCTATATGTGTGAGATTCTCCAGGGCGCAGTACAGGTTTTTTTCCTACAACTCCTTCACCTTCAGCAATTTCAGTGCTATTTAAAGCATCTTTAATTTTCCAGAATCGAGAAGTCAATTGTACAGAATCTTTACTTTGGTTTTCGATAGTTACTCGATAACCAAAGGCAAAATGAATTTTATAGTTCTTGTAGAACGTACCTTCGAAGTGGGTTTCCACTGAAATTTTAATACCGCTCGTCACTTGTTGAACCATGATCTTTTTGCTAGGTTTTTTGTAGTATCTAAATATACTATTTTTAAATTAAAAAAAATGATTAGTTGCTAATATTAACAGATGTGGTATTACCTAATCCAATTACTGAGTCATTTCTTTGTCCTGGAGCACGATAATAGACCAGAACAGTGTATTCGTTTTCTGTTTTATCAAAGTTTCCAGAGATGGCACCTGTATCAATGTTCCCTTTTTTGTCTACCGTCACGTATTTAAAATTATAAAACCCTTGTTTAAACAATCGTTGCCCTTCGTAAGTTCGAGTTAAAGGATTATAGGAGAGTATAGTACTATCGTCTATTTCAAAATCATTGAAGCCTCCATAAATATGGATCTCCTTGTTCTTTAATTTAGGAATCCTCAAAGCAAAATGAATCCAAGCATAATCAGCTTCAATGTCATTGTTTTGTGCACTCAAATTCCTTACAACATAATTACCATTAATATCTGGGTTAAATGTGTATACTCTATTTTTACGAGACAACTGAGTAAAAAGATAATTGTGGTAAATGTTTTTTAGTTCGATGTGGCTAATATTGTTGGTAGCATTTCTAATTTCCTTGTTATCGAAGCCCCAATATTCATTACCGCCCCAGAAACTAGACTCTTGATCATATTTATAGGTAAATTTATTTCCAAAATTGAACTGTGGTTGCAATCCATAAATAGCAGTTTTGAGATTGTGATTTTGCATCACCATCACTTTTAGATTGCGTTGTGGTTCGATAATAGGTTTATCTGTTTCAATTTCAAATTGCACAACTTGTTTTTCTCTAATAAAGTTTAGTTTTCTAGAGCGCTTTACCCACGATTTAACAACAGCTTGTCTTCTATACACAATAAATTTTTTAGTAAAAACCAATTCATCGTCATCATTATAGATCTCCAGTAAATAATTTCCTGTTTTTAATAATCGTCGCACATTTTTGTTTGGAATTTGTAACCTATAATGAGTGTAAATCTGTAAAGTCGTTAGTGAGTTTTCGGAGTTTTGTATTCTGAAATTGTCTAATCCATCTAAATATTCGTTTTTAGGGAGAATGGATGTTGACCAATCATAATCGTAATAAGATATTTTATAATGATAGAAAGCTTCGTCTCCCATAATATCATCGAAATTAATTTCAAAAGATGATCCGTATTGTACTAAGGGTATACCTGCTAAATTAACGCCTGCTTGTTCAAACTGCACAGTTTTGATGTATTCGGGGGGGGGAAGCTCAAAAGCCTTTTGGGCAATTGATACTGTTACTAGATTAGTGAAAATAACTAATATGACTAATTTTAAATTCATTGTAGCATCGATTATAAAGGCAAAAACAAAATACGTTCCTAATTACTAAAATAATACAGGAATATTGTTTATCGGTGTTTATTTAGAATTTATTTAAATAATAAAGATACTCCACTTAGTTCTTTTATCAAGGGGTAAGAAATACGTAAATTTGTTCGGTTTTTTAAGATAAATTCAACTACTAAATATGTCAAAAGACATTCGTATCAAGAAGGGCTTGGATATTAACTTAGTTGGGGCTGCAGAGAAATCTACAGCTAGTGCAGTTAAGAGTAATACCTATGCCATATGTCCCGATGACTTTCACGGAGTGACTCCGAAAGTTATTGCGAAGGTTGGGACGGAAGTAAAAGCGGGTTCTCCACTTTTCTATTCCAAATCAAACGATCAAATTTTGTTCAATTCTCCAGTAAGTGGTGAAGTTGTTGAAATCGTAAGGGGTGCTAAAAGAAAGATACTTTCTTTTAAAGTCTTAGCAGATAGTGATCAACAGTTTCATGATTTCGGATCTAAAGACGTAAACGCGTTATCAGGTGACGAAATTAAAACACACTTATTAGCTTCAGGTTGTTGGCCATTTGTAAAGCAACGTCCTTACGACGTAATCGCTAATCCAGATGTAGCACCTAAAGCTATTTTTATTTCTGGATACAACAGTGCGCCTTTAGCAGCGGACTTGGACTACGTTTTAACAGGAAAAGAGCAGGAGCTAGAAGCAGCTGTTACAGCACTTTCTAAATTAACTCCGGGTAAAGTTCACGTTTCTGTACAAAGTCAAGGATCGCCATTAGCTAAAGTTTCTAATGCAGAAATCCACACGGTAAGCGGGCCACACCCAGTAGGTAATGTAAGTACCCAAATTGCTAAAGTAGATCCTATTAATAAAGGTGAAGTAGTTTGGACGGTTTCAGCACAAGACTTAGTAATTATTGGGGAGTTATTATTAACAGGAAAATACAATGCAACTCGTAAGATTGCTGTGGTAGGTTCTTCAGTGAAAACTCCGAAATATTACGAAGCTAAAATTGGCGCAGAGGTTTCAACTTTTGCTTACGACGCTGGTGTAAACGGTGATAACGTTCGTATGATTAATGGTAATGTATTAACTGGTAAGACAATTGCTCCTGACGGGCACTTAGCTTCTTCAGTAGATACATTCTCAATTATCCCCGAAGGTGATGATTACGAATTCTTCGGATGGAATAAGCCAGTTTTCAATAAGATTTCTTATTCAAGAGCATTAACGTTCTCTTGGTTATTCCCTAAGAAAAAGTACGATCTAAATACGAATACAAACGGTGAGCACCGTGCATTTGTAGTTACAGGTAACTACGAAGAAGTATTCCCATTAGATATCTACCCAATGCAATTATTAAAAGCTTTCACTTATCAAGATTTAGATGAGATGGAAAAATTAGGTGCTTACGAAGTAGCTCCTGAAGATTTTGCATTGACAGAGTTTGTGTGTGTTTCTAAGCAAAACCACCAAGATATCGTACGCGAAGGTTTAGATTTAATGTTAAAAGAGATCGGATAATTGTAGTGCTATGAGTTTAAAAGATAAATTACATAATATAAAAGAGCAGTACAAAGGGAAAAAGATGGCTCCTGCGTTTAACGCGATCCATACTTTCTTGTACTTGCCAAACGAGACTACGCACTCGGGAGCTCACGTTCGTGGAGCAGATGATTTAAAGCGTACAATGAATATGGTAATCCTTGCGATGGTGCCATGTTTAATTTGGGGAATGTTCAATGCAGGTTATCAAGTAACTATTGCTGAAAATGGTAAACCTGAATTTTTATCATTCTTTGATCATTTACAGTATTTCTTTACTGTAGATAACTTATTAGTAGGTGCTGTTAAAGTATTACCATTAGTTATTGTTTCTTATTTGGTTGGTTTAGCAATTGAATTCGTTTTCGCGGTAATCAAAGGACACGAAGTAGAAGAGGGGTACTTAGTAACAGGAATGTTAGTGCCATTAATTGTACCAGTAGATTTACCATTATGGATGTTAGCAGTTGCTGTTGCATTTGGTGTAGTAATCGGAAAAGAAGTTTTCGGTGGTACAGGAATGAACATCTTAAACCCGGCATTAACGATTCGTGCCTTTTTATTCTTCGCTTACCCAACGTGGATGAGTGGTGATAAGGTATGGGTACATGGAGCAAAAGAAGTTGCAGGTACTGCAGATGCTTATTCTGGTGAAACTATGTTAGGTATGTTAGCACAAAAGAAAGAATTAGCTTATGGAATCGACGAGGCATTCTTCGGATTTATTCCTGGTTCTGTTGGTGAAACTTCTACCTTGTTAGTATTGGTAGGTGCGGCGATCTTAATTTTTTCGAAAATTGCTAGCTGGAGAATCATCTTAAGTGGTGTAATCGGAGCTTTAGTAATGGGATTAGTTTTCAACTTTGTAATTACTCAAGGATGGATTACAGAAGGAAGTAAGTTCTATGCATTAATGAGTTTACCTTTCTGGCAACACTTAGTAATCGGTGGATTTGCTTTTGGTATTACGTTTATGGCAACAGATCCTGTATCTGGAGCACAGACTAACAAAGGTAAAATCTGGTATGGTTTCTTATGTGGATTCTTCGCAGTAATGATCCGTGTATTTAACCCTGCTTACCCAGAAGGAATCATGTTAGCAATTTTATTAATGAATGTTTTCGCACCAACAATTGATCACTATGTGGTACAAGCTAACGTTGCGAAACGTATGAAACGTTTAAAAGTTAAAGCGGCATAACAATGGCAAATACTGATAAAAATTCGTACACAATTGGTTTCGCCATTGCAATGGTGGTTCTAGTTGGTTCTGTTTTAGCAGGAACATTTGGTTCTTTAAAGACTAAAATAGACGAGAATAAAAAGAAAGAGAAGAAGCAGAACATTTTGTTTGCTATGGGGATTAACAAGTCTACATTGACTAAAAATGCAGCTGATGCAACTAGTCCTGTAGATGCAGCCCAAGCAGATGAATTATTCTCTAAGTATATTGGAGATAACCAATATATCATCGAAGGTACAAAGGCTACTAAGTCAGATAAAGCTTTCGGAATTGATGTAAAAAAAGAAGGTCAAAAGGCTAAAGAAGCTGGATACGTTCGTAAGTTACCTTTATATATTGGTAGCGTAGGTGGTAAAAAATCTTACATAGTACCATTATATGGTAAAGGACTTTGGGATGCTATCTGGGGATATGTTGCTTTAGATGGAGACTTAAAGACGGTAAAAGGAGCTTTCTTCGATCATAAAGGAGAAACACCTGGTCTTGGGGCTAACATCAAAGAGGCGTTCTTCTATGAAGACTTTAAAGGAGAGAGTATCTATAGCGGAGCTGAATACAAAGGTATTACAGTAGCTAAGGGTAATAACGATCCTAAGAATGAAAGAAAGAATGATAATAAGGTAGATGCTATTGCAGGAGCTACAATCACTGGTGATGGTGTTACTGCAATGATCAAAACAGATCTTAAGCTTTACGTACCTTATTTCGAATCTATTAAAGTAAACTAGTTATGGCTGAAGTAGCAGAAAAAGAAGCAAAACAAAAAGAGCCATTGTTTTCGAAGAAAAACAAAGGTTTAATGACTGACCCTTTATTCGACAATAACCCGATTACTATCCAAGTATTAGGTATTTGTTCAGCCTTAGCGATTACGGCGCAATTAAAAGCATCGATCGTAATGGCATTAGCGGTAATGTTCGTATTAGCAATGGGTAACGTAGTGATCTCATTAATGCGTAACATTATTCCGTCTAAAATTAGAATCATTGTTCAGTTAGTAGTAGTAGCTGCATTGGTAATTGTGGTAGATCTTACCTTAAAGGCTTTCGCTTATGAATTAAGTAAGCAATTATCAGTTTTCGTAGGATTAATTATTACCAACTGTATCATTATGGGACGTTTCGAAGCATTTGCTTTAGGTAATGGTCCTTGGAAGTCTTTCTTAGATGGTATTGGTAATGCTGCTGGATATGGTTTAATCTTAATCATCGTAGGTTTCTTCCGTGAATTATTAGGGTCTGGAACTTTATTAGGGTTTAAAGTATTAGGAGATCCAATCGAGAAAACAGGATTATACGCTTTAGGATACGAGAATAACGGATTTATGTTATTAGCACCTATGGCCTTAATTACTGTGGGTGTAATCATCTGGATTCAGCGTAGTAGAAATAAATCATTAATCGAAAGCTAGAAAGACAATATCAAGTATTATGGAACATTTAGAGTTATTTTTTAAGTCGATATTCATAGATAACATGGTATTTGCAACATTCTTAGGAATGTGTTCTTACCTAGCAGTATCGAAAAAAGTTTCTACAGCAGTAGGATTAGGGGCTGCGGTAATCTTCGTAATGGCGATTACTGTACCTGTAAACTGGTTATTAGATCAGTATGTGTTACAACCAGGAGCATTAACTTGGTTAGGTGAGGAGTATGCAGCTTATGACTTAAGCTTCTTATCATTTATTTTATTCATTGCAACAATTGCAACGATGGTACAATTAGTAGAGATTGTAGTAGAGAAATTCTCTCCATCATTATATAATTCTTTAGGAATATTTTTACCATTGATCGCGGTAAACTGTGCTATTTTAGGAGGGTCATTATTTATGCAGTCTCGTGAAATTCCAAGTTTCGGAATGGCATTAAATTACGGAGTAAGCTCAGGAATCGGATGGTTCTTAGCAATCCTTGCTATTGCAGCTATTCGTGAGAAGATTCGTTACTCTGCAGTTCCTGCACCTTTAAGAGGATTAGGAATTACATTTATCTTAACAGGTCTTATGGCTATTGGATTTATGAGTTTCGGAGGTATGTTAACTGGTGATGAAGGAAACAAGAAGCCAGCACAAAATGAAGTTCAGGCTGAAGCTGAAGAGCTTATCAAAGAGGCTGACGAAATGGTAATCAATACAAACAACAAGTAATAGTATGTTTTTAGCAGCAAGTATTGGAGGAACAATTGTAGCCACAGTGGTTGCATTCCTAGTGCTGACGCTTTTATTAGTAGGTATCTTATTATTTACAAAACAAAAGTTAGCACCATCAGGACCTGTAAAATTAAAAATTAACGGTGAGCAAGAAATCGAAGTTGGTTCGGGAGACTCATTGTTAAGTACTTTAGGTAATAACAAAATCTTTTTACCATCAGCTTGTGGTGGTGGTGGTACTTGTATTCAGTGTAAGTGTCAGGTATTAGAAGGAGGAGGAGATTTACTTCCAACTGAGGAACCACACTTTACGCGTAAAGAAGCCGCTGCAGGATGGCGTTTAGGGTGTCAGGTAAAAGTAAAGTCTGATATGGTAATCGAGGTGCCAGAAGAGATTTTTGGTATCAAGAAATGGGAAGCTACTGTAGTGCGTAACTATAACGTAGCATCTTTTATCAAGGAATTCGTAGTTGAAATTCCGGAAGATATGGGCTATAAGGCTGGTGGCTATATTCAAATCGAGATTCCAAAATGCGAAGTAAAGTTCGCGGACATGGATATCACTGCGCATCCTGAAGAGCATGACACCGCAGACAAATTCAAGACAGAATGGGACAAGTTCAATCTATGGCCTTTGGTCATGAAAAACCCTGAAATTGTTGAACGTGCCTATTCAATGGCATCTTTCCCTGCTGAAGGAAGAGAAATCATGTTGAATGTACGTATCGCGACCCCACCTTGGGACCGCGCCAAGAATGGGTGGATGGATGTGAATCCTGGCATAGCATCATCTTATATCTTTGGTTTGAAACCCGGTGATGATGTAACCATATCTGGGCCTTACGGGGAATTCTTCATCAATGAATCAGAATCAGAAATGCTTTACGTTGGGGGCGGAGCCGGAATGGCACCTATGCGTTCTCACCTATATCACCTTTTCAAAACATTGAAGACCAACAGAAAAGTGACCTATTGGTACGGTGGCCGTTCGAAACGCGAATTGTTCTATTTAGACCACTTTTATCAGTTGGAAAAAGACTTTCCTAATTTCAAATTTTACTTGGCACTTTCCGAACCTATGGAAGAAGACAATTGGAAGGTCAAAGAAAATATTGATGCAGAAGGAGATGGTTTCGTGGGCTTTATCCACAATTGTGTTATCGATAATTATTTAAACCATCATGAATCCCCTGAAGATATTGAACTGTATTTCTGTGGCCCACCACTAATGAACAAGGCTGTTCAAAAAATGGGTGAGGATTTCGGTATCCCGGATGAGCATATCAGATTCGATGACTTTGGAGGCTAGGCCTAAGGCCAATTGGTTATTCCCAATTTGTACGTAAATGAGATTTGAACCGATAGCTTGCTATCGGTTTTTTTAATAAGTGCCAATGCAACCCCTAACAGAACAAGAACTGCACAACCTCGCGATGAATATCGTAGGCAAACAACTAGAGGCCGAAGGCTTTGAATTCATGACAGTAAATAGCGAGTTGAAGAAGAACCCTCAATTTGTTTGTTTAAAGAATAAGAAATTGCATTTTATCATTGTAAAAGGTATTGGATATCCGGGCGATCCAAAAGATATTGAGTTCTATCGTACTGATTTGAACAAGATGCGCGATCATGCATTAAAGTTCGAAGCGGATACTTTTTATGCGCCAGTAGGCTTGGTAAATGCCAAAGACTACGATTTGCCCGTTTATTTGAACGAAGCGTATATTGTAGACTACGACGGGCTCATAAAAATTTAAACAAGAATAGTATCACTCGAATATATTCATCAAATGAACAAAAACCATATAAGGCTTTTAAAATTGAATGGTACCATGCTACTGGCAATGCTAGTGCTGTTGGTTTCTTGCAAGACCGACCCTCAACTGGTTAAAAACCAAAATATGGGTGCGGCTTTGGGCACCTCCTATAGTCTTATTTATATCAGTGAGGGGGAGTTGGATTATCAGATGGAAATCGATTCGGTTTTTGAGGTGATCAATAGATCCATGTCTACATATTTGCCAAATTCCGATATTTCAAGAATAAATAGTGGTGATACGACCGTAGTGGTCGACCATATGTTCAAAGAAGTTTTTGAACGCTCAAAAGAGATTC
Source organism: uncultured Aquimarina sp. (assembly GCA_937929895.1). Taxonomy (GTDB): domain Bacteria; phylum Bacteroidota; class Bacteroidia; order Flavobacteriales; family Flavobacteriaceae; genus Aquimarina. The sequence goes on from CALFUO010000193.1 coordinate 9,262, forward strand.
ATGAACGAACTAAAGGCTATTTTGACCCCACTGTGGGCACATTGGTCAACGCATGGGGTTTTGGTCCGGGAAAAGAAATAGCGTTGGATAGCGCCCGCGTTGATAGCTTAATGCGGTTTGTAGGTTTTGACAAGGTAAGCTTAAGCGCGGATGGAATGATTCAAAAATCACATAAAGAAATTCAATTCGATTTTAATGCCATAGCCAAAGGGTATGCCATAGATCGTTTGGCCAATATGATGAACGACAAGGGAATTGAGAATTATCTTTTAGAGGTTGGGGGGGAGTTGGTTGCAAAAGGTCAAAATGCCTTTGATAAAAGACCATGGGGTGTATATGTCCAAGACCCGGAAGCGGAACGTGCCAAAGTCACCATTAGATTGGAGGACAGGGCCATGGCATCTTCCGGAAATTATAGACATTTTAGAATTGATTCAATCACCGGTACAAAATATGTACATACGATAGATCCTTTAACTGGTTTCGGTAAAAACGGCAGTACGTTGGGTGTAAATGTCTTGGCCAATACTTGTGCAGAGGCAGATGCCTATGCTACCGCTTTTATGGCGATGGAGCTGGATACTGCCAATAGGATTTTGGCGACCGATAATACATTGGATGCCTTTATTATCTATTTAGATAAGGAAGGGAATACCCAAGAGTTCATGACTCAAGGTTTTGAAAAATTGTTGCTGAAATAAAAGGGCCCAATCTATAGATCAGACCTTTGTTTAAAAGTGAAGTGCTAATCCAAGATTACTTTCATAGATTCGTCTTTTCCATTAATTTTCGAAATGCCGATAATATATAAGCCAGAGGTATGGCCGTTGATATCTATCGGTATTTCTTCAGGTTTGTCAAAAATGGGTATACG
>CALFUO010000194.1 GCA_937929895.1 uncultured Aquimarina sp.
GGATTGTTCACAAACTGTGTCCCAAGTTGGCACTGCACAAACTGAGTGTCTTATGTTTTGGCGTATACAGCACTACTGTAATATACATGGAGCATTGATAAAAGAATAGCATTAAACTGCGTCATTATGTTTTATTAACAATCTTCACCGAGAATTTTGCAGTACCTCTGTATTCATCGTTGTTTCTAGTTAGTATTACTTAGATAGTGATTTAAACCCTAGTTTGAATGTTCATGGAATTTTAAAATTTGATTTGTATTGGGAGAGGAAAATTCTTTCTACTAAGCAACATTTAATTTTATCGACAATTAATTTAACAAAAGATAAAAAAGAGTAATTTATTGCATAGAGAACTAGATAGGCACCTTCAGAATATCCAAAACCCTTGTAAATACGAGGGTTTTTTCGTAAATTATAGTAAATAAAAACCCCGAAAACAACTGTTCAGAGCTAAAAACGGGGTTTTCCTATTACGTTATTTATGAAATTACGAAGAATTAGTGACTTTCAGCATGAATTTTCATTTTTATCTACTACAGAAAATACAGAGGCTTTTTATACTCGTTTTCTAGAGGGTGATCTTGGTAAGATTTACCAATCTATTCCTTGGGATGCTTTGGTTGAAAGTTTTGGGGTTAAAGCAAAATCTAAGGGTTCAAAAATGCTTTTTAGTCCCAAAGGTCGCATAGGGTTAATGTTTTTAAAGCACTACGCTTGCTGTTCCGACAGAAAACTAATAGAGCAATTGAATAGTAATATTGATTATCAATTTTTCTGTGATATTCATTTAGGGTTTACTCGACTCACGAACTTTAAAATAGTAAGTCAAATTCGTCGCGAATTAGCTGATAAATTAAAAATAGACGCTTTAGAAAAAGTACTCTTTACATATTGGAAGCCTTATATCCATTCTCAAAGTCAAGTTACAGTAGATGCTACTTGTTATGAGAGTGAGCTACGTTACCCAACTCCACAAAAACTCTTATGGGAAGCCGTAGATTGGCTTTATAAACAACTTAGAAGAACCTGTAAATTTATAGGCGTTAAAATGATCCGATGCAAATATATAAAATGGAAAAAGCGTTACATCGGATTTAGTAAAATGCGTCGTAAAACCAGCAAAAAACGCAAACCACTTACACGAGCATTGTTACATTTGTTAGGTAAGCTTATAGCTTTTGAAAACAGTCTTGCAAAACAGCACAAATTAAAATTTATTGCTAGATATCATCGTCGTGTAGCTACCATCAAAAAGATACATCAGCAACAACTAGAATTGTTTAAAACGGGGACTAGCCCTAAAAATAGGATCGTGAGTATTCAAAAAGATTACCTAAGACCTATTGTAAGAGGCAAGGAAGTTAAACCTGTTGAGTTTGGAGCAAAAGTAAACAAACTTCAAATTGATGGTATCAACTTTATAGAGCATCTGAGTTTTAATGCTTTTAACGAAGGCACTCGTTTAACGAGCACTGTTTATAAAGCACAATCGCTTACTAAAACAAAACTTAGAATATTAGGAGCAGATGCTATTTATGCGACCAATAAAAACAGAAACTTCGTTACTAAGCATAGCATTCAAACAGATTTTAAACGCAAAGGAAAGCTTCCCAAAAATTATCAAGAAGAGAAAAAATTAAAAGCTATAATAACCAAAGAAAGAGCGACTCGTTTAGAGGGTAGTTTTGGTAAAGAAAAAGAATATTATCACCTCAAAAAAATCAAAGCTAAAACAAAAGCTACCGAAAAACTCTGGATATTTTTTGGCATTCACACCGCTAATGCTCAAGAAATAGGCAGAAGAATACAAAATAGCCGAGTACAAATAGCAGCCTAAATTTAAAGTAATAAAAAAAACAAGGGATTGCTATGTCTTGTTGGCTCTAAAAATAGATGCTCTAGGCTAATAACAACCAAAAAAAGAAAATCCAAGATCTGAATCTATCAAATCTTGGATTTTTTTATGTAAAGATTATCTAAACAATCTTATTTTCTGAATGTGCCTACTGAAATTCATAAATTTTGTGGTTTATTTTCCATACACAAAAAAAGCATCCCTAAATAGAGATGCTTTTTTGTTTTTAATTTTATTTTAACTAAAACCCTCGTTTAGTATTCTAATATAATAAATTCTGATCTACGGTTTAATTGGTGTTTTGCTATTGAACAAGGAACCCCATTTGAACATCCATTAACCAACTGTGTTTCTCCATAACCTTTTCCTGATAATCTACTTGATTCGATACCTTTTGAAATTATGTATTTAATGGTAGATTTTGCTCGTCTATCTGATAATTGTTCGTTATAACTATCATTACCTCTACTATCGGTATGCGATCTAACATCTATTTTCATCGTTGGATATTCTTGCATTACTGCTATAACCTTTGCCAATTCTACTGATGCATCGTATCGGATATTCGATTTATCGAAATCAAAGTATATAGGGTTTAAGTTTAATACTTTTCCTAAATCTTCCCCTATCTCAACCTTTTTAACTGTGCGCTCTAACGCCAATGGAACATCCATTGTTTCACTAACTGATGGTGTAGTTAATAACTCTTCTGTTGAGTTATAATCGTCTTTGTCGGCTCTTAAAAAATAATTCTTATCACACTCGACCACAAAAGCAAAATTTGCTCTTGGACCAACTACCATTGTTTTTACTATCGTATTATTAGAATCAAATAATGTTACTTGAGAGTTTGGTAACACCTCACCAGTATCTTTATCCGTTACTACTCCTGTTAAAACTATCTCACAGTCTTCTTTTACTTCTTCTAATTGTCTAAACTTATAGATATCATCATCTCCTTTTCCTCCATTTCTATTGGATGAAAAATAACCAATTTTAGTATCCTCGTTTACTATAAAAGCAAAGTCGTCTTGTGGCGTATTGGCTGGCTCTCCTAAATTAACGATAGCTCCTACATTTCCTGCTACATCAATCGAGGTTACAAATAAATCCAATCCTCCTAATCCTATATGTCCGT
>CALFUO010000195.1 GCA_937929895.1 uncultured Aquimarina sp.
TCCGTGTAATCTTTGGACTTCGATTTGTTTGGCAATCTTATCCCATATAATATGCCTTATATCAAGTTCGTGTTCCTCGGAGCAGAGATTTGCCGACGGCTTCCTTCAGATTCCACCTCGCGATGGACACCCTTGCCTGAGGCTAGTGGTTGGTGATTACAAACCCCCACAGCGGACCTTCACCACCTAGATAATTACCATACACGGCACACCAAAAAAGAGGAACATGTAGTTTCCTACAAAATCCCTCTTTCCCTATCTCTTAATTTAGTGTATTTCTACATCAAATTCACTTTTTCACTTCCTTCCGTAAGGCTAGTGTATTCGTCTTTAGAACCAACAATAATATCATTGTAACGACGCATACCTGTACCGGCAGGAATCTTCTTACCTACGATTACATTTTCCTTCAATCCATCTAAAGAATCTACTTTACCGCTTACTGCAGCTTCGTTTAATACTTTAGTTGTTTCCTGGAATGATGCAGCCGAGATAAATGATTTCGTTTGTAACGAAGCTCTTGTAATACCTTGCAATATTGGAGTCGCTGTTGCTGGTTGAGCATCTCGAGCAATTACCAAGATCTTATCCTCACGACGTAATAAAGAGTTTTCATCTCTTAACTCACGAGCCGTAACGATCTGACCATTATGAAGGTTAGAACTATCTCCACAATCCTCTACTACTTTCTTACCAAAAATTTCATCGTTTACTTCAATGAAATCCGCTTTATGAGCCAATTGGTTTTCTAGGAAAATAGTATCTCCTGGATCTTGAATTTGCACTTTACGCATCATCTGACGTACGACAACTTCGAAGTGCTTATCATTGATCTTAACCCCTTGTAAACGATATACTTCTTGTACTTCGTTTACCAAGTATTGTTGCACTGCAGAAGGCCCTTGAATTCTCAAAATATCTACTGGCGCAACAGCTCCATCCGACAATTGCATACCTGCACGTACAAAGTCATTTTCTTGTACTAAGATCTGATTAGAAAGCTTAACTAAGTATTTTTTAACATCTCCTAGTCTAGATTCAACTATAATCTCACGGTTACCACGTTTGATTTTCCCGAAAGAAACAACTCCGTCAATTTCAGAAACCACTGCTGGATTCGATGGGTTACGAGCTTCAAATAACTCAGTTACACGAGGAAGACCTCCGGTAATATCACCTGCTTTCGAAGATTTACGAGGAATCTTAACTAACGTCTTACCTTCTTTAATCTTATCGCCATCATTCACCATTAAGTGAGCTCCTACTGGTAAGTTATAAGAACGTAATACTTCTTCCCCTTTACCCATTACTACTAATGTAGGAATCTTCTTCTTATCACGAGATTCAGAGATTACTTTTTCTTGGAAACCAGTTTGTTCATCAATTTCCACTTGGTAGTTAATCCCTTGCTCTAAGTTTTCGTATTTGATAACTCCTGCGAACTCAGAAACAATTACCCCATTAAATGGATCCCATTGACAAATTAAATCGTCAATCTTTAATTTTTGACCATTCTTAATGAATAATTCAGAACCATAAGGAATCAATTTCGTACTTAATACCGCTTTTGTTTCAGTATCAATGATTTTAACTTCAGAGGTACGAGAGATTACAATATCTACAGCATTTCCTTCAGCATTCTCTCCTTTTACTGTCTTTAATTCTTCGATCTCTGCAACACCAGCAAACTTAGCTTTTAAGCTATTTTCTTCAGAAATGTTACCTGCTACCCCTCCAACGTGGAACGTACGAAGTGTTAACTGAGTACCTGGTTCTCCAATAGACTGTGCCGCTACAACACCAACGGCTTCACCTATTTGTACAGTTTTATTCGTTGCCAAGTTACGTCCGTAACATTTTTGACAAATTCCTCGCTTAGACTCACAAGTCAATGCAGAACGTACCTCTACTGATTCTATTCTTGCAGCTTCTACTAACTCAACCTCCTTAGCTCCTATCTGTTGACCTGACTCGATTAATATTTCGTGAGTAGCTGGATCAACAACATCATTTAACGATGTACGCCCAAGAATACGAGCACCAAGAGATTCTATAATTTCTTCGTTCTTTTTTAACGGTTGTACTTCAACCCCTCTTAGCGTTCCACAATCAACTTCGTTGATAATTACATCTTGAGAAACATCTACTAAACGACGTGTTAAGTATCCTGCATCGGCAGTCTTTAATGCCGTATCTGCAAGTCCTTTACGTGCACCGTGAGTAGAAATAAAGTACTCTAAAATCGAAAGACCTTCTTTAAAGTTCGAAATAATAGGGTTTTCAATAATAGCTCCACCTCCATCTGCTGATTTCTTCGGTTTTGCCATCAGACCACGCATACCAGTTAACTGGCGAATTTGCTCTTTCGATCCACGAGCTCCAGAATCAAGCATCATAAACACCGAGTTAAACCCTTGTTGATCTTCGCTAATATGCTTCATCGACAAGTCTGTTAACCTAGAGTTCGCTGATGTCCAAATATCAATTACCTGATTATAACGTTCATTATTAGTAATAAGACCCATATTATAGTTACCTACAATGCCTTTTACCTGATCGTTAGCATCTGCAATTAATTGCTCTTTCTCTTTTGGAATAATAATATCCCCTAAACTGAATGACAATCCACCACGGAATGCAAATCCAAATCCTAATGTTCTAATCGAATCTAAGAAATCGGCAGTCTCGGGTACAGAAGTTACCTTTAATACATCTCCAATAATATCACGAAGAGCTTTCTTCGTTAATACTTGGTTGATATATCCAGCTGCTTCTGGTACATGTTGGTTAAATAAAACACGACCTGTAGTAGTTTCTATAATTTGTGGAACTAACTCTCCTGCATCATTAAAATCTTTTGTTCTGATTTTAATACCTGCATTAATGTCTAGTTTCTTCTCATTATAAGCGATCTCTACTTCTTCTGGAGAGTAGAATGTTAACCCTTCTCCTTTAATTGGTAATTCGGGAGTAGACTTACGCTCTTTCGTCATATAGTATAGCCCTAATACCATGTCCTGAGATGGTACCGTTACTGGTGATCCATTTGCAGGGTTCAAAATATTATGAGAAGCTAACATTAATAACTGTGCTTCTAATATTGCTTCTGGACCTAATGGTAAGTGAACCGCCATCTGATCCCCATCGAAATCGGCATTAAATGCCGTACATGCTAATGGGTGTAATTGAATCGCTTTACCTTCAATTAATTTTGGCTGGAACGCTTGGATACCCAAACGGTGAAGCGTAGGAGCACGGTTCAATAATACTGGATGTCCTTTCAATACATTTTCTAGGATATCCCATACTACTGGCTCTTTTCTATCTATTATTTTCTTAGCAGACTTAACTGTCTTTACAATACCGCGCTCGATTAACTTACGAATCACAAATGGTTTGTAAAGTTCTGCCGCCATATTTTTAGGTAAACCACATTCGTATAACCTTAATTCAGGCCCTACAACAATTACGGAACGTGCCGAATAATCTACACGCTTACCTAATAAGTTTTGACGGAAACGTCCTTGCTTACCTTTTAACGAATCTGATAACGATTTTAATGGACGATTACTTTCTGTCTTAACTGCAGACGATTTACGCGTGTTATCGAAAAGTGAGTCTACAGATTCCTGTAGCATACGCTTTTCATTACGTAAAATTACCTCTGGAGCTTTGATTTCAACCAAACGCTTCAAACGGTTGTTACGAATGATTACACGACGATATAAGTCATTTAAATCTGAAGTAGCAAAACGACCTCCATCTAATGGTACTAATGGACGCAATTCTGGTGGAATTACAGGAATCACTTTCATGATCATCCATTCTGGTCTATTTTCTCTATTCTTATTAGAATCTCTTAAAGCTTCTACAACTTGAAGACGTTTCAATGCCTCCGCTTTACGTTGTTTAGAAGTTTCGTTATTCGCTTTATGTCTTAAATCATAAGATAATTGATCTAAATCAATACGTCTTAAGATTTCTATTAAACATTCAGCTCCCATTTTAGCGATGAATTTGTTCGGATCATCATCGTCTAAGTATAAGTTTTCTTGTGGTAAAGAATCTAAGATATTTAGGTATTCTTCTTCCGTTAAGAAGTCCATTTTCTGAACTGACTCACCATCTTCGTTCTTAGCAATACCTGGTTGGATAACCACGTAACGCTCGTAATAGATAATCATATCTAATTTCTTAGAAGGCAGCCCTAATAAATAACCAATTTTATTAGGTAACGAACGGAAATACCAAATATGTGCAACAGGAACTACTAAGTTAATGTGCCCAACACGATCTCTACGAACTTTCTTTTCTGTTACTTCAACCCCACAACGGTCACAAACAATACCTTTATAACGGATACGTTTATATTTACCACAAGCACACTCGTAATCCTTAACAGGACCAAAGATACGCTCACAAAACAAACCATCTCTTTCTGGCTTGTGTGTACGGTAGTTGATAGTTTCTGGCTTAAGCACCTCTCCTCTAGACGCTGCTAAAATCGACTCTGGAGAAGCTAAACCTATAGAAATTTTACTAAATTTCTTTACTTGATTCTTATCATTATTTCTAGCCATAATAAAAATAGGACTTAAGAATATTAATGTTGTGTTACTTTAACTATCCGAGTGCAACCACTCGGATAGTAGACTAAAAACGAGTTTCAGATTAATCCTCTAAACGGATATCTAAACCAAGTCCTTTAAGTTCGTGCATCAATACGTTGAATGACTCAGGGATTCCTGGCTCTGGCATTGGTTCACCTTTAACAATACTTTCGTATGTCTTAGCACGTCCAATTACATCATCAGATTTCACTGTTAAAATTTCACGTAGTGTACTAGATGCTCCATAGGCCTCAAGAGCCCAAACCTCCATCTCTCCGAAACGTTGACCTCCAAATTGAGCTTTACCACCCAATGGTTGTTGTGTAATCAACGAGTAAGGACCAATAGAACGTGCGTGCATCTTATCATCTACCATGTGACCCAGTTTCAGCATGTAAATCACACCAACTGTTGCTGGTTGATCGAAACGCTCTCCTGTACCACCATCGAATAAGTACGTATGACCAAATCTTGGGATTCCTGCTTGATCTGTCAATTCATTGATTTGATCTAAGCTTGCTCCATTAAAGATTGGTGTAGCATATTTCTGACCTAATTTTTGACCAGCCCATCCAAGTACTGTCTCATAAATTTGACCAATATTCATACGCGATGGTACCCCTAATGGATTCAATACAATATCTACTGGTGTTCCATCATCTAAGAATGGCATATCTTCTTGACGAACGATACGCGCAACAATACCTTTGTTACCGTGACGCCCTGCCATCTTATCACCAACTTTCAACTTACGCTTCTTCGCTACATAAATCTTAGCTAGTTTCAAAATACCTGCTGGTAACTCATCACCCACCGAGATTGTAAACTTCTCACGACGTAAGTTCCCCTGTAAGTCGTTTTCTTTAATCTTATAATTATGAATTAAATCAGCTACTAACTTATTCAATTCACTATCTGTCGTCCAAACACCACTACTTAAGTGAGAGAAATCGTCCACACTGTTTAACATCTTCAATGTGTACTTCTTACCTTTTGGTAATACTTCTTCTCCTAAGTCATTCGAAACTCCTTGACACGTTTTTCCTCCAACTAGTTGAAACAATTTATCAATCAAACGAGTTTTTAAATCCTCAAACTTTGTAGCATATTTAGATTCAAGCTTGGCGATATCCTCTTTATCCTGAGTACGCTTACGCTTATCCTTTACAGCTCTTGCAAATAGTTTCTTATTGATAACAACTCCGTGTAATGAAGGAGAAGCCTTTAAAGAAGCATCTTTTACATCACCAGCCTTGTCACCAAAAATGGCACGAAGTAACTTTTCTTCTGGTGTAGGATCTGATTCTCCTTTAGGAGTAATCTTACCAATCAAAATATCACCAGGTTTTACTTCTGCACCGATACGAATCATACCGTTTTCATCAAGGTCACGAGTGGCCTCTTCTGAAACATTAGGAATGTCATTCGTTAATTCTTCGTTTCCTAACTTAGTATCACGAACTTCTAATGAATATTCGTCGATATGAATAGAAGTAAAGATATCTTCACGTACGACTCTTTCAGAGATTACAATCGCATCCTCAAAGTTATATCCTTTCCAAGGCATGAAGGCTACTTTCATGTTACGTCCTAAAGCTAACTCTCCTGCTTCTGTAGCGTAACCTTGACATAGCACCTGTCCTTTCTCTACTCTATCACCTGGGCTAACAATAGGTTTCAAGTTAATAGAAGTACCTTGGTTTGTTTTTCTAAACTTAATTAAGTCATATGATTTAGAATCTCCGTCAAAGCTTATTAAGCGCTCTTCTTCAGTTCTATCGTACTTAATTGTAATCTTATTAGCATCTACATACTCTACAACTCCTGCTCCTTCTGCGTTTACTAAAACACGAGAATCAGAAGCTACTTGACGTTCTAAACCAGTTCCAACAATAGGAGAATCTACACGTAATAATGGTACTGCCTGACGCATCATGTTAGATCCCATTAATGCACGGTTGGCATCATCATGCTCCAAGAAAGGAATTAAAGATGCCGATATAGATGAAATCTGATTTGGTGCAACGTCTGTATAATTAACGTTCATAGAGTCTTCTACTGGGAAGTCACCTTCCTCACGTGCAATTACACGCTCGGCAGTAATCGTACCATCTTCAGATAAAGGAATATTTGCCTGTGCAATTTTCATTCCTTCTTCTTCTTCAGCACTTAAATATATAGGAGATTCTTCTAGAACCACACGACCGTTTTCTACTTTACGATATGGTGTTTCAATGAATCCCATTGAATTTACCTTTGCATAAACTGAAAGTGAAGAAATCAAACCAATGTTTGGCCCTTCAGGTGTTTCAATCGGACAAAGACGACCATAGTGTGTATAGTGAACATCACGCACCTCGAATCCTGCACGCTCACGAGATAAACCTCCCGGCCCTAATGCAGATAAACGACGTTTGTGAGTAATCTCGGCCAATGGATTCGTTTGATCCATAAACTGAGATAACTGGTTTGTTCCAAAGAACGAGTTGATTACCGAAGAAAGTGTCTTCGCGTTAATCAAGTCAATCGGAGTAAAGACTTCGTTATCACGAACGTTCATACGTTCACGAATTGTACGAGCCATACGAGCTAAACCAACCCCAAATTGTTGTGATAACTGCTCACCTACTGTACGCACACGACGGTTAGATAAGTGATCGATATCATCGATCTCTGCTTTAGAGTTAATTAACTCGATTAAATATTTTACAATGGTAATAATATCAACTTTGGTAAGCACTTGCTTATCCATTTCGATATCTAAACCAAGTTTTTTATTCATTCTATAACGACCTACTTCACCAAGGTTATAACGTTGGTCAGAAAAGAATAATTTGTCAATAATACCACGTGCTGTCTCTTCATCTGGCGGTTCAGCATTACGTAATTGACGATAGATATGCTCTACTGCTTCTTTCTCTGAGTTAGTAGGATCTTTCTGTAGCGTGTTATGAATAATAGCATAATCTCCTTTATCGTGATCTTCCTTATGCAATAAGATTGTCTTTACACCACACTCAAGAATATCTTCTACGTGATCCTTATCTAAGACAGTGTCACGATCTAATACGATTTCGTTACGCTCGATAGATACAACTTCTCCTGTATCCTCGTCTACGAAATCTTCATGCCAAGTATTTAAAACACGAGCCGCCAATTTGCGACCTAATACTTTCTTCAATCCAGACTTGGAAACTTTTATCTCTTCAGCTAAATCGAAAATTTCTAAAATATCCTTATCACGTTCGAATCCGATAGCTCGGAAAAGAGTCGTAACAGGTAATTTCTTTTTACGATCGATATACGCGTACATTACACTATTAATATCGGTCGCAAATTCTATCCATGATCCTTTAAAAGGAATTACACGTGCAGAATACAGTTTAGTACCATTGGCATGGAATGATTGACCAAAGAATACCCCAGGCGAACGGTGTAATTGCGATACTACAACACGTTCGGCACCATTGATACAAAAAGTACCACTAGGTGTCATATATGGAATCGTTCCTAAGTAAACATCTTGAACGATAGTTTCAAAATCTTCGTGCTCAGGATCGGTACAATACAATTTTAAACGTGCTTTTAAAGGCACAGAGTACGTTAACCCTCTTTCGATACACTCTTGTAGATCGTAACGAGGAGGATCGACAAAGTAATCCAAGAATTCTAACACGAATTGATTTCGTGTATCCGTAATTGGGAAGTTTTCTTGAAAGGTGTTATATAACCCTTCATTTCCCCTTTCTTCAGACTTAGTCTCTAATTGAAAGAAATCTTGGAAAGACTTAATTTGAATATCCAGTAAATCTGGATAAGCAGGGATGTTCTTAATCGAAGAAAAATTCAATCTTCCAGTTTGCAATGCTGACATCTATGGATGAATTTAATTTTAAACAAACGCGGTGCAACCACACACAAAAGTAACCTACTATATTTCAGCTACTTGAAAATAAATAGAAAAACTCAGATTCAATTAAATAATTCTAAATTTTCTAAGACAACTATACGCCCCGAAGGACGTAACAATTATATATACAAAATGGTCTAGGCATCAAAGCAAATGCTTTGTGCCTAAACCGTAAATTATAGACTTAAATTAAGCTTACTTAATCTCAACTTCAGCTCCAGCCTCTTCTAATTGAGTCTTTAATGCTTCTGCTTCGTCTTTAGATACACCTTCCTTGATTGCAGCAGGTGCACCATCAACTAATCCTTTAGCTTCTTTAAGACCTTGACCAGTTAATTCTTTAACTAATTTTACAACAGCTAATTTAGAACCTCCTGCAGCTTTTAAGATAACATCAAATTCTGTTTTCTCTTCTGCAGCAGCTTCTCCACCACCTGCAGCTCCACCTGCAACAGCTACAGCAGCAGCAGCTGGCTCGATTCCGTACTCCTCCTTAAGGATATCAGCTAATTCGTTTACTTCTTTAACAGTTAAGTTTACTAATTGTTCAGCGAACTCTTTTAAATCTGCCATTTTTCTATCGTTTTAAAAGTTTATAAATAAATATGTGTGTTTCTAATTGAATACTGAGAATTAACCTTCTTTCTCAGATAATGTTTTAAGGATTCCAGCAATTTTACCTCCACTTGACTTAAGAGCAGAAACAACGTTCTTAGCAGGTGACTGTAATAATCCGATGATATCTCCGATAACTTCTTCCTTAGACTTAATATTCACTAAGGCTTCTAAGTTCTCTTCCCCAACAAAAACAGCTTCTTCTACAAAAGCTCCTTTTAAAACTGGCTTATCAGCTTTCTTACGGAATTCCTTAATTAATTTTGCAGGCGCATTACCTGTCTCAGAAAACATGATTGAAGTATTCCCTTTCAATACTGAAGGAAGATCTCCAAAATCTTTTTCTGAACGCTCCATTGCTTTAGCTAATAATGTATTTTTCACTATAGCTAAAGAAACGTCAGCTTTAAAACATGCTCTACGTAGAGCTGATGTAGCACCAGCGTCCAAGTCCGAAATATCAGCTAAATAGATAGTGTTATTCTCGGCTAACTGAGCAGTTAAATCGTCAATTACTTGTGACTTTTCTTCTCTTGTCATAACTGAATTTCTAGATTAAACGAATGACTTACTATCTACTTCTATACCAGGACTCATCGTAGAAGAAAGAAAAATAGACTTAATATACACCCCTTTAGCAGCTGTTGGCTTTAACTTAACAAGCGTAGTTAATAATTCTTTAATATTTCCCTCTAATTTATCAGCTTCGAATGATGCTTTTCCAACTGCAGCATGTATAATACCAGTCTTATCGACTTTAAAGTCAATTTTACCAGCTTTTACATCTGTTACAGCTTTTGCGATATCCATAGTCACAGTACCCGTTTTAGGATTAGGCATTAAACCACGAGGCCCTAAAATACGACCTAACGGACCTAACTTACCCATTACTGCAGGCATAGTAATAATCACATCTACATCTGTCCAACCAGATTTGATTTTCGCCAAATACTCGTCCAAACCGACAAAATCAGCACCTGCTGCTTTTGCTTCTTCTTCTTTATCTGGAGTTACTAAGGCTAAAACCTTAACATCTTTACCTGTTCCATGTGGTAATGTTACTACCCCACGTACCATTTGATTTGCTTTACGAGGATCTACATTCAAGCGAACTGCAAGATCTACAGAAGCGTCGAAGTTTACATTAGTAACTTCTTTAACTAATGCAGCAGCTTCTGCTACACTATACGCTTTGTTACCATCTACTTTAGCTTGAGCCTCTTTTTGTTTTTTTGTCAACTTTGCCATAACAATCTAAAATTAAAAAGGCGCATCACCAGACATGGTAACACCCATTGAACGTGCTGTACCTGCAATCATCTTCATTGCAGACTCGATAGTAAACGCATTTAAATCTTGCATTTTATCTTCAGCAATTGTTTTTGCTTGATCCCACGTTATAGATCCAACTTTTCTACGATTTGGTTCTCCCGAACCTTTCTTCAACTTAGCTGCTTCCAAGATCTGAACTGCAGCTGGAGGAGTCTTGATCACAAAATCAAAAGACTTATCAGAATATACGGTAATAACTACCGGCAACACCTTCCCAGCCTTATCCTGTGTTCTACCATTGAATTGCTTACAAAATTCCATGATATTCACACCAGCAGCACCTAAAGCAGGTCCAACAGGAGGTGACGGGTTAGCCGCACCACCTTTTACTTGCAATTTCACAAGTTTACTTACTTCTTTTGCCATTTGAATAAAATTAAAAACGAATTATTTTTGAAAAGGAAGCATAATCAAAAACAATTCATCGTATATAAATTAATTATATTTTCTCTACTTGCATATAGCTCAATTCCAAAGGTGTTTTTCTCCCAAAAATTTTCACCATCACTTCAAGCTTACGCTTTTCTTCATTCACTTTCTCTACAGAGCCATTAAACCCATTAAAAGGACCATCAATAACTTTTACAGTCTCACCTACTGTATAAGGAATCGCAACGTTATCTACTTTAACAGCTAGCTCATCTACTTTACCAAGCATTCTATTAACCTCTGCCTTTCTTAACGGAACAGGATCCCCTCCTTTTGTCTCCCCTAAAAACCCAACAACACCATTAATAGATTTAATAATATGAGGCACTTCTCCTGAAAGATTAGCCTCTACCATAATATAACCTGGAAAATAAACACGCTCTTTATTCGACTTTTTACCATTACGAACCTGAACTACTGTTTCTGTAGGTACCAATACTTGATCAACATAATCTTCATATCCCTGCTGAGCAATCTCTCTTTCTATATAATCCTTTACCTTATGCTCTTGTCCACTAACAGCACGCACAACGTACCATTTCTTTATATTAGCATCAGCCATACCTCAATTATTGTTTTACAAGATTAAAGTATTGCTCTATCACTCTACTAAAAACAGTATCAACCCCCCAAATAGTCAAAGAAAACAATACTGAAAACACAACAACAATGATTGTTAAACGTTGAGCTTCTGCTCTAGGAGTCCAAGTTACGTTGTTCTTTAACTCAGCAAAAGATTCCTTTACATAAGTGATTAATCCTGCCATTTCTTTTAATTTAGCACGGGTTGAGAGACTCGAACTCACGACACCTGGTTTTGGAGACCAGTGCTCTACCAACTGAGCTAAACCCGTGTATGTATTTTAAAAATCTAGTTTACACTAAAAGCCAAATAAAACAAGGTGTTCATATAAAGAGCACCTTGTTTATATCTAACTTAGATCTTTTATTTTACAACTATTTAGTCTAAGATTTCAGTAACCTGACCT
>CALFUO010000196.1 GCA_937929895.1 uncultured Aquimarina sp.
TTGGCTCTTATTGGCAAATCAAGTAGAAAATTATATCAAAAAGGTAGAGCAAAGAATATATCTGAATCGAATTAAACTGAAGGTTTGCTGATTTGATGAATTTATAGAAAATAGTAACTAACGAAAATCAGCAAGCCCTAAATAGGCTCACAACAGAAACGAAATACGTATGGTTGGTTTTTCATGGTTTGGGATACTTAAGTGAATATTTTATTAAACACTTTAAAAATCTAAATCCTATCGAACACTATGTAATTTGTCCACAAGCTCCTTCTAAATACTATGCTGGTAAAAGCTTTTCTAAAGTTGGAGCATGCTGGTTAACTAAAGAGAATACCCAACAAGAGACCGAAAACATTTTAAATTATGTAGACGAGGTAATTATAAACGAAAACATACCTTCTTCTTGCGAATTTATAATCCTTGGATATTCTCAAGGAGTAAGTATTGCTTCGAGATGGATTACAAAGCGAGCAATTAATTGTGATCGCTTTATTATAGTATCTGGTAAATTTCCTGCAGAAATAAACAAAAAAGATCTGGCATACCTTTCTAAACTAAGGGTATTTGTAACGCTAGGAAAAGGCGATGCTTTAATACCTTCTCAGTTAGCAAAAAGTGAGATCAATAAACTAAAAGAATTATTTGGCGATTTAATTGAAATCCACCATGACGGTGGTCATAAATTTAACAACTCTATACTAAACAAGTATTTAGTATAAGATAAGGCTTTCAATACAATACATTACATCTAATATGTCCATACAGTTGTATTTATCGATCATCTATTCTACCTTTTTGGTATAGAAATTGTTATTTTCGAAGCTCATTAAAACGTTTTAGTGAACTTCAAAAAAATGAATTATATGAAAAAAACAAACCAGCACATATGCTACTTGCTTTTAATGCTTTCATCATTTGCTTTTGCTCAAAAAAGCCCTTATTTCTTAGAAGGACAAGCTCCTGATACAGGAAAAAAAGAATGGAAGTTGAATAAATCGATGTCAGATGAGTTTGATGGTAAAAGAATCAATGAATCGAAATGGAAAACATCTGGCGGATGGATTGGTAGAGCCCCAGGGTTATTCCAGGAAGAGAATATCTCGCAAAAAGATGGCAACCTGCAAATACTAGCAAAAAAGCTTCCTAAAGCTATTTTAAAAGGTAATAAGACTTTCAATTATGGAGGTGGTAAAGTAGAGTCTTATACCGGTGCTACTTATGGATATTACGAGGCTAAAATGAAAGCTAACCAAACCTTTATGTCTTCTACATTTTGGTTAATCAATAATCGTAGAGGTGCAGAAGGTTGTAATCGCAGAACTACAGAATTAGATATTCAGGAATGTTTTGGAAAAACTACTACTGACAAGAAATTTACTCAGAAGTTTAACACTCGAATGAATGCCAATTTACATAGTAGAGATATTCCCGAAGGTTGTAATTATAAAAAAGATCGCTCGCCTACTAAAGGAATTATTGAAAATGGAACTGTTTATGACGATTACCATGTATATGGATGTTGGTGGAAAAGTAAAGATGAAGTTTGGTTTTATTTAGATGGAAAACTAGTAAATAAAGTTACTCCTCCTGCAGATTTTGATCTAGAAATGACGTTAAGAATGGTTGTTGAAACTTATGACTGGAACCCTGCACCAACTAAAGGGAATGGAGGTATGAACTTACCTAAAAAAGATAGAACTACATATTATGACTGGGTCCGTTCCTGGAAATTAAAGTAATATTATAAGTGTGTTTAGAATTTTAAAAGCTCGTTAGAGTGCATCGTTCTTTCAGGGCAATTTTTTATGTTATTTTAATATAAATCCAATAATCAGGATAAGTCCCTTTAGCAGAAGAAAGTTAAGGATGGGGAGGTGTTTTAAAAAGAGTCTCCCTTCCCCTTAGTCTCTTAGAAAAAGAAAGCTATGATTTAAAGGTTTAGTATAACTACTCTTTAAGGTGATTTAAATGAAATTGTCTTATTATTCTTTTAATGAGCTTTATATTTCAATCCTTATACTATTAAAAAGCGACTTTTCTATACACAAGCAGCAATTAAATATAAAATGGATATAATCTCTCATACACTAACGGGAATTGCTGTCGGAACTGTTTTAGCAACGATTTCAAAGAATTCAGGGAAAAGAAAAGGATTAATAATTCTTACAGGTGGTATTGGAGGAGCTATACCAGATTTTGATGCCATTTCTCTTTGGTCAAAATTTGATTTAACAATTGGAACATTTCTTGGTTTAAACCACTCTGGAAAGGAAATCTATTTTGGTAAGTTTTGGTATTCTCACCATGCGGCTTTACATTCACTGATAGCTCCTGTTGTCTTAATTTTAACTATACTTATTGTTAATTTAATTCTGAATCGAAAAGTAGTTAGCGGATTAAATATTTTTAAGAGTATAAAAGTCAATAAACTATTGATTTTAGCGTTTTTCTTTGGGTTTGTATTTCATTTATTAGAAGATATGCCGACGCCTTCAAGCGTATGGGGAGGTGTTAACTTATTTTTTCCAAGTTCCATTTATATCGGTGGCTATGGAAATATATGGTGGTGGAATAACTACGATCTGGTTTTGATCATTTCTAGTGTGATAGCATTAAATCTATTAGTAAACATTTTGCCCAACCGTTTCTTAAAGTTTAAACGTTGGTTTTGTATATCAGTTTTCTTTCTTGGTTTGGGTTTATTTATATTTCAAACAAAAACAAGACCTGTAGACTTTTCTTACATTGACCATACAACTAAATATTATGAGTTTGAAGCGCAATCAAAAAGTATACAAAAATCTATTTTAGGCGATAAACTATTCCAAATAATGAGCAAAATAGATAATCGAATACCGTTCAATTTTTAAAAGAAAACAATAGAATCTTATACATTAGGACGATAATCATTGAATTTGAACTGAACGAGAGCTAATAATACAATTTACCAACAATGTTTTTTTGTATATATACCGTTCTACTACTCTTACGCTAAAAAAGCAACCATAGCTAAGATAATGTTTGATTTTTTCGCCTTGGACTTGTAATACCATTTCTGAAATAATATGATCGTCAAATTGTATAAACTCAAAGGATTGTTATCGAATCATAATCAAATAACAAAGGCTACCATTTAAAATGATAGCCTTTGTTGTTATTTGATTGATAATAGTAATTTGAGTTATGCAGAATTACGACTCGCATTAATATTACCGAATAATGATCGTGTAACCATCTTTTCGTAAATCTCGAAAGTTTCCTTATCAATGTTTTCTTCTTCACGGCTCATATCTTGAATTTTCTTCAATGCATACTGCTGAATCGTTAACAAAGGCAACACAATATCTTCACGAATCTGAATTGAAGCTTTGCCAGCTAATTCATTTTCCATTAATTCTTCTTGTCCTGAAACTTTTAATAATAAACGTTTCGTCAATTTATATTCATCATGAATAATATCCCAAAAAGCACCAAATTCAGGGTCATTTTGCATATACGCTGTTAGGTCGAAGAATGATTTCGTTAAACTCATCATACTATTTTCTAACAATGCTTTGAAGAATTTAGATTCGTTGTACAATTGTACTACTTTATCAAAATCTCCACGATCTTCGAATACTTTAATAGCTGTACCTACTCCGTAAAAGCCTGGTACATTTTGTTTCAACTGACTCCAACTACCTACGAAAGGAATCGCACGAAGGTCGCTAAACTTCAATTCTGAGCCAGAACCACGTTTAGATGGACGACTACCAATATTTGTTTTTGCATAATACTTTAAAGTGCTCATGCGCTCTAAATACGGTAAGAATTTCTCATGTCCTTTGAAATCTACATAAGTCTGATAACTAATATCAGCAAGCTCTTGCATTATTTCAATATTCTCTTCTGTAAATGCCGTTTGAGAATTTTCGGATAATTGATTTGTGATACCTGCACCTAACAACTGTTCTAAGTTATATTGACAAGAATCTACTGTTCCGAAATTCGAACTAATCGTCTGACCTTGTACTGTCATTTGAATTTCTGCATCTTCAACCATCGGTCCTAAAGAAGCATAGAACTGAGATGTTTTTCCTCCTCCACGAGCGGGTGGTCCACCACGTCCATCGAAGAATACAACTTTGATATCGTATTTACGAGACATTGCTGTAATCGCTTCTTTTGCCTTGTAAATCCCCCAGTTAGCCATTAAATAACCACCATCTTTTGTACCATCAGAGAAACCAAGCATAATTGTTTGCTTCATTCCACGACGCTTTAAATGCGCCATATATTCTGGATTCGTATACAACTCCTCCATCACTGTATCAGCAATCTGTAAATCTGGTATCGTTTCGAATAAAGGAATTACATCTACCGTTGGCTGAGCCCAATCACACATACGAATCATTGCAAATGCTTCTAATACGTTTAATGCTGTTTGGTTGTTAGAGATAATGTAGCGGTTTGCACCTGCCTCACCATTTTCAGCCTGAATCTTCTTCATCGCATAGATAGAACCTAAAGTTCTACTAGCCATATCGTCTTTGATAGTTTCTGGATCGATAGAAGCTTTAATTCCTGAAAGGATATTAC
>CALFUO010000197.1 GCA_937929895.1 uncultured Aquimarina sp.
GTATCTTCCTGCCAAGAGTACAGAAAAACAGCCTGATCATTACATTATATATCTAGACAATTCTTATAGTATGCAAGCTGAAGGTAGTAAGGGAGAACTACTTCAGCGATCAATTCAAGATTTAATTCCTCAGCTACAAGAAATAGAGAATTTTAGTTTGTTTACGAATAATAGTACCTGGGAAAATGCAAATCTAGCCGATATTCAAAACGAATTATTACAGATTGATTATACCAACGAACAACTTTCTCCCGATCAAATAGTATTAAAAGCTAAACAAATAGGAAAGCCCTTCTCTAACGCCTCTTTGATTAGTATTTCTGACTTTCAAGAAAAAGGAAATAATTACGCTTCATTACTACAGTCATCAAAAGGCATTATTCAATTAAAAGCCATAGAAACAACCAATATAGCTATTGATAGCTTATGGTTAGACTCGAACAAAAAAGAAACTTTAAATATAGCTTTAAGTTATACTGGGAGTCAAACTACCAAAACCTCTTTAACTGTTTTTAATAATGACGAACTTTTAGGGAGAAGCACCATTGATTTCAAAGATCAAAAACAAATAGTAAAAACAATAAGCCTTCCTAAAAATAAAAGTATCAAAGGAAAGGCAATTATCACTGACAATGGTCTAAGCTACGATGATAGTTATTACTTCAGCATCAACCCTTCTTCTTTATCTAATATCATTAGTGTAGGGAAAACCAATCAAGAATTCTTAAAAAAAATATACACAGAAGACCAGTTCTTATTTACTACAATGTTACCCGATGCGATAAATTTTGCTGAACTTACTAAGGCGAATACTATAATTCTAAATGAGGTACCCAAAATCTCTAAATCCTTAGAAAACCTTTTAATAGATTTTTTGAAAAATAACGGAAATTTGGTAGTTATCCCTTCTAAAACTATTTCTGAATCATTTATTCGTACACTGAAAAGACTAAGTGGTATATCGATTAGTGAGCTTAAAGAAGGGACAAAAAAAATTACGAAAATTAACTTTGGACACCCTGCTTACAAAGGAGTTTTTACAAAAAGTATTGACAATTTTCAATATCCTGATACAAAAACAACATATCAAATCGTCTCTGATGATGCACTTTTAAAATTTGAAGACAACTCTACTTTTTTGGGATCTCAAAATCAAGTCTATGTATTTGCTACTTCTTTAAATATTGATAATTGCAATTTCTTGAATTCCCCTATAGTAGTACCAACTTTCTATAAAATAGGATTAAAAGAAACTGAAAATCAATCCTTAAGTTACACAATCGGAAAAGTGAACACATATTCCTTCCCTATTTCTTTAGAACAAGATCAGGTGATACAACTAGAAGGGCAAGAAGAGAATTTTATTCCTTTACAACAAACCTACACCGATCATATAAAAATTAGTACAACCGAACTACCCAAGAAATCCGGAAACTACAGCATTAGCACGCCTAAAAACAACTTAAAACATCAATACAGTGTCAGTTACAATTACAGCACCTCTGAAAGTAACCTGCAATATGCAAACTTAGATAAAATTGATAATGTATATGATTCTATAGAAACCTATTTTTCGAAAGAAAAAGCAGGTTTCCAAACTACAGACTTATGGAAATGGTTTATTATTTTTGCGTTAATTTTTCTATTAGTTGAAATCGTCTTGTTAAAGTTTCTAAAATGAATATACTTATAAAATCCGCTTGTATTATAGACAGTAACTCTGAATTCCATAAACAAACGGTAGATATTCTTATTGAAGACGGAAAAATTTCTAAAGTAGGAAACAATATTTCTCGAGAAGGTTTTGAAACAATTAGCTTTGAAAACCTACATATTTCTTCGGGCTGGTTCGATAGTAGCGTTGCATTTGGAGAACCTGGATATGAAGAAAGAGAAACTTTATTAAATGGCCTAAAAACAGCTGCTTTAAGTGGTTTTACAAGGATAGGACTCCAACCTAATACAACACCTAAAGTAGATAATTCAAGTGTTGTTAATTATATAAAAAACTACCCTCATACTTTTGCTACACAGATTGAACCCATTGGCGCATTAACAGTAAAAGGAGAAGGTACTGACTTAGCTGAGCTGTATGATATGAAGCAACACGGAGCAGTAAGTTTTGGAGATTATAAAAAACCTATTAAAAACCCAAATCTCTTAAAGCTAGCACTACAATACACTCAAAGTTTCAACGGTTTAGTTCAATCCTATCCAATGGATACACAGATCGCAGGAACTGCATTTGTAAATGAAAGCTTAAATACAACCCAATTAGGTTTTAAAGGAATCCCAAATCTAGCTGAAGAATTACAGATCTCTAGAGATTTATATGTATTAGAATACACTGGTGGGAAATTACATATTCCAACAATCTCGACAGCTTCTTCTGTTCAGCTAATTCGAGAAGCTAAAAATAAAGGGTTACAGATTAGCTGCAGTGTTGCAGTACACCAGCTGATTTTTACAGATAAACATATCGAATCTTTTGATGCGAATTATAAGGTATTACCCCCTTTCAGAAGTGAAAAAGATCGCCTAGCTTTAATAGAAGGAGTAAAAGATGGAACTATTGATATCATTACTTCTGATCACTGCCCTATGGATATCGAACAGAAGAAGGTGGTGATGCATCAGGCTAAATATGGAACTATTGGTTTAGAAAGTGCATTTGGAGCTTTAAGAACTCTTTTTGATACCGAACTAATTATTGAAAAATTGAATGCTGCTAAATCTATTTTTGGTGTAGATACTAATACTATTGAAGAAGGAAATCCTGCTGATATTACTTTATTTAACCCTGATGGGGAAAATACATTCTCTTTAGAAAATATTATCTCTACTTCTAGAAACTCTGCTTTTATGGGAAGCTCGATAAAAGGAGAAGTCTACGGGGCGATTGCTTTTGGCAAGAAAACATTGAAATCTAAATAAAAATATATGGCTACTATTTCTAAAGATGCCAAAACAAGTGCAGTTGCATGCTACTTTACGTTTATAGGCTGGATTATTGGTTTTTTTATCAATATGGACGAAAAACACGAGTTTGCTAATTTCCACCTAAGACAATCTCTTGGTCTATTGACTTTATTCTTTGCTATTGCTGCCTTATTAGGAATGCCTCATCCAATGATTGCTGACATTGCCTTTTTTTTATCATTTATGGTATTATGGGGATACGGAGTTGCTATGGCTATTCAAAATAAAATGACTCCTATACCTATCCTTGGTAAATTATTTCAACAGATATTTAAATTCATTAAGT
>CALFUO010000198.1 GCA_937929895.1 uncultured Aquimarina sp.
TAAAACAATTTTCTACTTGGGATGCTGAGTTTTACTTGTATTTAGATTGTCTTTTTGTGAAAGATGGTTTTAGAGGTCATAGAATAGGGGGAAAACTAATGGAGCGAGCAAAACAATATGCGATTGAAGATAATTGTAAGGAAATACAATGGCAGACTCCAGATTTTAATGAAGGTGCTATTCTATTCTACAAAAGGTTGGGGGCTATTTCTAAAACCAAAGAAAGGTTCTTTTGGAAGGTATTGAGGTTTAGGGCTGTCTAATTAAAAAATCCTCACAGATTTCAAAAACCTGTGAGGATTAATATGTTTTTATAGAACTAGGCTGATAGCTGATAGCTCACAGCCGATAGCTATAAAATTATCCTAAAGCAACACGAGTAAATTCTACAACAGTAACGT
The DNA here is from genome assembly GCA_937929895.1 of uncultured Aquimarina sp. GTDB lineage: Bacteria > Bacteroidota > Bacteroidia > Flavobacteriales > Flavobacteriaceae > Aquimarina. The sequence goes on from CALFUO010000198.1 coordinate 402, forward strand.
CACCTAAAGACTTTACATATTGAGAAACTGACTGCTTGTTGTCTTTAATAAAAGCTTGGTTTACTAAAGTGTTGTCTTTGAAGAAACGGTTTAATTTACCTTTAGCGATGTTGTCTAACATAGCTTCTGGCTTACCTTCTTTACGTAATTGCTCTTTAGCGATTTCGATTTCTTTGTCTATTACAGACTGATCAACACCTGCTTCGTTTAAAGCAACAGGGTTCATTGCAGCAGCTTGCATAGCAACATCTTTAGCAACAACGTCAGCACCTTCAGCAGTAGCCGAAAGACCAACTAAAGTAGCGATCTTGTTACCTGCGTGGATATAAGAACCTACGAAAGGAGCGTCAACTTTAGTGAAAGCTTTGATCTCTAATTTTTCACCAACAACACCGGTTTGCTCAACTAATTTTTCAGCAACAGTTACTCCTTGGAACTCTGCAGCTAAAAATTCGTCTTTAGAAGCGTAGTTTAATGCAGTATCAGCTAATTCATTTGCTAAAGCAACGAAAGAATCATTCTTACCAACGAAGTCAGTTTCACATCCTAATACGATAGAAACACCACTAGTGTTATCTGCATTTACTTTAGCAATTGCAGCACCTTCTGTAGACTCACGGTCAGCACGCTTAGCAGCAACTTTTTGTCCTTTCTTACGTAGAACTTCAATTGCTTTATCAAAGTCACCTTCTGCTTCTACTAAGGCCTTTTTACAGTCCATCATACCAGCTCCGGTAGTTTCTCTTAATTTTTTTACGTCTGCAGCACTAATTTTTGACATAACGTTTAATATTTTTTGTGTTTGATTTTCAAAATTAAATAAATAAGTCGCTTAGGGCTTTGTTAAAAACCGCTAAACGACTTATTCGATATATTAATAACGTTTGGTTAACATGAAACCAATTGTTTACTAATTAATAAAAAGAATTACTCTTCTTCGTTAGACGCTACAGCTTCTGTTGCAGGAGCTTCTGTTGCAGCAGCAGAGGCCTCAGCTTTAGGAGCTTCGTTCTTACTTTCTTTAGCAGCTTTACGCTCATTCAATCCTTCGATGATTGCATCACTAACATAACCTACTACTTTCTCGATAGACTTAGAAGCATCATCGTTTGCAGGGATAAGATAGTCAACCTGACGTGGGTCAGAGTTAGTATCTACCATTGCGAAAATAGGAATGTTTAATTTTTGTGCTTCTTTAACAGCGATATGCTCACGCTTAATATCAACGATAAATAAAGCACCAGGCAAACGAGTCATGTCTACGATAGAACCTAAATTCTTCTCTAATTTAGCACGTAAACGATCTACTTGTAAACGCTCTTTTTTAGATAAAGTATTGAAAGTTCCGTCTTTCTTCATTCTATCGATAGTAGCCATCTTTTTGATTGCTTTACGGATAGTAACAAAGTTCGTAAGCATACCCCCAGGCCATCTTTCAGTAATGTATGGTTGGTTAGCTTTTGCAGCTTTATCTGCTACGATTTCTTTTGCTTGTTTCTTCGTAGCTACAAAAAGGATTTTTCTTCCTGAAGCAGCGATTTTTTTCAATGCTTCAGCAGACTCTTCCATTTTTGCTGCTGTTTTGTAAAGGTTGATGATGTGAATACCATTACGCTCCATATAAATATATGGCGCCATGTTTGGATCCCATCTTCTAGTCAAGTGTCCAAAGTGTACACCTGCTTCTAATAATTCTTTTACTTCAATGTTGTTTGCCATTTTCGTAATAGTTTACGTTCCGTTTTTCCGTTAGCAACCCCAGATCATGAGGTTTAGATGCTAAACTAATTTCTCGACGAATCGAGACAACGGCAACAAATTTTTTAATATAAACTCCAAATAAATGGATATACAATTAACGCTTAGAGAACTGGAATTTCTTACGCGCTTTCTTCTGTCCAAACTTCTTACGCTCAACCATTCTTGGATCACGAGTAAGTAACCCTTCTGGTTTTAAAGCAGTTCTGTTTTCACTATCAATTTCGCATAATGCTCTAGAGATAGCTAAACGAATAGCTTCAGCTTGTCCAGTAGTACCACCACCATAAACATTAACTTTAACATCGTATTGACCTTCAGTCTCAGTTAATAAAAATGGTTGGTTTACTTTGTATTGTAACGTTGCTGTAGGAAGGTATTCCTTTAATTCTTTCTTGTTGACAGTAACTTTACCCTCACCTTGAGAAAGATAAACACGAGCAACTGATGTTTTTCTACGACCAATCTTGTGTACTACTTCCATTACTTAAATTCGTTTAAGTTAATAGTTTTTGGTTGTTGCGCTGCATATTTATGCTCACCACCTACAACCACTTTTAGATTGCGGAAAAGTTCTGCACCCAATTTGTTCTTAGGTAACATACCTTTTACTGCTTTTTCAACTAGACGCTCTGGTCCTTTGTCGAACATTTCTTGTGCCGAAAGACTTCTTTGTCCCCCTGGGTAGCCTGTATGACGGATGTAAGTTTTCTCACTCCATTTTTTACCCGATAAAGTCACTTTTTCTGCGTTGATAACGATTACGTTGTCACCACAATCTGCGTGAGGGGTAAAACAAGGCTTGTGCTTACCTCTTAAAAGTTTTGCAACTTTAGAAGAAAGGCGACCCAAAGTTTGTCCTTCAGCGTCAACTAATAACCACTCCTTGTTAGCAGAAGCTTTATTAGCAGATACTGTTTTGTAACTTAATGTGTCCACACTAATTAATTTTACTGATTATTAAACATTCCTTTTCCTGTAAAAACAGGAGTGCAAATGTATGACATTTTTTTTAGATGAGGAATATAAAAAGTTACGATGCTAAATATGTTTGCTTTTGGTTGAATTTTAGTCTCTAATATCGTTCAGTTTTGCTTTTAGATCTTTGATTAGAATATCTGAAGCTTCGTTATTTTGTTGCTCTAATTCTTCTATCATCCGTATTACTGTTGTTCGATCAAAGTTCTCTTGTTTATCTTCTAGATCAAAACGATATCCTAAACTTTTAAAAAGTTGATCGCTCCACGAATTACGAATACAGTCGATTACTAAATGTACTCTTTTTGTATTGCCTTCATTTTTTACACTATGTGGAAGGTTGAAATTGATATACCAAACTTCCTCCGTTTTCATTTGTATGATTTCATCATTAATATTGAAAGAAACTTTGTCGTTTGTAATTATAGGTATATGAATTCTGAATAAACCATCCTCGTAACCGCATTCAAAATCAGTATGAAGATTAACAGAATCATTTGGGGGTAAACACATCAAACGAATAGACTTTTTATTGCATTGAAATCCTGCAATGATCTCTTTGAAATAATTGCATTTATCTAAGGCTCCTGTGTTTTGATAGGTTTGAATTTCTGTAGCAAATCCATTTGTTAGGCTTCCATTAATAGATCTAAGGGGAAGTAATTTGTAATCTCTAGAAAAATTACTGGTAACATAGTGGTCAATAAAAGTGAATTTCTCTGCTGTTTTTAAGTCCTTCAATAGAAGTTTACTGTCAATCTTGAAAGGAAGTTTGAAAAAGGCATTTTCTGGTGCGTAATTTTTCATAAAAAAAGATTTTGTAAGAAGAGGTGATCAATAGCAGACTTCAATAGCTTCTACACCTATATATCTTGCATAGCAAATATTGTAGGGGTAGTATTTATCTTGAAAATCATTTACAAAAAGGGATTTAGGAACTTTTTTTAGTGGGGAAAACTGGATGATCTGTTGGTTTTTTGACTCTTTTACTATTTGGGTGCGTTCTTCCCAAGCTGTTTTATATTCAAAAACTCTTAATCGTGCTACATCATCAATAGCATTCACCATATTTTTTTGATTGAACAGGATTGATATTAATACTATTTTGAGTGCTATATCAATATGTCGTGTTTTTAGTAGGTAGACAACGTTTTTCGATTTAATAGCTAAAGCGATAATTATAAAAGCTGTAGCTAGAATAAGGTATAAAAACACAGTGTTAGTGGCTCTTGTAGGTATCGGAGCTTGTAAGAACCAAAAACCAACAAATAAACTTAGGAATAGAGGTATTATGAATATGCTTAATTTGTATAAGCGGAATTTTTCTGTTAGGTAGATTAATAAAGGTCTGTCGTTCTTTTTTAATGTTTCAGAAAGGATAAGTGTAGAAACAAGTATAATAGGACCAATCCATCTAAAGGTTAATCTTGAGGTGTCAGCCATTCCCATTAGTAAGGAAAATATAAAGTTATGATTCTGTCCTGTAGAAGCTCTGGTGTTATTTCCAGGAGCAAAGTAAACAATAGCTCCGGAAACGAAGCAACAGAATAATATTGCAAGGAGTTGCTTGTTGAATTTGTATTCTGAAAAATATTTTAATAGTATAAGAAGCGATAGGCTTGATACAATGAGAATAAGAGAGGTTTCGTTGCAGCCAACCGCTAAGAAGCCAAAAAGGCATCCCATCAAAGTGTGTGTTAAGGATCTCTTTTTTAAAAGTGTTACTAAACAGCTCGCTAAAAATAGAGTAAAAATATTAGCTAGTTGATAAGTTATAGCACCAGACCACCAGTATAAACCTTCTGAAATTGTAGGTAGTGTTAGCAGGAAGAATAAAAAAAGATAGCAAGTAACATTGATTTGTGTTTTGATATCTGATTTAAAAAGACTTTTTACTACACAATAAAAGGATAGGAATAACAAGAAAAGTAACGCTATTGGAAATGAGCGATAGGCTACAAAATTTTCTTTACTCATTAAGAATAGAATGGCGGTGGAAATAAACCTTCCTGTCCAGTTTTGGTAATAGGATAATTGAGCATCCTTGTATCCTAGTTTGTTTACAAGTACTATGATGTCAAAATCATCTGCCGAAGGAAAGTTGAATAAAGAGATGAAGGAGAATAAGAGAATCGTAAATAGGGTAAAAAGTATTGCGAATTTGTCGTTCAAAAAGTTAAAGGATCTCTTAAGGGTACTGTTGATAATATTCTTCTTTCTTGAAAAATACACTTCGTTTTGAGGGTTCTGAAAACGAAGTGCTTTAAATTATTTTAAAAATCCTTTTTAATTTTAACAGTACCAAGTTTATCCTGGTTTAATTCTGTAAAATAAAGGTTCCTGTCTTTTCCTGCTTTGATACGGTGCATTACAGTTTTTTTAGTAGGTACAGGAAAATGAGTGACTTCTACGTTAGATAAATCTTCATTTTCCGTAGTGCTAATGGTTTTGTCTAATCTTATGATATAGTCTGTACCTGGGGGGTATGGATTGTTTTGATCAATATAAGATTGTGTCCAAAGATTTCCATCTGCATCAAAAGTTAATCCTGCCAAGATTTCGTTAGGTTGGTAGTATGGGATCTGAAATTCTTTAATATTTCCTTTCATATCAATACGTCCAATTTGTTTACCAGCTTCTTGGCTAAACCACATGTACTTCCCGTTAGGGTCGGGTTTAATGGCAATTGGTCTACTATTGTAGGTGGGGATGTCAAATTCTGTAACTTTTCCTTTCGGGGTTACTCTTAATATTTTATTTCCTTGTAATTCGGTTCCCCACATGTTTCCGTCAGGACCTGCATGTAAATAAATAGGTAAAGCAGCTAAAGTTTTTAATTCGAAATGTTCCACAGAACCATCTGGATTAACTTTTCCTACTGTGCTGGTTCGTTTTCCTGTAAACCAAATTGTTTTTCCATCAGCATCAAGACCTATTCCATGAGGGGAAACTCGAATAGGTTTTGATCCAGGAGTTTTTAGGCTTACATTAATGGATTTGACAATTTTACCATTTTTATCTAATTGAACTATTTGATCATGACATTCAAGAGAAACCCAAAGATGACCTGCATCATCGAATAATATTCCATGTGGACCGCTTCCATCTGGCATATCATAATAAGTGATTCCGCCATCATGGTTTACTTTCGCAATATGATGCATTTTTTGGCCTGTGATGTAAAAATGGTCATCACGCATGGCAAGTTCGTGAGTAGAGCCTTTCTCAGAGCTAGGCCATTTTAAATATTCATCAGTGACAATATAGTCTTGAGAATAACTATTTGTTGCAATAAGCAAAACAAAAAAAGAGAATAGAGATTTCATATTTGTTGGTTTTAATAAAAGTACAAAGTACAGAGTATTCAGTACAAAGATTATTTTTATTAGTCAATAGATAATAGTTTTTAGTTAATAGCAATCAATGTTTGAAAAAGCTATGATCTATCAACTATTACCTAAATGCTATCCAACGGATAACTGAAAACTGACAACTCAAAACTAATGTGCCTCTAACCAATTTTCACCAACACCCACTTCAACATCTAATGGCACTGATAATTTGAAGGCATTTTCCATTTCATCTTTGATCATTTTAGAAACGACTTCTAACTCTGATTTAGGAACATCGAATACCAATTCATCATGTACCTGTAGTAACATTTTAGTCTCAAAATCACTTCTTTCTAATTCCTTGTGAATATTGATCATTGCGATTTTGATAATGTCTGCCGCGCTTCCCTGAATAGGTGCATTAACGGCATTTCGTTCGGCTCCGCTACGTACCATACCATTGGCAGAATTAATGTCCTTCAGGTAACGTCTGCGCCCTAATACTGTTTGAACATATCCGTTTTCACGAGCGAAGTCTACTTGTTCACTCATGTAGGCTTTCAGTTTGGGATATGTTTTATAGTAGGTGTCAATCAATTCCTTTGCTTCCGAGCGAGTTAAAGAAGTTTGGTTGCTTAAGCCAAAAGCAGAAACTCCATAGATAATACCAAAGTTTACTGTTTTAGCATTACTTCGTTGTTCGCGAGTTACTTCTTCAGGGGCGACATTAAAAACTTTTGCAGCCGTAGTGGTATGGATATCTTCTCCTTTTTGAAAAGCTTCCATCATAGCGGTTTCTTCACTTAAAGCGGCAATAATGCGTAATTCAATTTGAGAATAATCGGCAGCTACCAGTACATGGTCTTCGTCTTTAGGAATAAATGCTTGACGAATTTTTCTTCCTTGTTCTGTGCGAATAGGAATGTTTTGAAGGTTAGGATTATTAGAACTCAAACGACCCGTAGCGGCTACCGCTTGCATATAGTCGGTATGTACGCGTTTACTGTTTGGGTTGGTTTGGTTCGGTAAAGCATCTATATAGGTGCTCTTTAATTTTGCTAACCCACGATATTCTAAAACATCAGCAACAATTTTATGGTCTTTGGCTAAATAAGATAGTACATCTTCTGCTGTAGAGTATTGTCCTGATTTGGTTTTCTTGGGTTTGTCAACCAATTTCATCTTTTCAAAAAGAACGATCCCTAATTGCTTTGGTGAAGCAATATTGAACTCTTCTTCAGCTTGCTCGTAAATACTTTTTTCTAAAGCTGTAATTTGAACAGCTGCCTCTTCTGAAAGTTGGGCTAAGTAGTCAGTGTCTAAATTGATGCCCGAAGCTTCCATAGTTGCTAAAACTTTTAATAGAGGGATCTCTATATCTTTAAAAAGTTTTAAAGTATCAGCTTCTTTTAGTTCTTTGCCAAAATGTTCAGCTAATTGCCAAGTGATGTCGGTGTCCTCAACAGCATATGCTGTTTGTTGATCAATAGGAACTTGGCGCATCGAAAGTTGATTCTTTCCTTTTTTTCCAATTAATTCTGTAATGCTAACAGGAGTATAATTTAAGTAGGTTTCAGAAAGAATATCCATGTTGTGTCGCATATCTGGATTAATCAGATAATGTGCAATCATGGTATCAAATAAAGGTCCTTTCACTTCAATATTATATTTGAAAAGAACTTTAAGATCGTACTTTAAGTTTTGACCTATTTTCTCGATAGTTTCATTTTCAAAGAAGGGGACTAATGATTTTGCTATTTCTTTAGCTTCCTCGAAATTCTTAGGAAAAGGAAGATAAAAACCTTTTTTAGATTCCCAACTAAAAGCAATCCCTACAAGCTCTGCAGTCAAAGCATCTAGTCCTGTAGTTTCTGTATCAAAACAGACAGAAGTTTGTTGGTTTAGCTTTTCTAAAAACAATTTTAACCCTAGTTCTCCAGTAATGGTTTGGTAGTGATGAGGGGTGTTTTTTATAGTGGCTCTACCTGTAGTCGTTGTTTCATTAGAAATAGTATCACTCGGGATGTCAAATAATGAAAACTGTCCAGCGCCTGCAACTGTAGAAGAAGTCTTCTTTTTTTGGGGGGTAGATTGATTCGTAGTTTCTTTTTGATAAGCTTTATAAAATTGGTCTTTCATCCTGCGGAATTCCAATTCTTCAAAAAGCTTGATTACAGCTTCTTCGTTAGGTTCAGAAAGAATATAAGTTTCAGCATCAAATTGAACATCACACTCAATATTGATGGTGGCTAGTTTTTTAGAAAGTAATCCTAATTCAGCATTAGCAATTACTTTTTCTTTCATTTTTCCCTTAAGCTGATCGGTATTTTCAAGCAAACCTTCCATGGTTCCGTAGGCAGCGATAAACTTCTTAGCGGTTTTGTCTCCTACGCCAGGAAGTCCTGGGATGTTGTCTACAGCGTCACCCATCATACCAAGGTAGTCGATTACTTGAATCGGTCTTTCAACTTCAAACTTTTTTCTTACCTCGTCAACTCCCCATATCTCAATACCATTTCCCATACGTGCAGGACGATACATAAATATGTTTTCGGAAACCAATTGAGCGTAATCCTTATCAGGAGTCACCATGTATACTTTGAATCCTTCCTTTTCTGCTTGTTTTGCAAGAGTTCCTATTAAGTCGTCCGCTTCGACACCTGCTTGCTCGATAATAGGAATATCCATTCCTTCTAAAATTTGCTTGATATAAGGAACAGCAATGCGAATAGCCTCTGGGGTTTCATCCCTATTAGCTTTATATTCGGGAAAGATAGCGGTACGTTCGGCACTACCTTCTTTATCGAATGCTACGGCGATATACTCTGGTTTTTCTCGCTTTAAAACATCTAAAAGCGAATTAGTAAAACCCATAATAGCGGAAACGTCCATTCCTGAACTCGTAATTCGCGGGTTTTTGATTAATGCGTAGTATCCTCTGAAAATTAATGCGTAGGCATCAAGTAGAAAAAGTCTTTTAGTTGTAGACATTCGATATTCTTTTGTGAAGTGACTTATTATTTATGATAGGTATAAAAATAAAGAAATGCTGTCCTTCGACAGCATTTCGCCCCAAAATAAAATTGACAACGAATGGTTATCAATTTCTCTTATATAAGTATAATACTTTATTATCGTAATTAAGTGTCTCAAAAATATGATTTTTAGTCATACCAAACAACCCTTTTTTAGAAATGTATTTATGCAAGCATAGTAAAAGAAAAATTGAACTTTAAAATAAGTGTTGTAAATTGTTTGATACTTAATCAATAAGCATTGAAATGTTAAAGTTTAAGGAGTTGTTAGAGTCGTCTACCCCAGTGTTACTAGAGTTTTATAGTAACAAGAGTTTGGCGTGTATAAAAATGAATCTTGTTTTGCAGGATGTTGCCTTGGCAATAGGTACGAAAGGTAAGGTGGTTAAAATTAATCTAGAAAAAAACGAAAAACTTGCTGAAGTTTTACAGATAAATGGTTTTCCTACGCTTATGATCTGTAACAAAGGGGATGTAGTTTGGCGTAAAAATGGCATTCAAGACTATGAAACGCTTAAAGGATTGATGTTTCAATTCTTTTAAATGTGAAACCTTTTTTAGTGTAAATTTCTAAGACTTTAGGTAGGCAATACAGTACATTGTTCTTCATTTTTAAGCTGTCATGAAAAATAATAATGCTACCTTTTTTAGAAGTACTTTCTAGTACATTACTCAAAACCTCTTCTTTGCTTAAGCTGGTATCGAAATCAGCACTTAATGTAGACCACATTATCGATTTGTATCCTTTTGCTTTTAAAAACTTTCGTTGAGATCGAGTGCATTTTCCGTAAGGAGGACGAAATAGTTTCGAGTTTTTAAAATCTTTATTGAATAAATAAGGTTCGGCTTCAGTGATATTTTGTTGGTATTTTTCTAGGGAAGTATTCCAGCCATTTGGGTGAAACTGCGTGTGGTTTCCTATTTGATGTCCTTCGTCTTTTATCCTCTGTAATAACTCTGGGTTTTTACGAGCGCAATCACCAATACAAAAAAAAGTAGCCTTAGCATTGAATGTTTTTAGTTGGTCTAAAACAAAAGGGGTAACCTCTGGATCAGGTCCATCATCAAAGGTTAAAAAAAGTTCCTTGTGTTGAGTTTTAATATGCCAAACGTAGGATGGGAAAATCCATTTGATCCAACTAGGGCTTTTTACCCAATAAGGCTTTAGTCCGAACATTTTGTAGGCTAAGGTTGTTTTTAATAAGTTAGATTTTAGTTGAAAAAAGAGTAATTGATTCTATTGATTGGTGTTTTCAATAGAATCAATTACTGGTATTGTGTCTTCTTGTAAACGGTCAATTTCTTCCGTATCGTATTTTTCATCTTCATTGTAGAAGTTAGAGAAATCATCTAGATGAGCGTTGAATTCAATAGCCTTTTCTTTAGCAAAAGATTGATCTCCATTGAATAGAGGGATATTGATAATATTTCTATAGCGCTCTACTTGGGTTATGATCTCTTCAGCAGCATGATATTGTCTCTCTAGTTCAAGGCTAGCAAAATATTTTAGTTTTTCTTGGTATTTCTTAGCTAGTTTTGTCCAGAGTTCACGTGCTTTTTCTTGTTCATTTACCTTATAGAAGCCGTCGATAAAAGGTTCTACTAAAGTGTAGTATTCATAATATTCTATCGGCATTTTCGTAACTCCAAGATTTACAACTTCTTTAGCTTTTTCGATTTTACCTTCTTTTAAAAGTTTTTCTATCAATCGAGCTAAAATTCCACGGTAAGAAATGGCATTTCTACGAGTTTCGGTATCGTGGTAAATATCAGGGTTGTCTCCGTTACCCCAATCCCAATTCATTACTTGTTCGTATAGCTGGTCGCTATCGATACGTCCCATGTCAAAAGGATTGCCTTCGGCGATAGGTGTCTTTATGGGTACTAATTTGTAGACTAAACCAGAGACCTGTAAATAGTCTTTCATCCATAAGTAATCATCGTCGCCAAAAGATCCTCCAGAGAAATAAATAGGGCGCTCCCAATTATTATTAGCAATAATATCGAGCATCATTAATCTGTTCTTATATAAAAGATCAGAATCAACTTTGACTACAATTTCGTCCACAATTAGATCAGCATCTTTTGTAGCGACAATACCATTTTCCAATACTTTTTGCTTGTCAACGGGTATCCTAATATATTGCGTAGGGAAAGTGTTCGTGAAAGCTCCACTTTGTAGTTCTGCTTGGGTTCGTTTGTCGTCACTTTCGATCCAGTCCATCCATGTCTTAATATCTAAAGTGTCATTAGTGACGGGTTTAAAGTAAATCGCATCGTTGTTTCCCCATTTATAAAAGTTGTGGGTTAACTGTGATGGAATTGGGTCGCTTTCGTATGCTTTACTTTTCATTTGGTCGATATACCAATCTGTAGCAAATAAACTGGTGTTTACTGTTCTGATATCTGTGCGATACTCTTCTATATCTTGCATGTACCAAAGAGCAAAGGTATCGTTATCCCCAATGGTAAATAGAATGGCGTCGTCATCACAGGCGTCTAAATACATCTTTGCCATAGATCTCATGGTGTATTTGTTAGAGCGATCGTGATCGTCCCAGTTCTGAGACCCCATTAAGATAGGGGAGGCTAATAATGTCATTCCAGCGACAAGAGGTACGCTGATGTTCGGGCTAATGAATTTTTTGATTCCTTCATGGATACTATAAACGCCAAATCCAATCCATATAGCAAATACGTAGAATGCTCCTACAAGTGCATAGTCACGTTCGCGAGGTTCGAAAGGTCTTTCGTTTAGGTATACTTTTAAAGCAATTCCTGTGAATAAGAAGAATAGTAATAATACCCAGAAGTTTTTCTGATCTTTGTTGAATTGAAAGGCGATTCCAATCAATCCTAAAATAAGTGGTAAAAAATAATAAGTGTTGCGAGCTTTGTTTTTTAAGTCATCTGTAGTTAGGTTGTCTTGGTTTCCTAATAAAATTGAGTCGATCGGTTTAATGCCGCTAATCCAGTTTCCTTCGGTATCAGTCCATTTTCCTTGTATGTCATTTTGTCTTCCTACGAAATTCCACATAAAGTAGCGTACAAACATGTATCCGAATTGATATTGAAACATGTATTGTAGATTTGAAAGCGTGCTAGGTTTGTCTACATCAATATATTCGCTGAAAGTATTTAGGAATTTATTGTATTCCTCCATTCCTAATTTTCCTTGATGGAATTCGGTTAGGAAGTTTTTAACCACACGTTGTAAATCTTTGTCGTCTTTATGTTTTGTTTTGATCTTGAATCCTAGAGGTCCTGTAAATCGCATATAGTTGTCAGCGTGCTCGCTGCTCCACATTCTAGGTAATAAGGCTTTGTGTCTATTTTCTAAATTTTGTTTTGCGTTCTTGTAGCGGTTGACAACCACATATTTCTTTTTCTTTAAATCCTTCTCGTACTTGGGTTTGTCGTCTTCGTAAGGATCAAGAGGGTCTAATCCTCCATACATTTCTGTAAATTGTGGGCCGTAGAATAAATGTGTTTCAGGATATTGTTCACGGTTGTAGTATGCTAGTAATTCTCGAGCATTATTAGGGTTATTTTCGTTAATCACAGTTCCTGCATTAGCTCGAATAGGTAACATTAGCCAGCTAGAAAAACCAATAAATATAAACAGTATACAAAGGATAAGCGTATTGATTTGTGTGTAACCTTTATTTCGAGTGAGCTTTAATCCAAAATAGAAAATAGCTACGAATGCCAATCCTGCGATGATTGTGCCTGAATTAAAAGGCATTCCAAGAGAATTTATAAAGAATAATTCCGAGCTACTGAAAAAAGCTAATGTATAGGGTAGTAGTAATTTGAAAATAAACATCAAAACTGCTATCGCTATTATATTCGTGATCAAGAATCCTTTTAGGGTTACTTTTTTATATACTTTGAAATAATATAGAAATACAATAGCGGGTATAGTCAATAACCCCATAAAGTGAACACCGAAAGAAAGACCGATTACAAAAGCAATAAGAATTAACCAGCGATTACCTCTAGGCTGTTCAATTTCGTCTTGCCAGCGAATGCCTAAATAAAACAAAAGAGACATTATAAAAGAAGCCATAGCATAGACTTCGGCTTCTACAGCGTTAAACCAAAAACTATCTGTAAATGTAAAAGTCAGCGATCCAATAAAAGCGCTAGCTAATATCATTATTTTTTGATCTTGATCTAGTGTTTTAGTAGTACTGTTTTTTAAAACAAGGATTTTAATTAGGTAGCTAACCGACCAAAACATGAATAAAATGGTAAATGCCGAAGAAAAAACAGACATCATATTTACCATTAGTGCTATATGTTGTTTACTTGGGCTAAAAGTAGAAAAGAAAGCGCCAAGCATCTGGTAAAGAGGTGCGCCTGGTGGGTGACCTACTTGTAGTTTTGCGGATGTAGAAATGTATTCGCCTGCATCCCAAAAACTTGCGGTAGGTTCTACGGTTAATGAATAAGTTGTAAGTGCTAGAGCAAAAACAATCCATCCTATAATAATGTTCCACTTTTTAAAATCCATGGTCTAGTAATATTATGTAGCAAACGAAAGTACTAATATTAGAAGACAATGTTACGGGGTGTAAAAAATACTTTTTTAAAAAAAATCACAAAAAGTTTTGTGTAATTGGATTTTTGCTTTAAATTTGCACCCGCAATTGGCCTATGGTGTAACTGGCAACACGTCTGGTTTTGGTCCAGAAGAGTCTAGGTTCGAGCCCTAGTAGGCCAACTGTTAAAGAGACTAGCAGCAAAGCTAGTCTCTTTTTTGTTTGGTGAAATTGCTTCTAAATGGTTCTGTGTAAAGATTTTTAAATTCCTTAGAAATTATTACATTTGCACTGTTTTAATGGATAATATTAGACGAGGGGACGAAAAGTCCCCTCTTTTTATAGGCTGTTATGTTCGAAAAAAAAGTTCAAGAATTATTAAATACTGCTTTAACTGAAAAGCCTGATTTCTTTTTGATTAATTTTGAAATTAAACCAGGTAACATTATTGAAGTCATGATAGATGGAGATAATGGGGTATTGGTAGAAGACTGTATTGCGATAAGTCGTGCTATTGAACATAATTTAGATCGTGAAGAAGAAGATTTTTCATTACAAGTAATGTCAGCAGGTATTACAGAAGGACTTGTTCATCAACGTCAGTATACCAAGAATTTAGGTAGATCTTTGTCTGTAAAGACTAATAATAACGAAAGTTTTGAAGGAGAGTTGGTAGAAGTAGATGAAGATGGCTTTACTTTAAAATGGAAAGCAAGAGAGCCTAAGCCAATAGGTAAGGGTAAAATAACAGTAGAAAAAACACAAAAAATAGCGTTTGTAGACGTTAAGAAAGCAAACGTAGTCATAAAATTTAATTAACCTTCGGTATGGAAAATATAGCGTTGATTGAATCTTTTTCGGAATTCAAAGATGATAAATCAATAGATCGTGTTACGTTAATGTCAATTTTAGAAGAGACTTTTAGAAGTGCATTAAAGAAAAAATACGGATCTGATGACAACTTTGATATTATCGTTAATCCAGATAAAGGTGATTTGGAAATCTGGAGAAACCGGGTGGTAGTAGACGATGGAGAAGTAGAAGATGAAAATCAAGAAATTGCTTTAACTGCAGCTAGGAAAATAGAGCCAGATTTTGAAGTAGGAGAAGACGTTTCTGAAGAAGTTAAATTGATAGACTTAGGAAGAAGAGCAATTTTAGCATTACGTCAAAACTTAATTGCTAAGATTCATGAGTATGATAATACTAATCTTTATAAACAATTTAAAGAGTTAGAAGGCGAGATTTATACGGCAGAAGTACATCATATACGTCATAGAGCAGTAATTTTATTGGATGATGATGGAAATGAAGTAATTTTACCAAAGGACAAGCAAATTCCTTCAGATTTCTTTAGAAAAGGAGAAAATGTAAGAGGTGTTATCGAGAGTGTAGAATTGAAAGGTTCAAAACCTTCTATTATAATGTCAAGAACAGCACCTTTATTTTTAGAGAAGTTGTTCGAGCAAGAAATACCAGAAGTCTTCGACGGATTAATTACAATTAAAAATGTAGTTCGTGTTCCAGGAGATAAGGCTAAAGTAGCAGTAGATTCTTATGACGATCGTATCGATCCTGTAGGGGCATGTGTTGGAGTAAAGGGATCTCGTATCCATGGTATAGTACGTGAATTAGGGAATGAGAATATTGATGTAATCAATTATACAAATAACCTTCAGTTGTATATCACGAGAGCACTTAGTCCTGCAAGGGTTACTTCAGTAAAAATTAATGAAGAAACCAAGAGAGCAGAGGTAATGTTGAAGCCGCTTCGTGTTTGAGCACAAACCCCGGCGCAAAAGCAGGTCCCCCCGCGCCGGCGTTCCACGCCGGGGCATGCCACTGCAGCTGTCGGAGCGGC
>CALFUO010000199.1 GCA_937929895.1 uncultured Aquimarina sp.
TGCAGAGTTTAGAGATCTATCTATTGGGGTTAATGGAATAGGATTGGCTAGCAAGCGTAAATTCAAAACACCTAATGATATCGACATTGTTAAGAGAAATGCACATACGGTTTTAAATACCGCCTATAATGGGATTGACGATCGTTTTCGTGCAATTTCTCCTAAGATAGCTCCTATGTTCTGGGACAATCGTGTAACTAGTCTAGAAGCTCAGGCTTTAGAACCGATAAAATCTTTAGAAGAAATGCGAGGTCATAGTATCTCTAAAGAATCTATATTGGATAGTGTTGTGATTCGTCTTAAAAACACTCCTGAATACAAAGAACTTTTCCAAAAGGCTTTTCCTAAAGAACCAACAATCTCAAAAGTTACTCTTAGCAAAGCCATTGCTAGTTTCGAACGTAGTTTAGTGACTCCTAATTCTCGCTTTGATCGCTTTCTAAATGGTGATAAAACAGCTATTTCTATTTCTGAAAAAGAAGGTTTTGAAACCTTTAAACGTGTGGGTTGTGCAGAATGCCATAGAGGACCTATGCTCTCTGACTTTAAATTACATACTCTTGGAGTCGAGGAAAACAAAAAACTATCTTTTGTAGATTCTGCAAACGGGCATTTTAAATTTAGAACCCCTACCCTACGAAATCTAAGATTTACTGCTCCTTATATGCATAATGGAACCTTACCTAATTTTCAGAAAGTATTGGAGTTTTATGAAGATGTATCGCGAGGGAAGTCTAAAAATTTAGATATTTTACCGCATCAAATCGATCCTCTAATTCGTAGAATGCGTTTGAAAGAACATGACTTTAAACCTATCATGACGTTTTTGAATTGCTTGAGTAGCGAAGACTTCGACAAAAAAATCCCACAACAAGTACCTAGTGGACTTCTTGTGGGAGGGAATATTTATTAGATTTTACCTCTTAACGAACTTTTTCTCTTTTTTCTTTACATAGATCAATTTACCCTTACCTTTTGGGCTATCTCTTCTCTCTACTTCGAAACTTCCTATAGAGCTTATTAGAGGGGTTAGCTTGTCAAAACCATAGTTTCTAGAGTCAAAATTAGGTCTTTTCTTCTGTAACAAACTCCCTACATCACCTAAAAAAGCCCAGCCATCTTCGTCTGATAGATCTGATATTGTATCTGCTATAAGCTTGATATCCTTTGAAGTTATTTTATCGTAATTCTGGTCTACCTCTTTGATTAAAGCATCTTCTTCATCCTTTTTATTTGACTGATTTCTTATGATTTCAATATAAATAAATCGATCACAAGCCACCATAAAAGGAGTCGGAGTTTTCTTTTCGCCAATACCGATTACTTGCATTCCTGCTTCTCTTAATCGTGTAGCTAATTTCGTGAAATCACTATCACTGGAAACCAAACAAAAACCTTGTACCTTTTGAGAATACAAAATATCCATGGCATCGATAATCATTGCTGAATCTGTCGCATTTTTCCCTGTAGTATAACCATACTGTTGGATAGGAGTAATGGCATTTTCTAACAGTACGTTTTTCCACTTCGATAAGTGCGGTTTTGTCCAATCCCCATAAATCCTTTTTATTGTAGGGTTTCCGTATTTGGCTACTTCTTCCATCATTTCCTTTACATGGGCCGAAGGAATGTTGTCTCCATCAATTAATACCGCTAGATTTATGTTCATTTTATCCCTAAGTATTAGCTACAATTTGGTAATAATATCAAGCGCATTCGATATTTTTTCTAGAATTGGTTCTGCTCCTTTTATCTGATGTCTTTCTTGTAAATACATAGGATCGTTATAGGTAACAAATACGCTTTTTCCTTCTTGATAAATTGCGATTTTCTGAGGCAAATCAATTGCTAAACTAGGACTAAGTTGCATTAAAGGAGTTCCTAAATTAGGGTTCCCGAAAACTAATAACCGAGTAGGTCTTAACGACAATCCTTTTGATACTGCATTTTTGCTATGATCTAGTTCTAATATGATCTTTAAATTAGGGTTATTTTCTAAACGCTCCCTTATCAAATCGTATGTACTATTAAATGTCAAAGGACTTTCTTTTACTATTAAACCTTTAGATACCTCCATATTACTATTATTAATTACCGTTTTCTTACATGATTGTAGTATCATAAACACGAAACCATATAAAATTATTTGAAATTTAAACTTCATGATTTTAATGTCGTTTTATCTAAAGTTGCCTTTCAAAATTTACTGAATTCTAGCTAAAGTATCTGTAATCTCTTTCTGATTTAAAGGATTAATACGTTTTAACACAAAGTTTCCAAAAGCATCGAAAAAACCTTTTCCAGATAATGCACCTGCATTGATCTTAAATTGTCCATTTGCCAATTTTGAGGCTGCGCCTAGTTTACCCCCTTCACTAAAGATATCGAAACCGGATAAAGACTTTCTAAAATCGTAACGCTTTCCTAAAAACTCAAATGCATAATTGACATTGGTTATATTCTTTATCCTTGACTCTTCTCCTAACCGCGCACTTTCAGCAGCTTCAATAGCCTCTAATCTTTTTTTAGCTTCTGCAATAATCGCTGCTTTAGATAAACCGCCTTCTTTTGCTTGTACTTTTGTTTCTGCTGCAGATGCTATGTATTCGTGACTCTCAATATATGGATCTTCAAAAACTTTGCGAAAAGCTTCGTAATACGACTTCTGAAAATCTTTTTCTCTACTCGCACCTTCAAGAGTAGTATGTACCGTTCTACCGTAACAATCTATTAAGTCGAAACTGATATAAGTAGTTAAGAAGCCTCTTTTATTCACCGCTACTTTTAATGCCTTACAAGGATCAAAACCTTCTGGAGGTAAATCTCCCTCTAACATAGTTTCAAAATCAAACTTCTTGAATGTAGAAGCTACAAGGTTATTCAAATTATACTGTCCTGCTTCTTTTTGCATCTTAAACTGCTTAGGTACGACGACATATTTATATGCAGATAATTTTTGTGCTTGTGTTCCTAAAAAAGCAAAAGCACAAATTATTAGTAATAGTATTTTCTTCATAATATTTTATCTCCCAATTACGGGTCAAATTCTCCGAGGCTATCCTCGTTTCATTAAAATTAAATAAATTCTTATATACAACGAAAATGCAGACAGAACTAAGTCAAAGCTATAAAGCAAATTCTAAATTGAATCTCATTTCGACTTCACTCGATATTCGAAATCATTATTTTAGGTGTAATCTAACAAAATATTGATACATCTGGTCCCAAAACTTATATTTAGCACTACTCTTATCAAATAAATCATTAGTTAAGTGTATAACTACTTGACCATTCACATTTTTTACTGTACTTATTAATTTAGACGTAACTTCTTGTGCCTTCGTTGCAGATTTAAAAGATTCGAATTGATTTTCAGATAAACAAAATGGTATTATCCTTAGAGGTGTTTGTATTTCGTATTCTAAATCATAAAAGAAAAAAGGAAGACTTGTTCCTGCTCTAAAACCAGCATGATTTAAGTACCCCATAGAATAATCACTGCCTACCTCTTGCTCTATAAGATTACGATATGTTATGGGTAAGCTTAATTTAGCGTATTGGCAAAAACTTCGATTTATTTCTCTATGCGCAATGCTTTCAAACCTTTTTCGTTCCGTTTTCTGAATAGATTCGTTTTCTAATGCATCTACCGAAAAACGAATCCCAATAGTACAGTAATCGGCTATAGATTTTATAAGACGCTGATACGTTTGACTTTGGTAAGTGGTACTTTTTTCGTGTGACGAATAGTTACCCAAACCAAAGAAAAAAGAAATATCTGCACCCGTTCTACGCGCTGTATTTATTAAGTAATTGTATACCTGAAAGGGGTCTCTTTCTAGTTTTAGAAGTACTTTTGTTCTTTGTAATATTCTTTTTAATTGAAATTTTTGAAGATCCCCTAAATATCCTTCTACACTTCTAAACCATCCCTTTTTCCGAAAAGCATAGGCTTCATTTATCTCACAAAATAATTTTACAGTAGTTACCCGATCTACGAAAAGCAGATCAGGAAATTTGTCTATTAATACTTTTTTCAATTCAGAACACCATAAATCAATTACAGGTAATTGCAAAAACCCATCTTTAAATGCTAAACTTTCTGTAGCAGGAAAACCATAAGCATCTTTCGGATGAGGAACATATTCTTCGTAACGGCTCAATAAATAAAAACTTGCAGAAAAGACATCAAATGATAATGCTGATTTTTCGTTCGGAACCTCAAAAAAATAAGGCATATTTTCTTCGAATGTCACTCTAATGTCTATATCTTCTCTAATACCCCTATCCGATAATAGGCCATAGGCTTGAAAAAACAACTCGTGCCCTAAAGGTTGTGATCCATAAGAACATTTTGGACCTACATGGGCAACAAACTGAGCTATCTTGTCTGTAAAAACTACTTCGATACCTAAAATTCGGTCGAATAGTTGTTTGAATATATATCGAACTCTAGGAGTAACTATAGTATAGACCAGTAACATTTCTTTACAGCATATTTGCGTCAGCAAAACTAAAGTACGCTTTTTCAGTTATAATAAGGTGATCTAGTACTTTTAAACTCAATGTTTGTGCACCCGATTTTATTTGGTCAGTTAAGTGTTTATCAGCTCGACTAGCTTCTAGCTTTCCACTAGGGTGATTGTGTGCTAAAATTAGACTGATCGTATTTTTTTCTAAGGCTTCTTTAAAGATAAGCCTTACATCTACAGCAGCACTTGTAAACCCTCCGCTTCCGATCATTTTTTTGTAGATAATTTTATTCGAATTATCTAAATACATCACCCAGAATTCTTCGTGAGACAAATCCCCTAATAAAGGCTGCATATATTTAAAGACATCTTGACTACAAGTAATTTTAGGATGCTTGGGAACATCTTGATGTTGCTGTCTTCGTCCCAACTCTAAAGCTGCTACAATACTAATCGCTTTGGCTTGTCCTATTCCTTTAAAATTCATTAGTTGGTTTACAGAAAAACGACCCAATGCATTCAAATTATTTTCTGCTTTCGCTAAAATGCGTTTACAAAGACTTACCGCAGACTCGTTTCTACTTCCCGAGCTAATTAAAATAGCTAACAATTCGGCATCCGTTAAGGTTTTCTTTCCTTTAGCCAATAGTTTTTCTCTAGGCCGATCTTCTTCTGACCATGATTTTATCGAGAGGTGTTTTTTATTACTCATAAGTATAACGTGTGCTTAAATTTATTAATTTTAAGAACACTAAAATCAATCTTAAATGAAAACAATTTGGAATTCTGAAGCTAAAGATGAATTACTAAGTCGCGTTGAGCAATTAACTGCAGATACGCCTCGTCAATGGGGCAAAATGGATACCGCACAGATGCTATGGCATTGCAAGTACCCTTTGACAGTAGCTATAAAAAATGAAGATAAGGGTAATGGAAAATGGTATATGAAACTTTTTAAAAAGTCTCTGTACAATGAAAAACCTTTTAAACAAGGCTTACCAACAGCCAAATTTTTAGTAGCTACGGAATCTAAAAATTTTGAGGACGAAAAATCTCAACTCATTGATTTAATCCACAAAACTCACGATCTAAAAACTCGTGAATCTTGGAATCCACATCCGTTTTTCGGGAAATTTACGCACGAACAATGGGGACAATTAGAATACAAACATCTAGATCATCACTTTACTCAATTCGGAGTGTAATTCAATTTAAACCATAAAATGCAACATATAT
This sequence comes from uncultured Aquimarina sp., assembly GCA_937929895.1. Classification (GTDB taxonomy): domain Bacteria; phylum Bacteroidota; class Bacteroidia; order Flavobacteriales; family Flavobacteriaceae; genus Aquimarina. The sequence goes on from CALFUO010000199.1 coordinate 5,709, forward strand.
TAAGTTTACTTTTCTACTTTTTCTTCGTTTCAAAATGAAACCGTAGCTACTGCTATGCTTTAATTTTATGCCTTGAAAAAGCGAAAATTAATTCTAAATATTTATGCCGCATTTTAGGGTTAAAATCGTACAATCTTAATATAAAGTACACAGATTTATTTTTTCTTAAAATGAAGCCGTTTGCTTTTAATCTAGAGAAGAGAATAAAAAACTATCTCTTTCATTTAATCTTTATACTGATTACTTTGCACTCTGTACAAACACAGAAAAATCCAATCCTCCATAATTCCCACTACTCATTAATAGTAAAGCGGTATTCTCTAAAGATTCTGCATAAATAAATTTGTGAAAGTCTTCTGCTTTTGTGAACACCTTTAGGTCTTCTCTTTTAAAGGCTTCTTTTATTTGAGCTTCGCTCAATGGCTTCATTCCTTTTATTTCTAATGCTTCTGCACTATAGTAAACAACTGCTTCATTAGCCGCTTTTAAAGCCCCCTCATACTGCACTAAAAACTCTGGGGTCAGACTGCTATAAGTATGCAATTCTAAACAAGCTAATAGTCTTTTGTCTGTATATTGTTCTTTTACAGCTGCAGTTGTTGCTTTTACCTTACTAGGACTATGTGCGAAATCTTTAAACACTATCGCACTATTTGATTCTGAAATCTTTTCTAATCGTTTTGAAGCCCCTTTAAAAGAAGAAATTGCTTCGTAGAATTCATCTTCATCGATTCCCATATTCTGGCAAATCCATTTCGCTCCCGCAAGATTGTTCAGGTTATGCTTTCCAAAAATTTCGAGCGGCATATCTCCTTCTTCTGTTTCGAGATAGGCTACACCATCTTCAACTGTATAGTCTGGTGTTGTGTATGGAATTTTTCGAATCTGGTTTTCGGATGCTCCTACAATTTCCTTGACAACAGGATCTTCTTCATTATAAATTAAAATTCCCCCTGCTACTACCTGATCTATAAATATCTTGAATTGCTCGACATAGTCTTCGAAAGTTTTGAAAACATTAATATGATCCCAAGCAATCCCACTCAACAACGCAATATTCGGTTGATACAAATGGAATTTAGGTCTTAGATCTATAGGTGAAGAAAGGTATTCATCTCCTTCAAGCACCATAAAATCGTTCTCTTCAGTAAGGTGCACCATGGTTTCGAAACCTTCTAATTGTGCCCCCACCATGTAATCTACTTCTTTCTCGTGATAATGTAGTACATGCAAAATCATTGAAGTAATGGTAGTTTTACCATGTGAACCCCCAATTACTACTCGTGATTTTAATTTACTCTGTTCGAATAAATACTCTGGGTACGAGTAAATTTTTACTCCTAACTCCTGTGCTTTTAACAATTCTGGATTATCTCCTTTGGCGTGCATTCCTAAAATTACAGCGTCTAAGTCTGAAGTAATTTTGTCCGCATCCCAACCAAACGTATTTGGTAACAAACCATATTTTTCTAAGCGAGATTTCGAAGGGTCGAAAATTGCATCGTCACTACCCGTTATTTGATATCCTTTTTTATGAAGAGCAATCGCTAAATTATGCATAGCACTCCCACCAATTGCAATAAAATGTACTTTCATAATTACAAATATAAGTTGGTAGTCGGTGGATATTACATTTTATTCGAAACTTATTACTCCTTCTACCATATGTATCCTAGTAATATCACTTCGCTTTAAATCGAAAGAAGGGTAATTGGTATTGTCGGCTCTGCAATTAACATATGCGGTATCACCATCCTTTGGAAATAAACGCCGAAGTAAAATACCTGATTTCGAACAAATAACAAAAGCTTTACCCCATATGATTTCGGCATCTTCGATAATCTTACAGATAAATAATGATCCGCCTTTATATCGAGGTAATAGACTATCGTCATTCAATCTAACTAGAAAATTACCTTTCTTAAATGAGAAATCAGGGATACTGTAATAAAGAAATTCGGAGGTATCATCGGTAAGTGTAAAATCCTTAAGCATGCTCTGAGGTACTAATGGTAATGCCTCTAAATTAGTCACCCCGCTAGTTCTATATTCTTCATTAGATTCTCTTATCCTTAGTTCTAAAAAATCATCTTCTAATAAAGGGTTTCCCTCCCCTGTAGCAACCCAATGAATATTTACAGGAAAAATTTCCGATATTTTTTCTACCCATTTACTTGAAATATGAGTGTTTTTAATAAGAGCTTTACGTAAAACACCTTGACTCATCCCCAATTTGCGTTCAAAGTCACTTTGCGTAATCCCTAATAATGCTGGTAATTGTCCTATTCGTTGTGTAATCATAGTGTTCCCGTTAGAAAAAATTCCATCTTCTATTGTGAGTAGGAAAATTTTCCATTATGTTTGTACTCAGGTAAGTACAAATTTGATTTTATGAACAAAACTAGGCAAAAAAGGAATGATTATGATGCTGAAATCATAAAAATCTTAATAGAGAAATACCAAGTAGGAAAAAATTACATTGAAAAATCTATTCGTGGGGATCGAAATGGAAATTTATCCATAACGATTGCAGAAGCTTATAAAAAGTTAAAACAAGATAAAAACAAAGCAATTAAAAAAGCTTCTGAGGAGCTTTAGTTTACTAAAAATAAGAAAACCTTCCTTAATTTCATTCAGCATTAAAATAGGATGATATCATCTATAGAGGTGTAAGGCATCTACCCCCTTTAAGCTTTCGCCCTTTTATAATTCTCTTCTATTTTAGAATGAAAAAAGGAAGGTGTTTTCTTTTAATTTGCTTTTAGTGACAGTCGATAAATGATACAAAAGGCTGTCACAACAACTCGAAAATAACATAAAAGCTTATAATTTCGCTTCTAATAAAGAATACGCCTCTTTCCCCTTTTCTATACTAATCGAAGCTACTTCGTCAGCATAAAATTTCGCTTTATCATACCCACCACCAAAAGACTTTGGTAATTCCATATAAAGCTCAACCATTACCATACGTGGATCTATATAGGTTTCGTCTAAATCTGCTGCGATTTGTAAATGTTCTTTAATATCATCTAAAATGAAGATCGCACTCAACTTATTGTTCCTTGCTTTCATCCCTAATGCTCCGGCATATTTAAAATGATAGGTAGCATTTTTAGTATCGGTCTTCAATAATTTTTTAAAATAAGAAGCAGCGTCTCCCCATTCTTTTTGTTTGAATTTAATATCTCCTAAATATTCCAAAGCTGTAGGATCTTGTGGCTGGGTACGCAATACTTTTCTAAAAGAAGATGTCGCCAAAAGGAATTCATTAGCATTAAACTGATTGATCCCTAACCGCAAAAAATCTTGTCCCTGCATTTGCATTGAAAAAAGAATCATTAAAAAGTGAAACCAATACTTCATTTTCATAATTTAGGGACAAACCATTTTCTAAGCAAAAGTCACTGATGCATTTGACTTTATTTTAACGTACTCGAAAACTGGTATTATTTGTGTTACTCAATCATTTGTTAGCAAAGCTAAAAATGCTAACCAATACATTAACGAAAAACTAAGGCTTTTATGGCAAAGCAGTCTATAATTCTATCTATAATCTCATTTTTCCTATCATTTTTTATGACACAGGCGCAGCAAAATTTCGAAAAACAATGGTTAGAAATAGTCCAATTAGAAATTGATAGAAAAGTCACAACGGCGCTAGAAAAAGTAAATTTTGTCTACAAAAAAGCGCTTGCTAGCAAAAATGATACTCAGCGCCTTAAAGCATTATTATTTCGTTGGAAATTTCAACAAATCGTAGACGAAAAATCACAAGTAGTGATCCTAAAAAATGTGGCTTACGAAATCGACCAAGCCGATGCTCCTTCAAAAAACATATTATATATGTATTTGGCTTCTTTCTTAGAAAGCTATTATAACGATAATTATTGGCGCATTAGCAAACGTACACCAACCGAAGATGCTGACCTAAAAGATTATCGCACTTGGGATGCTAAAACCTTCATCAAACAGATTTCTAATTTTTATGAAAAAGCATTAGAAAATAGCACCTCTTTAGCATCACAACCCATAGAAAAGTATACAGACTTATTGGTTACGGTTCCTATTTCTCGAAAACTGAAACCTACTTTGTTTGATCTTATTGCTCACAAAGCTTTGAATTTCTATAAGAATTCAAGAAATACGATTCAACCCAAAGAAGCCTTTATTATAGATAATGAAACCTATTTTGACTTACCTGAGGCTTTTTACAGTCAAAACATTACTACTCCCGACGAGAATTCCTTTCCATATCAATCTTTAAAAATTTATCAAAATCTAGAAAGAGTCCATAGTCAAAAGAATCATAAAGAAGCTTTAATTTTTACCGTTTCGGAACGTTTTCAATACGTAAAAAGTAATTGGAAAGGAGGGAATACAGACGAAGTTTATTTCAACCATTTAAAAAAATTACAACAACAATTCCCAAACACGAGTATCGATATCAAATTGGCGGAAGCGTATCGTACACTTTCTTTTCAAAAGAATGAAGCAGGAAAGTATGTGTACCCAGACTATAATAATAAAGCGCTAGCGCTAATTTCTAATATCGAAAAGACGTCGAAAGATACTCGAATTCTAATCCCTGTTGAAAACCTAAAAAGCCAGATCTTACAAAAGAAACTCGAATGGCAAACGCAGTCTTTGTACTTACCTAACAAAAAGCACTTAGCCAAACTAACGTTTGCTAATACGGAAAAAGCTACTTTAAAAGCCTATAAAGTGGATTTTGAATTTGAGCCTAATGAACTGAAGCCTTACCTCGAAAAAGATTCAATACTAAGAAAATATCTAAAAAAGCAACAACTTCTGTTTACTAAAACCTATGAACTTCCTAAAAGAAAGGATCATAATAGTTATAGTACCGAGGTTATCGTCCCTAAATTACCTCTTGGTCATTATATCTTTACGTTAAAAGCCGATACTGAAGAAGAGAGCTGGAAATACCACGAACAAACAGTTACTGAAATCGGTTTGAACAAAACCTTACTAGGTAATAAAACTCGATATCAGATTGTCAATCGATATACTGGTGCTCCAATAGCAGGAACTGAAGTTACCGTTAAACACAAAATAGGCAACTACAGAAATTACTCTTGGAAAACGAAACAAGAAACCACTGACCAAGAGGGATTCTTTTATGATTCAAATAGTGATAATAATGGGCATCAAATCATCGTCAAATTACCGCAGGACACCTTAAAAATATCAGATCGAAACTATCGTAGGAGGGGCGAAATAGATGATGCTAATCAAAACAAAAAGTATCAATCGAAAACTCTTTTATTTTTAGATCGCGCTATCTATAGACCTGGTCAAAAAGTATATTTTAAAGCCATAGCGATTCAAAAAGTTGATGAAATATCGAATTGCATTGCGGATACAAAAATCAAAATTGAAGTTAAAGATGTAAATCATCAACTAGTCCATACTCAAACTTTATCCACCAACGAATACGGATCTGTAAATGGAGACTTCGATTTACCTAAAAATAGACTGACAGGTAATTTTCATATCTCGGCTTCTATAATTGAACCTAAAGATTCTCGTCGTAATCAAAATGCGAATACTAATTTTTCTGTAGAAGAATACAAACGCCCCACATTCGAAGTGACTTTTGAACCTGCTACTGAAATTTTTAGATTAAATGATACTGTCGTGGTTAAAGGAAACGCTAAGGCTTTTTTTGGCGGAAATATTACCGATGCTAAAGTTAAGTATGTTGTAAAACGAACTGTAAAACCTATGTTTTGGTGGTGGAGAAGCTATCTGAATAATCAGAATGAGAAACAAATTACTACAGGTGAACTGACCACAGACGAAAATGGAAAATTCGAAATCAATTTTATAGCAGAGACTGGAACTCCAGAAATAGAAAACAAGATTTTCAATTATGAAATCACAGCCAAAGTAACTGATGTAAATGGAGAAACACGCGAAGCTTCACAAACGATTAAAGTTGCAGATAAAAACTTACTTAGTAGTATTGACGTTTCTGAAACTCTACAAAGTAATGTTCTAACTGAAGTTAAAATTAAAACTACCGATGTCAATGATAATCCTATCAAAGCAAACGGAACTTTAACGGTTTATAAACTAAAAGCTCCGAATCGATATCTAAATAATCGTCCTTGGGGAGTTCCGGATATTCAGGAAATCGATAAATCTACTTTCGAAAAGACGTTTACACATATACCTTACTCAGATGAAAAAGATCCTAAAAACTGGACAAAAGGAACATCGTTTTGTGAGCATACTTTTGAAAATACATCCGAAGCTATTATTGAATTAGACAATATGAAGGATTGGCCAGCAGGGAAGTACTTATTAGTTACGAAGGTTAGTGACCCTATTACCAACACGACCACCGAAAATCAAAAGACGGTAACTTTAGAACACTCTAAACAAAAAATCCCGGCAGATAATCAAATACTGAATTTTAGCGTAGACTATAACGCTAAAAGTAAAAGTAGGGCTACAATTCACCTTAGTACTTCGGTCGATACATTATACCCAATTGTAGAATTATACGATGGAAATCGTATAATTTACCACAAAGCCATTTCGTTACAAAAGGGTTCTAATTCTTTAATTATTTCTTTACCTAAGTTGAATTATGATAAGGTAACAGCTAAAGTATTTTATCACCTTTTCAATACATTATACACCAAACAAGAAGTTTTAGATTATTCTAAAATTCCTGTAAATCTAGTCATTGAAAAACAACATTTTACAGACAAACTAACCCCTGGAGGAAAAGAGACTTGGAGTTTCAAATTAAAATCTTCTGATGGCAACCGAGTTAACGCCGAAGGTTTAGCTAGTATGTACGATGCTTCTTTAGATCAGTTTAAAACACACACTTGGAATACGAATTTCGGATTTAAAGGCTATACACCACCAGCTCCTAACACACAAGAATTAAATCGAATTTCCACCTCTAAAGTCTATTACAACCAGCAAATTGATCGTATCCCTTTACCTGAAATTACCGTAGAGAAATTGAATTTGTATGGATTTACTTTTAACAGAATCAATTCTTGGGAGTATCGAGAATACTTGAATGATTTAAATTACTTGACTATTCTAGAATCAATAAAAACTATAAAAGATTATGGTAAAAGTGGTAAAGCATATGGACAAATCATAGATGGTAGTGTGAATGAGCCTCTTCCTTTTGCTAACGTAAGTATTTTCAACTCTAATAAAGTTACAACAACAGACTTTGAAGGAAATTTCTCTTTAGATGCAAAAGTAGGAGAACTTCTAGAAGTATCTTTTGTAGGTTACAAGACTGTTCTTTTCCCCATAGAAAAAGTAGATCGACCAATAATAATCACTCTTAATACAGGTGCATCTTCACTTAATAGTGTGATTATTTCTAGTGAATCATCTAAACGCGTTTCAAAACAACGGATAGCTGCTAAATCCCTTTCTAGTAATATGTCCTTTTCTGATTGGGACAGTACAGAATACGAAACTGATGAAACTCCTGAAAAAGAAATTCCAAATATAAGTTCTAATAATCAAGACCTTTCATCCCTAAAAGCCATAAAAGCCCGAGAAAACCTAAACGAAACGGCTTTCTTTTTACCCAACTTAAAAACCAACAAAAAAGGGGAAATAGAATTTGAGTTTACTTCTCCCGAGGCTTTAACCAAATGGAATCTACAGTTATTAGCCCATACCCAAAATGCCACTTGGGGAAAATTGGATGCAGAGGCTTTAACCCAAAAGGATTTAAACATTATCCCAAATGCGCCTCGTTTTTTACGAGAAGGAGATCAATTGTTATTTAGTGCTAAGATTTCGAATCTATCTGATAAAGTTTTAAATGGTACTGCCTTGCTAGAGTGGACAAATCCTATTGACGGAGCAGTAATTACGAAGCAATTGAAACAAGCTAACGACACCCAAAACTTCACCATTGCCGCCAACGGAAATACAGAAGTGAGTTGGAAGATTGAAATCCCCGAAGGCTTGGGAGCTATTCAATATAAAATTGTGGCAAAAGCAGGTAATGCTACCGATGGGCAAACAGCTGCTATACCTGTTTTAACGAATAGGAAATTAGTAACCGAAAGTATTGCTATGTGGGTACGCCCTGGAGAAACAGAAACCTATACCTTGAACAATTTTGACACGAATAGTACGACGCAAAAACCGCATCAAATTACGCTAGAGTATACTTCTAATCCTGCATGGATGGCGATTAAGTCGTTACCCTATTTAATTGAATTTCCACATGAGTGTAGTGAACAGACGTTTTCTAGAATGTATGCCAATAGTATTGCTTCACACATTATCAATTCGCACCCCAAAATCAAACAAGTATTCGAAAGTTGGGAAGCTAATGGGGTTTTAGAAAGTCCTTTAGAGAAGAATTTAGCACTGAAAGAAGTATTGATTGCAGAAAGCCCATGGCTTCGTGACACGCAATCCGAAACAGAACAACAAAAACGCTTAGTGGAATTATTTGACATTCAAAAAATGTCTCGTGCTAACGAACGTGCAATACAAAAACTTCAGCAACTTCAGAAAGCTAGTGGAGGTTTTCCTTGGTTTAGCGGTGGACGTGAAAACCCATTTATCACTCGCCATATTGTTGCTGGATTTGGTCATTTAGAACGACTAGGAGTTATCGAACAACGTAAGAAAACGGACAACATCCTTCAAAAAGCAATTCAATATTTAGATCGAGAATTGGAAAATGAGTTTAATGAATTCAAAAATAGAACTCAAAAAGTCGATGATTTCTATAAGCGTATTTCTTTACTGCACTTCGCCTATGCCAGAAGCTATCATTTAGACCGTTTTCCTATAAAAGGATTAGCCAAAGATATCGTTGAAAAAGCATTAAGTTACCAAAATAAGAACTGGCAACAACGTTCACTTTATCAAAAAGGATTATTGGCTTTAACCTTACACCGCTTCGAGACTTCTCCCAAAACAGTTTCTAAGATCATGACTGCCTTAGTAGAAACGGCAGTGCAATCGAAAGCGAATGGCATGTACTGGAAAGAAAACCAAGCGGGTTGGTACTGGTACCAGTCGATTATTTCTACACAGGCATTATTGATCGAAGCATTTACAGAAACGAATCAACCACAGAAATATATTGAAGAACTAAAAGTTTTCTTATTAAAGAACAAACGTACGAATCGATGGGATAATACGATTAGTACAGCTAATGCGTGTTATGCTTTATTATTAAGCGGTAATGATTGGCTATCCGTTAAAGATGGTGTAAAATTCAATTTACCTACGGGAAAAACGGGAACACTTTACAACAAAGTACAGACTGCGATATCGTCTAAAGAAGCTGGAAGTGGGTATTTTAAAACACAATGGAACGCTGATGAAATTGATGCTTCTTTTAAAACTATTGAAGTTAAAAATACAGGGAATGTAACAAACTATGGCGGGTATTATTGGCAATATTTTGAAGATTTAAATAAGATAAAAGTAGATGACCAAGGCCCTTTATCGATTGATAAAGAATTGTATTTAAAAGTGACTACAGATAATGGCACAGAACTGAAAAGAATCACTACAGTCACCCCACTACAACGTGGAGACAAAGTCACTGTTAGACTACTGATTAAAAGCGAAGATCATTTAGAATATGTACACTTAAAAGATATGCGTGCTAGTGGTTTCGAGCCTACAGAAGTGCTTTCTGGTTACAAATACAAAGAAAACCTATGGTATTACCAAAGTACGAAAGATGTTGCCACACATTTCTTTATCGACCGTATGTCTAAAGGTAATTATGTATTGGAATACGATGTTATAGCCAATCAAACAGGAGATTTCTCTAATGGTATTACAACACTACAATGTATGTATGCCCCTGAGTTTAGTAATCATTCTAGTGGACAACGTATAGAGATTAAGTAAATACAAATACCTACAGAAAGAGTTTTGAATTTACGGTATCATACACAAGCTATTAAAAGAAAACTCACTAACACAAGTATCCAAAAGTTTTAAGCTTTAGAAACAACAATTAACATTAAGTGTCTCATACGATCCTAAACCATAAAATGCAATATATATTAAGTTTATTTTTCTATTCTCTTTCAGTGAAACGGTCTATATTCTAAAGTTTCGGATGCTAGTGACTCACTAACTAAAAATAAATTATAGTTTTTAGAATACTTATAGCATCTTTACCTTGTTAAAACTTTAAACGTGTTACGGTGTATGAAATTGAGAAAAGTAATAAAACTATTATTCCTAGGAATATGTATATACTTGCAAGTCTCAACTGTAAATGCGCAACAGAAAGTTACAGGGAAAGTACTAGATTCTTTTTCTAACCTCCCATTAGAAAATGTTTCTATTAAAATTAAAAACACAGAACAAGGAACATATTCTGATAAAAATGGGGTATTTGAATTCTCTAGTTTACCCACCAATACTTATTTAGTGTTTTCTATGATTGGTTATAAGACATTAGAAGTTACAATACAAAAAACAGATGCTACCATTTTTTTAACTCCAAAAATCAATATAATTGATGAAGTGGTCTTACGAAGTTTTTCTAGTAGTCAACTAAAAAAGATAGCATCTGACCAAATTTACTTTTCTAAAGAGGATATTGAAAAACTCCCCTATATTCTAGGAGAAAAAGATGTTATTAAGTTAATACAATATACTCCTGGTGTACAGCAAGCTACAGAAGGACAGAGCGGCTTGTTAGTCCGAGGTGGAAATGGTAGTATGAATCTATCGCTACTCGATAATATCTATATCCATAATACCGCTCACTTGGGGGGTATATTTTCTGCAGTAAATGCAGACTTTGTAGAATCCTTAGAATTTTCTAAATCGAGTTTCGATGCTCAATTTGGGGGACGACTTTCTTCAATAACAGATATAAAATCTTTAAAAACGACTGATAGCACCACCTTTAAAGGAAGTATAGGCCTCCTCACTGCAAAAATTACTGGGAATATAAAGTTGAATAAAAAAAATAGCCTATTACTTTCGGGGAGAAGAACGTATTTAGAGGCTTTTAAGCCTTTTTTTAAAAACAGTAACTCTATTTTAGGTGCTAAAAAAAACTATTTCCTTTACGATTATTTCGGAAAACACAGCTTAGAACTTAACCCTAAAAATCGAATAGAGACTTCGGTGTATCTAACCAAAGATAACTTTACCGATAATACTAAAGGGCGTAATAGAAAATTAAACTGGGGAAATTTACTTGTAGGAAGCACTTATTATCATGATTTTTCGAAACACTTAAAAAGTACTACATCTATCTCTAATAGTTTTTATAAACTATCATTTAGTGACAATGACTTCCCTTTCGATTATGATGTCAAAAGCACTTTTAATAAATTCAATATTGATCATAATTTCGTCTGGAAACGAGATAACGGCTTAAAATTAAAAATAGGTGCTAATTATAGTTTTAATATTACATTACCCAAACGGGTTAAAGCAAGTATAAACGATTCTCCGATAGCATTTTCGAATCAAGAGACTTTTAAATATCATGAAATCAGTGGCTTCTCTGATTTAGAATTTACCGTAAGTAAACACATTAAAGCAAAAACAGGTATTCGCTTAACATCTTTTCAAACTAAAGAAAATGCTCTTGTACCTTCCGAAAATTTTCTAGCAATAGAGCCAAGACTAAGTTTAAAATACATGTTGCAAAAAAGAGCTGCTTTCAAACTTAGCTATCAAAGATTAAACCAATTTATACACCAAGCTTCAGTTACAGGTTTAAGCCTGCCTATTGATTTTGTTGTAGTGAGTACTAATCAATTTAAACCCCAAATAGCAAATCAATATAGTATTGGATATAGTTATGAACCTCATGGATTTCAATTAAATAGCGCACTTTATTACAAGAGAGTTTCTAATTATACTGAATTCGTGAATGGTGCTGTAAATAACTTATTTAGAAATAATATATATGAGGATATTACTGTTGGCAAACTCAATTCTTACGGAGTGGAATTAAGTATACAGAAAAAAACTAAAAAAATAACTATCCAAAGTTCACTTACAATTTCTAGAACTATTGCACGGTTTAATGATATTAATCAAGGAAATTATTTTCCTGCAACCTTCGACAGACCTGTTAATTTAAATACTATTCTTCAATATCAATTGAATAAACGTTGGGAAATAGGAGCTCTATTTCTTTTTACTAGTGGACAGAATTTTACAAAACCCAAAGACATTCGAATCATTAATGAGGAAGCTATTATAAATTTTGAATCTAAAAATGCTTCTCGCTACCCTAATTATCATCGTTTAGATCTATCCTGTACATATAATTTTAAACCAAAGAACAGATGGCAATCTAAATTGAATCTAACCATATACAATAGCTACAATAATAAAAATCCCTTTAATATTTACTACAAAACAAACGGGGGGGCTAGCGACAACACTATAACTATTGAAGAAGTAAGAGAGAATCTCTTTCCTATACTACCAACATTAAACTGGATTTTCTCTTTTTAAAACTTAACACTATGAAGAAAATAGCACTACTTATCGTAATTGTTTTAACTAGCTGTGCTATTGAAGATACGATAGCTCGTAAAGATGACCCGCTAAGTATAGAGGCAAATATAAAAGAAGGGAAATTCGCAGAAGTAAGACTTACAAACAGTATTAATTTCTCTGGAATAATAGATTCGCTTGAAATAGCGAAAAGTGTTGAATCCAAAGCAAAAGTTAGCATTTCGGATGGGACAAACTCCGAAATATTAACTTTAAAAAAAGACGAAAACAGATTTCCTTTTTTCTTTTACCAAGGAACGGTAATTAAAGGGGAGATTGGTAAGTTATATAACCTATCGATTACTATTAATAATAATACATATCATTCTACAACCAGTATCCCTAATCAACCCGAAATTATAAATATTGATTTTGTTACAGCTAACGAAGAAGGAAATCCTACACCTGATTTTAAAGACATTATATTAACTATAAAAAACGATATTAACACCACGAACTACTTCAAAATACTGATAAAAAATGAAAACGACTCAAAATTTAGGGATGCTACCCCTTTTCTATTTAACACAGAAAACATAAACACAGCTGAATTTCCAATAGTAGTTTCTTACAGTAAATTCGAAAATGACACAAAGATCAACTTACTAGAAACAAATGCTACTTTCGAACTTCAACTTATCCAAATAACAAAAGAGCAATTCTCTTTTTGGAAGTCTATTAAAGATGATGAAACTATATTATTAAGTGGAGCTTCTCTAACAAACGAAGTAAATTCTAACATAAGTAATAATGCGTTTGGTTATTGGTCTGGTGAAAATCCTACTGCTATCAAATTTATTGTGCCCGAATAAAAATTATTATGAAAAAATAGTAGTGTCCGATAAAGATTCAAGATCGCTTCGCTTCAAGAAACAGGAATCAAGATTGTGCCCATAACACACTGAAAACAGCTGATTTTTATTGTTTGTTTTTGAAACACAAACATGATTTCTTTGATATAATACGATTTAAACCATCTTAAAGTCAGTGTTTAAAAGCATTGTCAGATTTTTATAAAATTTTTAGTCGGACACCAATGATAAAAAAAATGTCCAGAAATAATATTTCTGGACATTTTTAGCTTTTACTTTCAGAAAGCTTTAATATTATACACTTTTGGTTTTATTTAGTTTCTTTCAGCTGGTGCTTCAACCTCTTGTTCGGTGGTAGGTGTTGCAGGATAGTAATATTCATCATCATCCTCACCTAAATCAATATTTTCAAACAGAATTTCATATGCATCAAACACAGCATTAAACTTGTTTTCCAATGCAGTAAAAGACCCATTTACATAGGTATCAAAATCAGCACTAGTCCCATCACTAAACAAGAATCTTGCGTTTATGATATCCTGTTCTTTTTCTACGTAATCTCCATAATTTTTATTAGGGTCATATACATATGTCCAGTACGTATCTTTATCCTTGTAAAATTGACTTTTAGCTATAGAATAATTATTAATACTTAATTCTGCAGTAACATTACTATTCAACAACGCAATTTCTTCATCGATAGTTAAGTCTTTTTCAGAATTTAAACTATTATCATTAGCAGTCATAAATACAACTGCATCTAAGAATGAAAAAGATACTTTAATATCATCTACTACATCTTCTACTGTCCCTGCGTTAGAATTAAAATTACCATTTGCAGCACTATCAAAACCAATCACTTTCTCTCCGTTTAGATTAAATGACATAGATTGAATGATTTTTCTATTATCTTGATTTGAATAGCTCGTATTTATTGACAAAGCTCCCATTGTCGTAGTATTACTTAAAGTTACTGGAGCTATCTGACCCTCTTGGAAAGATGCAGAAAATTGTTGGCTAAATAAAGTCGTACCACCAATCTTTAATGTTGCATTAGCTAAAGTTGGTAATTCTTCTCCTTCAACTAAAGTACTATCAAAATCAGTTATACTAAAAACAGCCGTTTTTCCATCGTAATTAATATTATAGATTTGATCATCACTATTTCCTGTCTTATCGAAGTCTTCTTTTACAGAATTCCATGTATAAATACCTTTACCTTCTGTAAAATCTGCCTTTAATGACAATGATGCTAAATCAGCTGCTTGTGCAGCATTAAAGGCTATAATATCTCTATCGTTTGTTTTTACATCTGCAATGTTAGAAATTGTTTTAAGAGCTATATTCGAATTCTTAACTTCTGTGTCGTCATCAGGTTGTAAAAACTCTGCTAGTTTAACTATTTCATTTAAAGAGGTATCATTTTTAAAAGCATCAACTTTATTTAAAAGTGCAATACTATTGTCTTCTAATTATTTTTTTCCATCCTGAACATTAAGTACACCTTTAAGAGTTGGAGCTTGAGGTTCTGTTAAAGTAGGATTGGGAGAGCTACCTCCATCATCATCACTTCCGCAAGAAGCTAATAATAAAGAAGAGCAAATAAAGATAGTTAGGGTCTTTTTCATATTAAAATCATTTTATCGACTAAAATACTATTTTTAAATATAACAGTTACATTTAATCTGTAAATTACGTAAAAAAACGTTAAAAATCATTTTACAAAAAACCGATAAGTTGAAGATTAACTTATCGGTTCGAAAAACATTTTTGGGGAGAAATGCTTGCCTTTAGTTATTCTATAGTAATCGTGTTTCTTGGGGTTGCTACACGTTTGTAATTTCTTTCTACTTGACCAGAGTCCTCATTGGTACGAATCGTTAACAAGTTTTGGTTTATAAAAACTTCCCCTTGTTGACTATTGCCTTCGGGTAAATCGATCGTAACTGTATTTCCTACAAAAGAGAATTTACCAATGACTTCTGCATTAGGTTCACACTGCAAAGTAGTTTCGTTTACTGAACTAGAATTGTTGTAGAAATTTCCACTTAACGCAAAAGTGATTCGATTTTGAAGATCACAAGAACTTAATGCTTGTCCTTGACTATTGATTTCTTTACTTAGTAACTCCCAGTTACCTGCGCTTCTTTATCGTACCGAATTTGGTTTTTGTCCTCCTGCTCGCAACTGCATAGCGAGACGAGTGCTATTAAAAGCACTAAAAACTTGGTTTTCATAGTAATTTGTTTGTTTTGGAGTTCCAAATATAGCTGTCAACCTAATATTTAAAGGAGTTGTTCGACGAACTACACAGAAGATCATAAATGATCGACTCTCAAAAAATTGAAACACAAATGAAATAAAAAATACTGTTTTGAAATGTTAAAATTTGAGTTAAGGCTCAATTTGAACGTCAAATATTAGTTATCAGATAGATAAAAATTGAAGAACGAAACTGGTCTTTTTTAACTAATACGATCTAAACCATAAAATGCAACATATATTAAGTTTACTTTTCTACTTTTTCTTCGTTTCAAAATGAAATCGTGGCTAGTGCTATGCTTTAATTTTACGCCTTGAAAAAGCGAAAATTAATTCTAAATATTTATGCCGCATTTTATGGTTTAAATCGTATAACTGATACATTGAAACTAACAATTCAGAGATTTAAAAAGTCGATATTTCGTTTTAAACCTGAAAATTTAGTGCGTTTTACAGCAGACTTTTTAAACACTTTTCTAAAAACATCTTCTGTAATTTCTTGCCAATCTTGATAAGTCATTTCTAAAAGATCTGGATGCGGATTAAATAGAGGCTCATTATGAGATTTTGACATTCGATTCCAAGGACATACATCCTGACAAACATCACAACCAAACATCCAATTATCAAATTTCCCCTGCATACTAGGCGGAAGGTTGTCTTTTAACTCAATTGTAAAATAGGAAATACATTTACTTCCATCTACAACATAAGGTTCTACTATCGCCTGTGTAGGACAAGCATCCAAACAAGCAGTACAAGTTCCGCAATGATCTGTAGTTGCATGATCGTATTCTAATTCGATATCTAAGATAAGTTCGGCTATAAAGAAAAAAGAACCAGCTCTTTTTTGTATTAAATTAGAGTTTTTCCCTGTCCATCCTAAACCACTTTTAGCAGCCCACGCCTTATCCAAAACAGGTGCCGAATCTACAAATACACGTCCCGAAACCTCACCAATTTCTTGGTTTATAAATGCATGTAGTTCTCTTAGTTTCTTTTTGATGATATCGTGGTAATCCTGACCGTAAGCATATTTCGAAATCTTTGGTGCATTCGGATCGATTTGCTTTTCCTCTGTATAATAATTTAAGAGTAATGATATTACACTTTTCGAACCTTCGACAAGCTTGGTAGGGTCTAAACGCTTATCAAAGTGATTTGCCATATAGCTCATTTGCCCATGACAATTTTCCTGTAACCACTTTTCTAATCGAGGAGCTTCTTCTTCTAAAAATCCTGCCTTACTTATACCACATGACATAAAACCAATACGCTTGGCTTCTTCCTTAATCATTAAGGACCATTTAGAAGCATTGATCGTTTTATTCTGATGGGATTGTAGCATGAAATTATGAGATAATTATGATGTATAAATAACTAGCACTCTCTTGCTTCAAAACGCAAAAACAAATCCACGGGTCGTAATGTAATCAATGGTTCGTATTTGATTTCTTTTGCTACTGTAGTTACTTTAAAACGCTTTATGATTTCTGTAATCACAACTAACATTTCGTACATCGCAAAGTTACTACCTACGCACATTCTAGGTCCTCCTCCGAAAGGAAAATAATTTCCAGAATAGGCTTTTACCCTCTCCTTTTCAAATCGATCTGGCAAGAATTCTGTTGACTTTTCCCAAAAATTAGAATTCCTATGGATTTCAAAAAAAGATATCAACAACTGTTCGCCCTTTTTAAATGTTAGATCTTTGTAGTAATCGTCTTCTATAGCTACTCTATCCGAAAAATAAGCAGGTGGATACAAACGCATAGATTCATCAATACATTGCTTTACAAAAGAAGCTTCTTCAAAAAGTCCCATAAGTGACTGTGACGCTGTAGAAAATGCACTTATTTCTTTCAATACTTTTTCTTGGACATCTTGGTTTTGCCCCAATAAACCTAATGTAAATGCCAATGCATTGGCTGTGGTCTCGTGCCCCGCAATAAAGAGTATAAGGATTTCATCTACCAGTTGTTCGGTAGTCATCTTCGTACCACCTTCGTAGGTACAATTCAAAAGGATATCTAGTAGGTTGTCAAATTCTCCTTGGGTCAATCTTCTTGCTTCAACCAATTCACCTATAATCGATTGTAACTCTAAAGATAAATTTTTAGTATGCTTCCTTTTTCCCGAAACCTGACGCCACCAACGTAAGAAAGGAAAACGCAATTCAAAAATAAAATCTTTTTGAACCTTTTCCATAATATGCTGAATACGATCGATGGTTTGGGTATCACAGGCATAGCCAAACAAAGATTCTGCAACAATTTTAAAGGCTAAACTCGATGTTATTAGGTGGATATCAGCTTCCTTATCTGCTTCAATTTTTTCTATTTCACGAATAGCAACTTCTTTTATGATATTAGCAACAGTATTTAATTTCTTTTTGTAAAACGAAGGTTGAATTAATTTCCGTTGCTTTTTCCAATACGTTCCCGAAGAGGTAAGTAACCCATTACCAAGATAAAAAGCTAATCTATCAGTTTGATATGCGGATTTATGATATTTTTTTTCAGAAGTTTGAAGTACATACTTCACCAAATCTGCATCTCTTGTAAAAAGAGAACTTTGGTCGAAGCTAGTATGAATTCTAAACGTATCACCTGATCTTTCAAACCATTTATTATGATATTTTAAAGGATTTTTCATGATCTTAGGAGCATTCCACAATACTTCTAAAAAACGTACTTCTTTAATATCCATTTCAATGTTATATCTATTACCCCAAGTTAAGTATTAAAGTATAGAGCCAAAACTACTTTTATGAAAAGCAAAACAATCCTTTAAAATTCAGTCCACAATGCGGATTAAAATAGTTGTCCTTGTTCTGGCCCTTTAGTCTTCCCTAAATGACGATAAGCTAACTCTGTAACTTCACGACCTCTAGGTGTTCTCATAATAAAACCCTGTTGGATTAAGAAAGGCTCATATACTTCCTCTATAGTCTCTGCACTTTCACTAACCGCTGTTGCTAAAGTAGTTAAACCGACTGGACCCCCTTTAAACTTTTCGATAATCGTAGTTAAAATCTTATTATCCATCTCATCTAAACCGAAAGCGTCAACATTTAAGGCTTTTAAGGAGAATCTTGCAATTTCTAGATCAATAGATCCGTTTCCTTTTATTTGTGCAAAATCTCGTACCCTACGCAATAAGGCATTCGCTATACGAGGGGTACCTCTACTTCTTCCTGCTATTTCAATAGCAGCTCTTTCGTCGATAGGTACTTGCAGAATTGCCGCACTACGTTGGATAATTGACGACAATAATTCTGTGGAATAGTATTGTAATCGAGATTGAATTCCGAAACGTGCACGCATAGGTGCTGTCAATAGCCCAGAACGTGTTGTTGCCCCTATCAAAGTAAATTCGTCCAAATGAATTTGTACCGTTCTAGCATTTGGACCACTTTCGATCATGATATCGATTTTAAAGTCCTCCATAGCCGAATACAAGTATTCCTCTACTATAGGGCTCAATCGATGAATCTCATCGATAAAAAGCACATCTCTTGGCTCCAAATTGGTTAATAATCCCGCTAAGTCACCTGGCTTATCTAAAACAGGGCCTGAAGTGATCTTAATCCCTACTCCAAGCTCGTTAGCAACGATATTGGCCAAGGTCGTTTTACCCAAACCTGGAGGGCCGTGAAACAAGGTATGATCTAGTGCTTCACCTCTCATATTTGCAGCTTTCACGAAAATCCCAAGATTTTCTAGCACCTGTTCTTGCCCAGCAAAATCATCGAAACTTAATGGTCTTAACGCCTTTTCGACATCGTGATCCTGTGGTGTGTAATTTTCGCTTGTAGGGTCTAAGTTTGAATTCAAATTAAATACTTTTTAGATCCCGTTTATCAATAATAAAAGACACCTATTTAATAAGATTCCCACCTACGTGGGAATGACGTGGCGATAGAAATACTATCAAATAATAGTGTTCGCTAATAACAAAAATAAGACTATCCCTAAAAATAAAAAAGCCCTCAAACGAGGGCTTCTTAGTATAATAGTTTAGTCAATAGACTAATTAGTGAGTCAATTCTTCTTCTCCTTCTTGTACAGGAGTTGTTTGTGGTGTATAATCTTGTCCTTCTATTACATACTCACCGTTCTCTTTTGTCTTACTATAATCATAAGCCCAACGTTGAACAGTAGGTAATTCTGCTGGCCAGTTACCGTGAATGTGCTCTACCGGTGTAGTCCACTCTAAGGTATTAGATTTCCATGGATTTTGTTCAGCTTTCTTACCATAAAAGATAGAATAGATGAAGTTGTATAAGAACACTAACTGAGCCGCTGCTGTGATTAATGCAAACACTGTAATTAATACTTGTGTATCTGCTAAATCATCGAAGTAAGGAAAGTTAGTATACGTATAATAACGTCTTGGTAAACCTGCCATACCTACAAAATGCATCGGGAAGAAAACCCCGTACGCACCAACTGCAGTTACCCAAAAGTGAACATATCCTAAATTCTTATTCATCATTTTCCCATACATCTTAGGGAACCAGTGGTACACCCCAGCAAATAAACCGTATAATGCAGAGATACCCATTACTAAGTGAAAGTGAGCTACTACGAAATACGTATCATGTACATTAATATCTAATGTACTATCTCCTAAGATAATCCCTGTCAAACCACCAGTGATAAATGTAGATACTAACCCAATAGAAAATAACATTCCTGGGTTGAACTGTAAATTACCTTTCCAAAGTGTAGTAATGTAGTTAAATGACTTTACTGCGGATGGAATTGCAATTAATAATGTTGTAAACGTAAATACCGATCCCAAAAATGGATTCATACCCGACACGAACATGTGGTGACCCCATACAATTGTAGATAAAAATGCAATTGCAATAATAGATCCAACCATCGCACGGTAACCAAAAATTGGTTTACGAGCATTTGTTGCGATAATCTCTGAAGTGATCCCTAATGCTGGTAATAATACGATATATACCTCAGGGTGTCCTAAGAACCAGAATAAGTGCTCGAATAATACTGGAGAACCCCCTTGATTATGTAAAACTTCGCCTTGAATAAAGATATCACTTAAGTAAAATGAGGTACCAAAACTTCTATCCATTATTAACAATAACGCTGCTGATAATAATACTGGGAAAGAAATAACCCCAATAACAGCCGTTACAAAGAAAGCCCAGATAGTCAATGGAAGACGTGTCATAGACATTCCTTTAGTTCTTAAATTAATTACTGTTACAACGTAGTTTAAAGAACCTAATAAAGAGGATGCAATAAAGATCGCCATTGCTACTAACCAAAGTGTCATACCTAATCCAGAACCTGGCATTGCTTGTGGTAAAGCACTTAAAGGAGGATAAATAGTCCATCCTGCTGCTGCTGGTCCTGCTTCGATGAACAAAGAAAATACCATAATGATTGAACTTAAAAAGAACAACCAATAAGATACCATGTTCATGAATCCTGAAGCCATATCACGAGCTCCAATCTGCAATGGAATTAATAAGTTACTAAACGTACCTGATAAACCTGCAGTTAATACGAAGAATACCATAATAGTACCATGAATGGTAACTAAAGCTAAATAAACATTAGGATCCATAACCCCCTCTGGAGCCCATTTTCCTAACAATACTTCGAAAACCTGAAACGATTGTTCTGGCCATGCTAATTGCATACGGAATAATAACGACATTCCGATTCCGATAATACCCATTAACAAACCAGTAATTAAGTACTGTTTTGAGATCATATGGTGATCTTCACTAAAGATATACTTAGTGATAAAAGTGTCTTTGTGGTGTCCGTGATCTGCTGACATATCCTCTATCTCTTTTTAATAAAATTATTAAATATTATTTAGACACTACTTGTCTGAAAGTCTTTTGTTCGGCTAACCAATTGTTAAAATCTTCTTCAGATTCTACAACAATTTTCATTTGCATATTGTAATGAGAAGCACCACAAATCTTATTACATAATAAATAGTAATCAAATTCGTATGGTTCTAAAGCTTCTTCTCCCTTAGCAATCAATTTTTGGCTATTCTCTCTACGAACGTTGTTGATTGTCTCAACTTTTTCTAACATAAAGTCTGTCTGACGCATTTCTTCAGTCGTCTTAATTGGCGTGTACGCAAATTCAGTAATCATACCAGGTACTACGTTCATTTGTGCTCTAAAGAAAGGCATGTAGGCTGAATGTAATACATCTTGAGAACGCAATTTGAAAATTACCTTTTTATTTACTGGTAAGTGCAGTTCGTTAGTGATGATATCATCTTGACCGTAATTATCAGACTCGTCAACCCCTAAAGTATTTACTCCTTCAATGAAACGTACATTAGCTTTTCCTAATTCGTTATCTGCTCCCGCATACCTTGCTCTCCAGGCAAACTGATAAGCGTATAATTCAACTACCATAGCATCCTCCTCTTCATCAATATGCATGATATCAACCCAAGTATATAAACCGTAGATGATCAAACCTGCAAGTGTAATAATTGGAATACCTGTCCAAATTAACTCTAACGTGTGGCTATCTGCGAAGAATAAAGCCTTTTGGTCTTTTTTTCCTCTATACTTATAAGCGAAGAAGTGTAATAAAAACTGTGTACAAATTTGAACAAACATAATTAGTACTACTGAAATCTTCATTAACATATCATAGCCCTTACCGTGCTCAGAAGCAGTTTCTGGTAAGAAATAAGAATTATAGCTGATAAAGCAGTATGCCATTAATCCGTATAGGAAAATCACGAAAGCCAACATTAACTTTCCTTGTGTCTGGTTGTCTTTATCGTTTGCTATTTCTGAAGTATCTGAATCTCCTCCTAGAGTAAACTTGTAAATCTTTGAAAGTTGCCATACAGAAACTCCCAAAAGGGCTACAATTAGTAAGATTAAAAATATCGTCATTGCTCGTTATCTTATAATTAAATACTTCTTTTTATTAATAATGGAAATGTTTACTCTCTTCTAAGTAAGGATTTCCTGATGGTTCTAAATCAGCTTTAGTAAGTGCTTTTGTTACAACAAAGATGAATAATCCTAAGAACAACGCTACTGCACTAATTTCTGGTAAACCTATTGACCATGATACCCCTACTGTTGCAGGCATTACCATGTTATAAATATCAATGTAGTGACCTATTAAGATGACAATACCAACAGTTACGATAATAAAGTTGATACGTTTGAAATCAGAGTTCATTAACACCAACAATGGGAACACTAAGTTTAATGCTACCATACCGAAGAATGGTAATGTATAATCGTTAATACGCGTTACGAAATAAGTAACCTCTTCTGGAATATCGGAATACCAAATCAACATGAATTGAGAGAACCATAAGTAGGTCCAGAAAATGCTAATACCAAACATAAACTTTGCTAAATCGTGTAAATGGCTATTATTCACTTTAGCTAAGTATCCCTTAGACTTTAAGAAAATTGTAGTTAATGCTATTACAGTGATTCCACTTACAAACATACTAGCAAACACATACCATCCAAATAAGGTACTAAACCAGTGCGGATCGAAACTCATAATCCAGTCCCAAGACATCATAGATTCAGAGTAAATAAATACTACTAAAAATACTGCTGCTGCTTTAAAACTTTTCTTATACCATACATTTCCTGCAGGTTCCTCATCTTGTTTTCTAGAAAACTTAACTGCGAAATGTCTATATACATTCCAAGCAATTAAATACAATGCTGCACGGATTAAGAATGCTGGTACGTTTAACCAACCTTGTTTTCCTTGAAGTAATTCGTCGTGAGCAACTACTTCAGAATCCATCCACACAAATAAGTGATTTAAATGGAAACCTGATAATGCCAAAATGATAAACACGATTATTCCTCCAGGAAGTAAGTAAGCAGTAATTGCTTCCATCACTCTGAACAATAATGGTGACCATCCTGCTTGAGCCGCAAATTGAATTGCATAAAACACTAACACTCCCAACGCAATCATAAAGAAAAAGAATGCTGCAACATATAACGCTGCCCAAGGCTTGTTTTGTAATTGGTGTAGAACGTGATGTAAATGTTTTTCGTGTTCAGTATGCGCCTCATCTTGAACAGTTACTTCATGAGTATTATGTCCATGTGCATCTTCTCCATGCGCTGCGTGATGACTCTCCGCTTTATGAGCATCTCCGTGGCTATCATGATCAGCAGCATGCGCATCTCCGTGCGATGCTCCATGTCCGCCATGATGCTGACTAGCTAAAATTTGCTCTACTTCTTCTGTTGAACTCGGTGCACTTGAAAAGCTAATTGCCAAACCAATGATTCCTAAAACCATTAGCACAAGTGGTAATATCTTTATATTATTTTTGAATGTGTTCATAACTTTAAACCAGAGTCCTTAATTATTTTAATCCTGCTTCTTTATGCGAATGATGAGACTTTCCACCTATTAAAGGCTTTTTAGAATGACTCTTCGCTTCTTGAATTGTACTTTCTACTTGCTCTAAAGAATGCTGATTTGCATGAGCATCCTCTTCCCCTTCTAAACCAACTGTACCCAGAGATACAGCTTCAACTTTAGGAGCCTTCGCTGTAACACTGTTTTCATATCCGAATAAGTATACTTGATTGCTCTTAGGATTTGAAATGTTATCGATCCTAGATTCTTTACCTTCAAGTTTTGCTTTCAATTGCTCTACATACTGAGCAATTAACCAACGCTCTTCGGTACTGGTTTGCGCAGCATAAGAACCCATGGAGTTAATTCCATAATAAATCACGTGATAAATACTTCCCTCTGTAATCGCACGTCCAGCATCATCATAACTAGGTACCCCAAGAATTTTTTCTCTTTTAACTAAAGTACCTTTACCGTTACCCTTTGCTCCGTGACAAATCGCACAATAGATATCATAAAGTGCTTTTCCCTTTTCTGTATTTTCCTTTGTGTAAGGCAATGGATTTTTAGAACCTTCCTTAGCTGCTAAATAACCAGCACGGTCGTTAGCATAATCGTAAGGCAACCATCCTCTTTTTACAGTACCATCAACAGGAGTTAAAGCTTCTGAAGTGAAATTCTTAGCAAAAACCTCATGAGAACTATAAGCTTCATAGCCTAATGACTCGTACATATTAGGGAAATATTGATAGTTTGGTTTTTTCTTGTTTTGACAAGAAACCGCAACCAATGCTACTGCAACTAATCCTATTTTAAAAACTGCTCTCATCGACTTATTGGTTTTTAAAATTAACTTCCTCTGCTCCTGTTAATTTTAAGAAAGCGTCTAATTCACTTTCTTCAACATGTGAAGCATCTAACTCGATACAGAATAAATCGTCTGTAGTTCTTTCGTTGGGATTTTCTGCTTTCTTAAAAGGCCATAATTTACTTCTCATATAAAAAGTAATAACCATTAAGTGGGCTGCAAAAAACACCGTTAATTCGAACATAATAGGAATGAAAGAAGGTAAGTTTTCGATATAACTAAAACTTGGTTTTCCTCCAATGTTTTGTGGCCAGTCTTCGATCATGATGAAATTCATCATAGTCGTAGCTACTGTCAAACCGATCAATCCGTAAATAAATGCGCAAATCGCAAGACGTGTATGAGGTAAACCTAATACTTTATCTAACCCATGTACTGGGAAAGGCGTATAAACGTCCTCGATATGATAGTGCTTTTTCTTACACGCTTTTACAGCGTCCATTAAAACCTCGTCATCGAGATAATAAGCATGAGCAACTTTTGAAGCCATACAATACTTAATTTATATATTAATGGTGATCGTCGTGATCATCACCTAATAGTTCAACAATACCTTCAGCTCTTTCGTAAGTTGGTTTTCCCGCATCACGCAATTTTTTATATTTTTCTCCTGAAGCTTTCATAATTGACTTCACCTCTGCTTGCGCAATTACAGGGAAGCTACGTGCGTATAATAAGAATAATACAAAGAAGAAACCTATGGTCCCTATATAAATTCCTATATCTACAAATGTTGGTGAAAACATTGTCCATGATGATGGTAAGTAATCACGGTGTAACGATGTTACAATAATTACAAAACGCTCAAACCACATTCCTATGTTTACAATAAGTGAGATGAAGAAAGAAAACATAATACTTCTTCTCAACTTAGGAATCCACATAAACTGAGGAGAGAATACGTTACAAGTCATCATTGACCAGTATGCCCACCAGTATGGTCCTGTTGCACGATTTAAGAATGCATATTGTTCGTATTCTACACCTGAGTACCATGCTACGAAAAGCTCTGTAATATAGGCTACCCCCACAATAGAACCCGTAATCATAATTACCAAGTTCATTAATTCAATATGTTGAAGTGTAATATAGTTTTCCATATTACATACTTTACGCATGATGATCAATAATGTATTCACCATTGCGAATCCTGAGAAGATTGCCCCTGCTACAAAGTATGGAGGGAAAATCGTCGTATGCCATCCTGGAATTACAGAGGTTGCAAAGTCAAAAGATACTATCGTATGAACCGAAAGTACTAATGGTGTTGCTAAACCAGCTAACACTAAAGACACCTCTTCAAAACGTTGCCAATCTTTTACTCTTCCTGACCATCCAAAAGATAAGATTCCATAAATCTTTTTTGTAAATGGTGTTACCGCACGGTCACGAATCATCGCAAAGTCAGGTAACAAACCAGTCCACCAGAATACTAATGAAACCGATAAATATGTTGAAATAGCGAATACATCCCAAAGTAATGGGGAATTAAAGTTAACCCATAACGATCCAAATTGGTTAGGTATTGGCAATACCCAGTAAGCTAACCATGGACGTCCCATATGAATGATCGGAAACAAACCTGCTTGTACAACGGCGAAAATTGTCATCGCCTCTGCAGAACGGTTAATCGCCATACGCCATTTCTGACGAAACAGTAATAATACCGCCGATATCAGGGTTCCTGCGTGCCCGATACCTACCCACCATACGAAGTTCGTGATATCCCACGCCCATCCTACAGTTTTATTTAAACCCCATGTACCGATCCCGGTTGACACGGTGTATACAATACATCCTAATCCCCACGCAAAGGCAATTAAAGCGATAGAAAATGCAATCCACCAGTGCTTATTTGCTCTACCTTCTACAGGTGCTACCACATCTAAAGTGATATCGTGGTAAGACTTATCACCTGTTACAAGAGGCGTTCTTATGGGTGCTTCGTAATGAGACATAATTTATTCTTGTTTAAGTCTTTTAATAATTAAGCTTTCGTGTTACGTACCTTTAATTGATACTGAACATTCGGTTTTACTCCAATATGCTCTAATAAGTGATACATACGGTCACTTTCTTTAGATTTAGCTACACCACTTTCTTTGTCATTAATATCACCGAAAGCAATTGCACCTGTAGTACAAGCATTAGAACATGCCGTTTGGAATTCTCCTTCTCTAACCGGACGTCCTTCGCGCTTCGCATCAAGAATTGTTTTCTGCGTCATTTGCATACACATAGAACATTTCTCCATAACACCTCTAGAACGTGCTGTAACATCTGGATTCACAACCATACGACCTAAATCGTTATTCATATGGAAATCGAATTCATCGTTTCCATTATACAAGAACCAGTTGAAACGACGTACTTTATAAGGACAGTTATTTGCACAATAACGCGTACCTACACAACGGTTATATGCCATATGGTTTTGACCTTGACGACCGTGTGAAGTTGCAGCTACTGGACATACTGTTTCACATGGAGCATGGTTACAGTGCTGACACATTACTGGCTGGAATACTACCTGAGGATTCTCTGAAGGATCTTCGATACTTCCAAATCCAGATAAGTTTTCACCTAAACCACTAAATCCTTCTTTTTTCTCTACATCTCCTGCAAAGGTCTCTTCAGAAGAATAGTATCTATCGATACGTAACCAGTGCATATCACGTGATCTACGTACTTCAGACTTCCCTACAACGGGCACATTGTTTTCTGCATGACATGCAATTACACAAGTACCACAACCTGTACAAGAGTTCAAGTCGATAGATAAGTTAAAATGATGCCCTATAGAACGATCAAACTCTTCCCATAAGTCAGCATCCGGAGACGTAACTTCGATTTCTTCGTGATCTAAAGATACTTTAGGTACTGCATTGTAGTACTCTTTATCTTTAGTATTAAAGATCTCTAATGTAGTTTCCTTAACGATATCTCCACGTCCCATCAATGTTTTATGTAACTGAACACATGCAAACTCATGCTCTCCAGAAACTTTCTCGATAGTTACGTTTTGAACCTTTCCAAAACCTTGATATAATGAGTAGGCATTAACACCTACTTGCATTTCTTCTTTTAATCCTTCTGTACGACCATAACCTAAAGCTAAACCTACTGTTCCTTTAGCTTGACCTGGCTGAATGTAAACTGGCACATTTTCTAAAGTAACACCTCCAACGGTTACTTTAACTAAACTACCATTTAACGCTCCGTTAGCTACATTCCAGTTTTCTAACCCTAATGCTTCTGCATCAGCCTTAGAAACGGTTAAGTAGTTATCCCAAGAAGTCCTTGTTAATGGATCTGGAAATTCTTGTAACCATGGGTTGTTAGCCTGTTGACCATCACCCATTCCTGTTTTTGTATACAATACTAACTCTAATCCTGATGGCTTAGCACCGCTTAAACTAGAAGCATTAATATTGAAACTTGGAGCAGATGCTACACTAGCACTTGTAGTAAAGAACCCATCATGTAATGCTTTATTAAAAGACTTACCTCCTAATATTTCTGCACTCCAAACTTGCTTTAAATATTGATCGAAAGCAACAGGGTTACCTACTAGTTTCAACAATGTATCTTGGAATTGACGCGTATCAAATAGTGGGCGGATTGTTGGCTGTGTTAAACCAAACTTCCCTTTCACTAATTCTACATCACCCCAAGACTCTAAGAAATGTGGAGTAGTCGCCACGAATTCACTTACAGAAGCTGTTTCATCTGGAGTAGAAGAGAAAGACACAACTACATCAACATTCTTCTTTAAGCTTTCTGCAAAAGCCTCTCCTTTTGGCAAGGTATATACTGGATTAGATCCTATCGTAAATAAAGCACCTACTTTACCTGAATTTACATCAGCTATTAATTGCTCTACCTTAGCAGAATCACCAACAAATGCAGTTTTAGGCTGCTTAGCAGAAAATGCTTTACTATGTAATTTCTCATTAATTGCTAAAGCAATTAATTGAGCATTTTTATCTTCAACACCTGTTAAAACAACAGCATTACTCCCTGCTTCCTTAATTTCAGCCGCAGTTTTAACAACTACTTGCTTTAAATTCTTAGGAAGATTAGCAGAAACTCCAGCTCCAGTAATTAAGCTGTATAATTCTAGCAGCACTTGTTTTAACTCGTAATTAGTTGCCGCAATACGCTTATCTGCATTAGCACCAGCTAATGACATATTAGATTCGAATTGGATGTGTCGAGACATTTTCCCATGCTTAGGAACACGTCCTTTAGCATATCCAGACTCATAACCACCACCTTGCCAATCTCCTAAAAAGTCAGCACCAACACCAACAATTACGTCAGCTTTTTCTAAATCGTATCCCGCTAACGCTCTTTCTCCATAAGTGGCTTCGAAAGCATCTAACGCCGTAGTATGAGAAACAGAATCGTAACTAACTTGCTTTACATTTGGAAATTTAGAAGCAAACTCAGCAATTACCTTTTTTGTTGCAGGACCAGAAAAACTCTGAGTCAACAACACGATATCACCTTTTACATTCCCTAAACGCTTTGCAAGTTCTGCATCAAACTTCTCCCACGTTACAGGCTTCCCTGCAATATGTGGTTTTTTCAACCTCGAAGTATCGTACATCGAAAGAACAGACGCATGCATACGACCATTAGCATCACCAGTAGCTCCCGCTAATGCATTACTTTCAACTTTTATCGGACGACCTTCTCTAGTTTTGATAAGTATGTTTGCAAAATCGAATCCATCTGCAATAGTTGTCGCATAATAATTAGCAACACCAGGAACAATCTGTTCTGGTTGCACTACATAAGGAATTGATTTCACCACTGGACCCTCACAAGCTGCTAACGTAGCTGCAGCTGTACTAAATCCAACATATTTTAAGAAATCTCTACGTGATGTCGATGAACTCTCTAGCGACGACTCGTCTTCTAAGAAACCATTAATTGGCAATTCTTCAGAAAACTCATTTTGCTTAAGTGCCTCAATCATCGAGCTATCTTTTAGCTCCTCAACACTTTTCCAGTATTTCTTGTTTGATGACATATATTAAACTTGTTTGCTTCTTAATGATAATTTTTAGATAAACCCTGTATTAGTAGTGACATTTACCACATTCTAACGCTCCCATTTGAGCTGCAGTCAATTTATCTACACCATACTTCTTAGATAATTCTTCGTGGATTTTCTCGTAGTATGCATTCCCTTCAACCTTCACATTTGTTTCTCTGTGACAATTAATACACCACCCCATAGTTAATGGAGCATGTTGACGCATAATTTCCATTTCTTCTACTGGTCCGTGACACTTTTGACACTGAACACCAGCGACCATTACGTGTTGTGAGTGATTGAAGTATGCAAAGTCTGGCAAGTTATGAATACGAACCCACTTTACAGGAGAAGACTCGCCCGTATAAGCCTGTTTCGACGGATCCCAACCAGTTGCTTTGTATAATTTTTGAATTTGCTTATTGTAATCTACACCGTACTTCGCTAAACCTTCAGCTTGCGTTTCTTCTGCCACTTCACCGATTGACTTATGACAATTCATACAAACATTTAAAGAAGGAATACCCGAGTGTTTAGACACACGTGCAGAAGAGTGACAATACTTACAGTCTATCTTGTTATCGCCTGCATGGATTCTGTGAGAGTAGTGAATTGGCTGTATTGGCTCGTAACCTTTATCAACACCAACTTGCATTAAAAATCCATACACAAAGTATGCACTTACCAATAGTAAAAACACTACTGACACCAATACTAAAAATTGATTCTCTATAAATGCTTTCCAGATTGGAGTTCCTTTCTCTTTTTCAGGAATAGCCACACCATTATTCTCTGCATATGTCTTTAATGTCTTGCTTACCATAAACAACACACCAATCAACAACAACAATACTAATACCAACAACCCTAAAACTATGTTCTGAGTCACCGAAGAGTCTCCTCCTGCGTTTTCAGTACCAGTACTTGCTGAGGCAACCGCTTTAGGAGCCACCTTTTTAGGTTCCATCACATAAGCAATGATATTATCAATATCCGCATTTGACAATTGAGGAAAAGCATTCATCGCTACTTTATTATACTCCTCATAAATAGCAACAGCTTCAGCATCTCCTGATGCAATTAATGCAGTACTGTTTTTCACCCATTTATAAATCCACTCCATATCGTGACGCTCTGTCACCCCATATAAAGCAGGACCTGTAGCCTTCTTGTATCTTTTATGACATGCTGCACACAAAGAATTAAACAACTCTTTACCTTTTACAGCATCACCTGCCGGAGCATCTTGTGCATAAGAAATAACTGGAGATAGACTTAATAGAAAAGTAACGACCAATAAGGTCAATTTTTGAATAAGACTTCCGTTTGCCACTTTTTTCATAGATTCAATGTAGAATTTCAAACTTTGCAAATAAAAGACCCCAATAGTTAATTAAGTGTAAAATTGGGCTTTTTATGCCTCGCAAAAGTACTACACAAATTCTTTATGAGAAATGGCCTTACAGGCTTAAAAGTAATTTATAAAAATTCTAAATAAAGAAAAGTACTTGTATATTTATTATATTATAACTTTGTCAAAAATTAAAAGTCAATGCGATTATTCTTTGCTTTCTTATTTGTTGTATTTGTTTCTAATCTCTCTATCGCACAAAACGAAGTTGCTGCTAGTCACATCGAGGTTTCGGAAGCTATTGAAAAGATTACAGCAACAAAATTCAAAATAGAAAACAATGATTCTTACAAAATTCAATTGTTTTATGGGAATCTAAAAGAAGCCCACAAAGTATTGGCGAGTTTTAAAACCACTTACGGTGGTACATGGAGCAGTAAGATAAAGTTCGAAACACCTAATTACAAAGTTTGGGTAGGTAACTATAGAAACAGATTAGAAGCTGATCGTGCTTTAATGCGTATTCAGAAGAAGTTTCCTAGTGCATTTATTTTTAAGCCAAAGAAATAATAAGAGAATATAGAGCAGAGAAAAGAGACTTTATATTTTAAGTTTATGGTGGATCGTCTTAAATAATGGCGTGCCCTTTCAGGTCAGGCTTTCATTCATACTCCTCACTCCGTTTCACTACGCTGTGGGGTAACCATTCAATCCCTCACGCGATTGTGACTTTATATTGAAAGCAACCTTGAATCTTAAGAAAAGTAATCTTATATTCCTAAAAGTTGATTTTTCCTTTGTGCATTTAAACCAATTCAAATCACGTCATGCTGAATTTATTTCAGCATCTTATCTAATTTTACACATCATAAGCACTTAATAAGCCTCTGAAACGATCAGGGTGACGAACCTCTTTCGAAAGAACCTCTTTCTCTTCTCTTTTATCTATGTTCTCTTTTCCACAAATTACTAATTATAGAAAAACGGAAACAATCCTTTAAAGTTTCCTATCACCTCATAGAAATAAAGCCCTACAAATACAAGACTCATAATAAACTTCATAAAACTTGAAGCTAAAAAGCCTACAAAAGCCCCCCAAGCTGCTTTTGCAGCTACTTTAGAGTTTTGTTGATATAACATTTCCCCTACATAAGCTCCTACAAATGGTCCGATTACAAATCCTAATGGAGGAAAAAACATTCCCGCAATTAACCCCAAAGTTGTTCCGTAGACTCCATATTTACTACCACCGAACTTTTTAGTTCCCATTGCTGGTATTATATAATCGAGTAGTAATATAATCACAGCTACAGCCAACCATATCCCTAAAAAGGTATAATTAATAGACACAACCGATGTTAAATGCACAAACAAAAGCCCTAACCAGCTTATTGGCAATCCAGGTAAAACAGGAAGAAAGCTCCCTAAAATCCCTACTAATACACACAATAAACCTATTACTACTAAAAAGATATCCATATTTAAAATTTTAGCTAAACCCTTGAACCTATTAAAATTCAAGATATTCATACTTTTGCTAAGAGGTACACAAAAACTATACCTCTAAAATTACACTGACAAAACATCCGATTTATCATGCTCAGATATTTGCTTTACGGAATTCTGATACCTTCAATTTGCATTGGGTGTCAATCGAAAGTTTCTAGAAAACAACAACTTCAAGAAATAGTAAATTTACAATTAGAGCAATTAGAACTAGAATCGTATCCTGAAATCGAACCTTGTAAGGAAACATCCGAACAATGTTTTAATCAACAACTTTTAGATATTCTAGAACTCAGTATACCTGAAAGCATTACCGAAGACAAAGAGCAAATAAACGATACTCTATGGATTCGTGTAATTGTTAAAAAAGACGGTTATTTAAAAACCGTGTTTTCCCAAAAAACTTCTTTAACTAAAAAAATACAACAACGTATCGATAGTTCTCTAGTAGAAATCAACCCAATTAAACCTGGACATGTAAGAGGGATACCTGTAACTTGCAATTTTAAGCTTCCACTTATTTTAAACAAAGATTTGAATATTGAATAGTGATAGAATTATATTAGGAATTGATCCCGGAACCACGATTATGGG
Organism: uncultured Aquimarina sp.; assembly: GCA_937929895.1. GTDB lineage: Bacteria > Bacteroidota > Bacteroidia > Flavobacteriales > Flavobacteriaceae > Aquimarina. The sequence continues at coordinate 39,052 of CALFUO010000199.1, forward strand.
TTTTGGTGTGATTAAGGTCATAAACAGAAAAATGGAATTTGTTCAGCTAAATGAATTGAATCTTACCAAATACACTGATCACTACCTAAAACTTAAAAAAATATTCGAACGTACTGTTGAATTGATCGACACACACAATCCCGACGAAATAGCTATTGAAGCTCCTTTCTTTGGAAAAAATGTACAATCTATGTTAAAACTTGGGCGTGCACAGGGTGTAGCTATGGCTGCTGGTTTAAGCCGTGAAATACCTATTACAGAATATTTACCAAAAAAGATAAAGATGGCAGTTACTGGTAACGGAAATGCCAGTAAAGAACAAGTTGCCAAAATGTTACAGCAAATTTTAGGACTAAAAACCTTACCTAAAAATCTAGATTCTACCGATGGGCTTGCTGCAGCCGTTTGTCATTTTTACAATTCGAATTCTAAACTAGGAAACACGAAAAGTTACTCTGGCTGGGATGCTTTTGTTAAGCAGAATGAGCACCGAGTAAAGAAATAATATTTCTAGAATCAAGATTAAAAAGAAACAGGAACCAAGACGTAATCCTGATTCCTATTTTCTGAAACGAAGTGATCTTGTTTCTATATTTATTCCGAAACTATCATCGAAAAGAACTTGTCTAAATTTGGCATAATTACAATTCTTGTTCTTCGATTTAAAGCTCTACTTTTTCTTGTATTATTTTCTGCTATCGGAGCGTATTGTCCTCTACCCGCTGCAATCAATTGCTTTGGATTCACATTGTATCGCCATTGCAATAAACGGATAATAGACGTCGCTCTTTTTACACTTAAATCCCAATTATCTTCTAAGATCTCTTTTTTAAATGCTTGTGAGTCTGAGTGCCCTTCAACCATAACCTCTACACTAGGTTCTGACTTAATCAACTCTGCTAATTTCTTTAACAATGGAAGCCCCGCTCTACTTACTCGAAAACTTCCTGAACTGAATAATAAATCATCCGAAACATTAATCATTACCACAGCGTCATCTACTTGCACATCTAATCCTTCGAAGTGACCTAGTTTCCCATTTACATTAGATTTAAAAAAATAATTGATAGAATCATTTAGGGTTTTTGCCCCTTCTAATAATGCTGGGTCTACTTGTGACAACTGCTTTCTTAATTCTGCAAGTGCCCCATCAGACATTGGGATTCCCTCTGTCTTAGAAAAGTTTAACTTCTTTGCACTTTTTTCTGCAAGTGATTTATTCACATCTTTTAGACCTTCTATCTTTCTATTGAACACCTCTACCCGGTCTTCGATTTCCTGATATTTATCTTTAAACTCATTTCTTTCTACTTCGGTTTCCGAAAGTTTTGTTTCCGTATTTTTTAGATTATTTTCTAGCTCTGTAAATTTCTTTTTAGAAACGCACGAGCTTATTAACACTAATAACGAAGTAATAATAAATAGCTTTTTCATACATTCATAGTTTATAGTTGGTGTTAACAAAAATGAGGGTTTCCTTAAGAAATTAACAGTTTTATTGCAATTAATTTTTCCTCAGAAAACCATGATACTATAAATCAGATTATTAGACAAAATAAAAAAGGAGATGTTTTTTGTAAACATCTCCTTTTTACATACAAATATGTATGTATTGCTGATTTAGTTAGTCACTATCATCGATAAGAACTTATCTAAATTTGGCATGATTACCACTCGTGTTCTACGATTCAATGCTCTATTTTCTTTAGAAGTATTCTCTACTAATGGAGCATAACAACTACGCCCTGATGCTATCAGTTGTGCTGGTGCCACTTTAAATTTATTTTGAAGTAATCTAACGATTGAAGTTGCTCTTTTTACACTTAAATCCCAATTATCTTCTAAAACACCTGTTTTAATAGTTCTTGAATCTGTATGGCCTTCTATAATCACTTCTACACTAGGTTCCGATTTAATTACTTCTGATAATTTCTCTAATAAAGGATGTGCTTTAGAACTTACACGATAACTCCCTGTATTAAATAGTAAGTCATCTGAGATATTAATCATAACCACAGTTTCGTCAACCTGAACATTAATACCTTCAGAGTTTTCTAACCCTTTAGTTAACTTCTTATTCAGTACTAAATTAATCGAATCATTTAGTGTCCTTGCCTTTGCTACTTCTGCTTGATCCATAGAGGCTAACTGCTGATTAATTTGTTCTAAATTCACTGCAGAAATCGGCGCTTTACTTCCTGATAACAAACTCAGTTTACTATTGCTTTCTTGGGTTAAAGCATCATTGGTCGATTTCAATGAATTTACTTTCTCGTTGAATTCAGCCACTCTGGCTTCTATTTTACCATACTTATTTTGTAGCTCTTCTTTTTCTAGTAATGTCTTAGCAAGAGAACTTTGCGTTTTGTTGTGTTGATCTTGTAACGCGACGAATTTCTTTTTAGAAACACAAGAGGTTAGTGTTACTAGAACCCCTAGAGATATTACAATTTTCTTCATGATGATTGATTTATTTGTTTGCTTCAAGGAGAACCCTATGATAAAATAAATATTGTGGTATTGGGAAAACTTTAGCATTCTTAACCTCAATAAAGGTTATTCTTAACACTTTTAACAATCTTTAGAAACACTTGTTTCGCTGTAAAACCCACTATATTTGCCAAAAAAATTAGATTTTGGATACTATTGATTTGATAAAACAGCTTAAAAAATCTGCGCTTCAAACCCAACTTAATTCAGCTTTACAAGCTTCTAAAAACGCACACACCATAAAAATGGTAGGTTCTGGGCTTTCTTTTGCGATTTCCGAAAGTTTTTCAAGTCTTTCCCATTCCCAAATTCTAATCTGTAACGACAAAGAGGAAGCTGCTTATTACTTCAATGATTTACAGCGTATTCTTGGAGAAAAAGAAGTGCTGTTTTTCCCAACAAGTTATCGCAGACCTTATCAAATTGAAGAAATTGATAATGCGAATGTATTATTACGAGCAGAAGTGTTAAATAACATTAGCAAAGCTACTTCGAAACAATTAATCGTTACCTATCCCGATGCTCTTTTCGAAAAAGTAGTGTCACAAAAAACTATAGAAGAGAAAACCTTAAATATTAAAATAGGGGATTTACTTAGTCTCGATTTTGTAAATGAGGTATTGTTCGAATACGAATTTCAACGCGTGGACTTTGTTACCGAACCTGGCGAGTTTTCGGTACGTGGTGGGATCATCGATATCTTTTCTTTCAGTAACGATAACCCTTATCGGATTGAATTTTTCGGGGACGAAGTAGATAGTATTCGAACTTTTGACATCGAATCTCAACTTTCGGTAGAAAAGGTTAAGCAAATTAGTATCATCCCTAATATCGAACAAAAATCTACTACAGAGAGCCGCATTTCTTTTTTTCAAACTATACCTAAAGAAAGTATACTTTGGTTACAGCACACCGACTTATTATTGGGAAGTTTAGACAAGCTTTTCGAAAAAGCAACTGCTGCGTTCGAAAAATTGGATAGTGAAGTGAAACGTGGAACCCCAGAAGATTTGTTCATCAACGGGATTGTTGCAAAAGATCATTTGTTTGCATTTCAACAAGTACAATTAAATAATACTTATTTTAAAACGAATGATCGTGATATAGTTGAACTCAATTTCAACCAAAAACCACAACCTTCTTTCAATAAACAATTTGAATTATTGATAGAAGACCTCAACAAAAATCACGAACAAGGATACACCAATGTGATTTGTTGCGTAAGCGAACAACAAGCGCAACGTTTTCATGATATTTTCGAGGATATGGAAACGGGAGAAATTCACTATCAAACGGTAGTACTTTCTTTATACCAAGGTTTTATTGATCAGGAAACGAAATTGATTTGTTACACGGATCACCAAATCTTTGAACGTTACCATAAATTTCAACTAAAAAGTGGTTATGCTAAAAAGCAAGCCATTACTCTAAAGGAATTAACCAATCTTGATGTTGGGGATTATATTACCCATATCGATCATGGGATTGGAAAGTTTGCTGGTCTTAAAAAGATCGATGTTGAAG
>CALFUO010000200.1 GCA_937929895.1 uncultured Aquimarina sp.
CTAGGATTTGCAACTGACGGGATGTGAACCCCTGATCTCTTGTTACTCTATCACTAGAACCACAGCGGTTATATTTTCCCTTTTCCCTATTTTAAAATTAGGTTTTTCGTAATAAACAATTTTATAATCATTATTCATCAAATAAAACTCATTAGAACTATTCGAATGTTTTATTAGGAGACTAGCCAATTCAATATTACTTAAATTGTATAAATATTTTATAACTTCAATGTTATACCCCTGATTATAGGTATCATAAACTACCTTTTCTAATTTTTTCATATTTAAATATTTTAATACAAAGGTTACTATAAGGTCAAATTAAGGCTAGGAATTCCCTGAGATTCCCTCATATTTTGTGATTCGATAATATCTATTTAAATTGCAGAAGATTGTTAATTCAAATCAAGGGCAAAGTTACCCTATGAGTTACCCTATTTATGGTGGCTTTGGGAAGTCTTATAAAATAAGGTGGTTCGGACTAGGTGTCGGAGCCTCTTTCACCGCAAAGGTCTCTTCTATATAGAAGAGACCTTTTTTGATGGATTAAACTTTAAATCCAAAAAAAGGGGGCAAGCAAAAAAGTTGTGGAGAGGGACACGAATTTATGTCCGCAATTTTTAAGCTTGACCCAAAAAAAAATATAGGTCTCTGCATGAGCAAAAACCTATATCGATTAAATGAGGGCGAAATACTATCGTTTTGTATTTCAATGCTTTACAAAGTTAAATACGATCTCTTCTAAAACTATAATTTTATTGATTTTTAACACACATAATTCGCTGAAATACAAATAATTAAGATATAGCTCACTACCCTCTAAATAAAAACCATTCCTTCTTAATTTCTTCTATTTGTGATTTTTCATTATCTGTTATATACTGTACCGCCAGATCCGTAAATTCAACACCTTTTTCACTTAAACCAATTATCCCTTTAGATATATTTATAAAATTATTTTTAGAAGCTAATTCTAAAACAGATTGTGCTTTTACTTCTTGCCAATTGATATGCTCACTTAAATGACTCACTAAACGTTCTGACTCCTCTTCATGGTTTTTAAGGTGTAATAAAAAAGTAATTAGCATTACTTCTTTACGTTGTTGCTTCTGGTTGTATAGGGTTGCTATTAAACCATTCTGCGGAGCGAATAAATACGTTATTAAAAAGAGTAGTCCTAAAACCGTCGTTATGGCTCCTGCAATAGAAGCATCTAAAAGGTGTGCCAACCAATAACCTGAAACACCTGCGATAACACCAAAACTAATAGCACCAATTATCATTTTTTTTAGATTATCGGTAAGCAAATAAATGGTAGCTGCAGGTGCTATCATTAAAGCGACTACCAAGACTGCACCTACAGCATCAAAAGCTCCTACTGTAGTGATCGAAGCCATAGACATTAGACCATAATGTAAAATAGAAGGTGAAAAACCTAAGGCCGCTGCTAAACCACTATCAAAGGTACTCACCTTTAATTCTTTAAAAAAGATAATTAAAAGAGACAAGGATACTAACAAAATACCTCCCATTACCCATATAGCCTTTGCCCCGAAATCAATTTCCGAAACAATTAATCTATCAAAAGGTGCAAAAGCTAATTCTCCTAGTAATACGGCATCAATATCCAAGTGGACATCATTAGCATTTAAAGCAATTAAAATTACACCAACGCTAAACATTGCTGGAAATACCAAACCTATTGCTGTATCTTCCTTTACCAAACCTGTTTTTTGAATAGCCTCTACAATAACGACTGTTAAAACACCTGTTAAGGTTGCTAATAAAACATTTAAGGGACTTGTAAAATTTTGAGTAATAAAGAAACCTATGACTATGCCTGGTAGGATTGAGTGACTTATGGCATCACTGATTAAAGACATTTTACGTAGCACCAAAAAGACTCCTGGTATGGCACAAGCTGCTGCTACTAAAGCTGCAATAATTTGAATTTCTATTTGAGAAAGTGACATATCTACTCGCTTATCATGGGTTGATTAAACAATCGGGCTGCTTTATTATATCCCTCACGTGTCATACTCCACATTTGCCCTTTCACCTCTATTAATTTTTGTTCTTCTAATTGCTGCAATGTACTTTTAGAATATCCTTGAAAACCATTTAAAATCATAATTTTATGAGGTCTCGAAATATCTTCGTGACTTCTCGCAATATCGAACATTAGACCTAAGGTCTGAAAAAGCTTTAATTCTTTTCTATTCTTAAGCTTTCGAATATGTTTAAATAGTATTCCGCGATTGGGAGAAAACACAAATGATATTAAAACAAAAAAAGAAGCTACCAAAACGATGACTGGTCCAGTAGATAAATTATTAGAACTTGCACTAATAAATGTACCAAAAAAACCCGAAAACCCTCCGAAAATAGCGGCTAATAAGACCATTATAGACAATTTATTTGTCCATTGTCTTGCAGCAGCAGCAGGAGCTAATAACATGGCTGACATCAACACCACACCTACAGTTTGTAAACCTAATACTATTGCAACTACAATAAAACTTGTAATTAAGAAATCTAAAAAACGAATATTGAAACCCAATGTCTTAGTAAAATCAACATCAAACAACATTACTTTCAATTCTTTCCAAAATGCTAATAACACCAATAACGATGCTCCTAAAACAGTGATTAGCAATAATACATCGGACTTTAATAAGGTAGCTGCTTGCCCAAATAAATATTTATCTAAACCAGCCTGATTAGCATTAGGCAATTTTTGAACGTAAGTCAATAATAACATACCAAAACCGAAAAACAGTGAAAGAATTAAGCCTAAGGCTGTATCAGATTTTAAGTGTGTTTTCGAAATAATTCCCTTTATCCAAAGAGAACCTATTAAACCACTTATTAAAGCTCCTAATAGAATTATTAAGGGGTTTTTAGTTCCTGTCCATAAAAAAGCCAAAACGATTCCTGGTAAAGCTGCATGTGAAATAGCATCCCCTAAGAGACTTTGTTTTCTTAATACCGCAAAACTCCCGAGAACACCACAAATAACACCTAACACTACCGTACCTACTGTAATCACTTGTAATGTGTAATCAGTGAGCAACATTTCTATATAAGTATTCATACACAATTGATTTCAACACAAAATTAGAGTAAAAATAGTAGTCCAAGATAGTAGTAATACCTTTTCCTATATGAATTTACCGAATTAAAATACGCCTTTAGAAATTCTACATCGACAAAAAAGAACCGTAGTATGTACTATGCTTATTTTGTCTGACTTGTATAATTCCTAAATTCATCATTTTTCTTTAAGGTAAATTCATATAGGAAATAGTATAAAACAAAAACTGCCTAGAAAAATTCTAAGCAGTTTTTAATATATTTTAAGTGTCTAGTCCTAACATCTATTTCAAAGTCTGTTTAGTACTACTTATTAATTTATTTGAGTCAAAAACATTTATAAAATAAGTACCTGCAACAATTTCTTCGTTTGGTAAAGGCTCTACGAAATCACAAATCTTAATCATTTCATTATCATATCTAAACTTAGAAATTTTTGTGATTTTGATCGTTCTATCTTCTGGATCAGTAATTGCGTAACGAGCACCTAATACCTTTTTACTCGGAGAAACTAATTGTATAAAAAATTCTTTATCACCGAATTTGGTTACTTCATTTTTCCCAACAGTATAACATACTTCAAAACCTCCAACTTTTTTAGCTCTAGTACTCTCAACAACTTTTCCTGATTTCTTAATACGTACTGACCTAGAAATCAATTCATTGATATATAATTTTTCGGCTTTTACTGCTATTAATTGTAAATTCTCATTAGCTTTAGACACCGAATCGTAGACTACTCTTACTTGTCCTAATTCCGAAGAAATACTATCCTTTTGCGTGGCTAGTAACGTATTTTCTAATTTTAAGCGCTCGTTTTCTTCTTTCAGCTTTAGTAATTTCGCTTTTAACTGATCCCTTACACTACGCAATTTCGTTACTAAAGTGTAGTCTGGTTTCAAATTTGTAACGGAATCTATGACCTGTTGTAATCGCTCTTTTGTAGCAGAGATTTCATCTTTATTACTTTCATTTTCCTCGTATAACAGATCGAAATCTCTTTGAACTGCTTTTAATTCTTCAATTTTAATCAGCTTCTCTGTTTCAAAAGCCGCTTTATTATTATTTAGTTTTAAGGTTGTTAAAACCCCATAAATAAGAGCTACAGCCAACAATACTAGTAGTGCTAGAAAAGGAGTCTTAGAAGATTTGTTAGTCGGTTCGTTTTGCATGTGATAGTTTTATATGTTCCTTGAAAGATAACGAAAAGTGATTACGAATTATTGTTTTCCTAATTCTTGTGCTCTATTATATGCTGCAACTACACTTTCTTTAACGTGAGTGTCTACATTATTCTTTTTAAAGGTTTCCATAGCTGCGTGTGTTGTACCTCCTTTAGAGGTTACACGATCAATCCATGTTTGAGCATCGTCAGACGAAGCCTTAAATAAATGTGCTGTTCCTGAAAACGTATTTACTACAACAGATTTTGCTTCCTCATACGAAAATCCGTAATCGATACCTTGCTGAATCATAGCTTCCATAAAATAAAACACATAAGCAGGTCCACTACCAGACAATGCAGTAATTGCATCAATGGCATTTTCCTCGCTCACCTTTACCACTGCACCTGTTGCCCCTAAAATACTTTTTACCAGATTTAGCTCTTCTGTCAAAATATTTTTATATGGCAAATAACCTGTTACCCCTTCATTAACCTGAGATGGTAAATTAGGCATGGCTCGAACTACTTTTTCAACTTGTAATCCACTTTCAATAGTGGTTACTTTCATTCCTGCCATAATGGAAATAATAAGTTGGTGGTTTGATACCAATTCTTTAATGGATTCAAATAAAACTAAAGCTGTCTGCGGTTTTACTGCTAATAAAATTACATCTGCTTTAGATACACATTCTTCGGGATTTTCAAATACGTTTAAAGTCGTATTGGCTTTTAGTTGGGCTATTTTATCTGTACTATTTTCTAATATCGAAACAGTCGCATTTTCTATTTTCTGTTGAATAGACAAGGCATAGATAAGCCCCATATTCCCCCCTCCTACAATAAGTATGTTTACCATAATGTTATTTTAATTAACCGTCCTATCTGGTTGACGACGCTTATCCCATTTGATATCGCTAAGTACCGCCGAAGAAATTCCAATAAAGAAATTCCAAGAACTAATAGCACTAAAGGGAACCCAATTAAAGCTCATATTCCAGCTCTCTAAATCACGCTGAAATCTTAAATTGGTATACGTAAATTCTTGATTTTTGACATCGTAACCCGAAGAAGCTCCTATTTTCCAGCGTGGCGCCAATTCTACATCTCCCGAGAAGTTAATCGAATGCGAACTTATCTCATCTCGCCGTGCAGCGTTATCATAATTCACAGCATATGATAAGCGCAATGACCAAGGTATTTTGAAATTATAAAACTTTTGGTTAAGCTTATCTGCTTTTTCTTCTTCTGTATCTTCGTCAAAGAGTTTCCCGTTATTTAAATTAGTATGAGAACCGAATAAATCATCCTGTCGACCACCATTTCTAAATGTTTCATTACCTAATAAATCATCTTGATCCTTCTTGCGATCTGCAGTTAACTTATTTATATCTTTACTAGAAAATGAATAACCGAAGTTCATATTAGCACGAGTCAAACGGAATAAACTCCCTCCATTATTAATATTCAGCGTATTGATTCTTCGATTATTATTATTTAGAGCATAGGGATCCAATGTTGCACCAAAGTTAATAGTTACCTTTTTAACAACAGGTATACTACCGCTTACAGCTACAGGCCTTAGTTTTAAAGAATCTGCCTTAAAGTTATAAGAAGTACTAAAGTTTAGTGAATTAAAAATCTTTACAATCTTTGGTTCTAGTTTGGTGGTATCTCTATCTGCGACTTTTGCCTCTAAGGTATTGTTTAAAGAAATACTCATCGAACTTACTTCTCTATTTCCCGGTGCTCCTAAGACCCCTCCTTGAAAACGAGTATATTCGACTACTCGGTCTGGCTGTGAAGACCCTTCACTAGCTGGTATTGTATAAGAATCGTAAAACTGATCGAATGCAGGCGTATAACTATAACTAACCGAAGGTCGAATCACATGTCGAATTGCTTTGATCTTAGCCTCTTTTTTAAATTGAACCGTCCCATAAACCGTAGTACCAACAGAAGTACTAAAATTATATGTTCTAAAAGCATCGAAACCTTTGATTTTATCACGAACAACTTCACCAGTACCATCTTCTCCTCCATTCTCATCATAGCTTTGTTCTGTGGTTTCGAAAACCCAGTTTTCAGTAAACGAAGTACTTGCCGAAGCACTTAAATATTTTAATATTTTAAAGTTTGTACTGATCGGAATAGAAGTACGAATTCCTTGACGTGCATTTCTTAACGATTCCTTCGTAAATAACGAATCTTCTGCTGTTTCAATTTGATTCGTTATCTGAGTTCTTGCTTGAAAGTTAATATTCTGAATGATTCCCTTTTTTACCCCTCCTTTGGGTGCGAACGGAAATATTCTTCCCATATTAATCGAGGTAGGCGTATTTACATTTACACGCTCTGTATTACTATTTTGTCGAATACTAAGAGCGGTTTGAAAATCAACTCTTGGTTCTATCGGAATAGCTTTGGAATATGAGATATTCGAGCTCAAAGTATTGGTTAGCTGAGAACCAATATTTGTCTGATTTCGGGATTGCCTGAAGAACTGCGAACTACCAAAGTTAACATTAGCAGAAAAATTTGAATTCGGATTTGCTTTAGAAGCTCTGCGGTGAGACCATCTAATATTGTAATTACTATTTTCGGAAAAATTAGGAAAACCCCTCTCACCTATAATATTACTTTCGAATCTTGCACTAAAATTTCCTGAAAATTTATAGCGTCGAGCATAATCCGAATCCATGCGAAGTGCGTAGCTACTGTTCGTAGAATAATCCCCTACTACAGTTAAATTCATCTTTTCACTTATTGCAAAATAATACCCTCCATTTTGAAACTGAAAACCTTGTTGATCTGATTGGTTAAAACTAGGAATAATAAACCCAGAGACAGCTTCTTGTTTCATTGGGAAATAACCAAATGGTAATCCTAGTGGTGTTGGTACATCTGCGATATACATATTCACCAAACCAGTAATAATTTTCTTCTGAGGGACAAACTTAATACGTCGTGCGTAAAAGTAATATTCTGGATCTTCAAGATTCTGAGAAGTAGTAAATTTTACATTTTTCATGTAAACTACCGAATCATTCTCTCGCTTAGAAACTTCATTTACGATATTGAAGCCCTGCTGTGAAGTTTTAGAATTATATATCAACGCCTTCTTACTCGCAAAATTAAAACGAATGGTATCTGGTTCTACTACATTGCTACCTTGTGTAAATATAGGAGTCTGTGTATATACATTTGCAGTATCTACAATTCCTTTAGCATATACTTCTTTTTTTGACTGATGTACTATAATACTACCCGACTCTATATCTAAATCTGTGTATTCGATTTTAGCATCATCATATAGATACATCTTACCATTCTTGCGATTCAATCGCATATAGTCTTTAGCGCTATAACTAACATCTCCATCTAAAAAAGGTTTTTTCTTAGGAATAGAATCAGTAGCAGTAGAATCTTGTAATTTTTCAGCGTTTTCATCAAAAGCTAAAGTATCTTTTACCGCAGTCTTAATCTCTTGAATAGTATCTTGTTTTTTTGAAGGTTCTTGTGCAAATACAGTTGCTGTACCTACAATAACAAGGAGTAAAATTTGTATGCTTTTTTTAAACAAAGTACTGAGATTCTTTTTCAAACGTTCAACCAAACGAATTCGCCTATCGACAACATAGCAAGCTGCTAAATTACACTTATTTTTTAGCTTGGTATTGTATTTGAGGTAAAATTACATGTCGGTTCAAAAGATTGTTAATTAGATTTCGTTTTAACAACGAAGCCCTTAGTAAATAGTTACGATCTTAGTGTAAAATAATCTTGAAATGAAATTTGTAAGTTTTCTTTTTCTGATTGCTTCAATATTAACACCTTCGGTAATATATAGTAATGACGGAAAAAAACCTTTTGTGGTGGTGTTAGATGCAGGACATGGAGGTCACGACTCTGGAAATCGTGGTAATGGTTATTTCGAGAAAAATATAGCATTGGATATTATAAAAAAAACGGGGGCTATTTTAAGTAAAGATCCTAATATAAAAGTTATATATACCAGAACTACAGATGTCTTTATTCCTTTAAAAACTCGTGCTGATATTGCAAACAAAGCAAAAGCCGATTTATTTGTTTCTGTTCATTGCAATGCTCATAACACCAAAGCTTTCGGAACCGAAACTTTTGTACTCGGATTACATGCCAATCAAAGAAACTTTAATATTGCGAAAAAAGAGAACTCTGTAATACTTATGGAGGAAGATTACAAAAAATCTTACGATGGTTTTGATCCTAATTCTCCTGAATCTATAATAGGCATAACTCTAATGCAAGAAGCTTATTTAGAACAAAGTTTAGGCCTTGCTAGTTACATTCAACAAAATTTCTCGAAACAACTAAAGCGTTTTAATCGAGGTGTAAAACAAGCAGGTTTCTTAGTGTTACATCGTACCTTTATGCCAAGTGTCCTTATTGAAACGGGATTCTTAACTAATAGAAACGAAGGTAAATACCTGAATTCTACACCTGGAAAACAACAAATGGCGAATGCTATTTCTAAAGCAATCCAAGACTATAAGAAAAGTGTTGAATTAAGTTTTATCATCGATCAAGAACTGGAGTTTTTAGGAGACGATAACACTGTTGCACCTGTAAAACAAGTTGAAGCAACAACAACTAAAACTCCGAAACCTGTTACTAAGCCTACAACAGTAACAAGTACACCGAGTAAAAAGGTAACACATACAATTACTAAATCTAAAAGCACTATTGAACCTATTACAAAAAAACCTGTTGAAAAAATTGACAAGATTGCCCCTATCATAGTTGCGCCTCCTACTCCTATCTTTAAGATTCAATTAGCGTCTGGTTCAACCAAAATTGATCCGATACCAGAAAATTTTAAAGGACTTACAGAAGTAGAAGTTAAAGAAATTGATGGTAGATTCAAATATTATTACGGAGCAACTAATCGTTTTAGTGAAATCAAAAATATAAAATCGCGAGTTATAGGCTTTGGATTTACTCAATGTTTTATTGTTGCATTCGAAGGTGAAAAAGTAATACCACTTTCAGAAGCATTATTAAAACAACAAAAAAATCTACAATAAACTATTTGAAGGTAAGACTTCGAGTTATTAGAAAGAGTATAACTTTCGTATCTAGCAAGACTTCTGTAAATTATACCTCTTTGGCGGTGCCAATAAATTGCTTATTTTGCAACCTGAAATTTCTTCGCTTAAAAAACATACATGCACGACAATATAGAGTTACAATATAATAACGAGCGCGAGCACCTTATTATTCCAGAATATGGGCGTCATATTCAAAAAATGATAAACTACGCCATTTCTATAGAAGACAAAGAAGAGCGCAACAAAGTTACCAAAGCCATTATTGGTGTTATGGGTAATTTGCAACCGCATCTAAGAGATGTACCCGATTTCCAACACAAGCTTTGGGATCAATTATTCATTATCAGCAAGTTTAAACTAGATGTTGACTCTCCTTATCCTGTGCTAACAGAAGAAGAAATTAAACAACGTCCAGATCGTATGGACTACCCACAAAACCATCCGAAATATCGTTTTTACGGAAACAATATTACTAGCATGATTAATGTAGCGAATAGTTGGGAATATAGCGAGCTAAAACAAGCATTGATCTATAC
>CALFUO010000201.1 GCA_937929895.1 uncultured Aquimarina sp.
CGACACTGCCAATATCTTCGGCATGTTTTAGAATGCGTAATTTGCGTTGAATCTCTCGTTGGTCTTTGTTCATAAACATCTCATTAATCCCAATGTTGGGAGTTTATCGAAAATGTTCCGCGAGTAACGAGATATCTACAATGGGGCTCAGGTCAAAAGCACAAATTTAAGTCAGACTCTTAGTTTGCAATCGCTATTCCTAGCTGTTAAGGAATTATTAATTATAGTTTAAAGGTGAAATTTGTGATGTCGGAAAATAGATTTATTTCTGTTCATGAAATGTTGTTAATGAACCAATCATCTGGATACGATCTCACTTTAAAAAAAGAAAGGCTTCGATCTGTAAAAGAATTAGAAGATCTCTTCTTTAGAATATTAAACTATGTAAAACCCGATATTTTCATTGAAGCAGGTGCAAAAGATGCTGAAACGTCTGAAAGAGCTAGAAAATACTTACCTGAGAGTAAAATAACAGCTTTTGAAGCTAACCCACATACATATTCGGAATTTCATGCTCACGAGAGAATTAAAAATTCAGATATCAATTACATTCATAGCGCATTGTCTGAAAGAGTTGGAACTTTAACTTTTTCTTTGCGATCAGAAGTGGACGGAGTAAAAAAAAGCAATACAGATGGCACTGGTTCGATATTAGCACCTTCAATTGAAAATGTTAAATTAGAAAAACATACTGTTAATGCTACTACATTAGATCATTATTTTGACGAAGAAAGATTTACTAATGCATTCGTATGGATGGATGTTGAAGGTGCTACAAAAGAAGTGTTGTCTGGAGCTACGGAATTTCTTAAGAAGGCTGCAGTTGGAGTGTTCATTGAGGTTGAAGACCGCAAGTATTGGGAAAATCAATGGATTAGTAAAGATGTAATAAACTTCATGATGAATAGAAATTTTATACCTGTGGCTAGGGATTTTCAAAGCCGTTATCAGTATAATGTATTGTTTTTACACGAAGATGTTGTAGCCATAGATTACGTAAGGTTTTCTATACAAATGCACTTAAGTAAAGCTAATAATAAAAAAATTTAAATTAATTTGATTTATCATGGACCAATAGTTATGCGCGCCGTAAAATACTTTCTTTCCTTTTTCGTTGACATCTCTATTTTGTTTCTAAATCCTAGCTACGCTTTGAGATATATAAAGTCTCGATATGATAGGAGACAAGATGATACGCTTGGATTTTATAAATCGAAATTTGATACAAGTGTAAAACGATTTGTTCCCTCAGATCAAGATAGAATTTTTGAATTTCTTGAGCATAATCATAAGTTTATTAATATTCGAAGTATGGATCGATTCAATTGGATTGGTATAGAATATCAGTCAATTTTAACTATATTAGGACAAATCATTAATATGACCCCTGAAGCTGAAATATATAGGAATGGTATCTATAAATTAGATATCTCTATTAATAATCTTAGAAGTTCTATAAAAAAATCTTCTTTTATTGATGTAATTTACAACGACAATTCGGGTGGATTATGCACTCTTAGAATTGATATCTATAACTATAATAATGATGGAGCATGGGTATCAAGGAACGAGCACAATAAGACTTGCAGAGTTATAAGTGATAAATTTGTTTTTGAAAAAAACAAGAAAAATCTCAATGAAGTTACATATGCAGATGAGTGTAATTTTCCAGTAGATATAGTGTACACTTGGGTTAATCACGAAGATGAGGAATGGTCAAAAATATATTGCTTGCACAAAGACAACTTAGATAAAGATTCCAATTCAATAAAAAGATTTCACAACAAAAATGAACTAAAATACTCACTTAGATCAGTAAATAAATACTTGCCTTGGGCAAATTCAATATATATAGTTTCCAATTGTAAGCCGCCAGAATGGCTTAACTTGGATCACAAAAAAATTAATTGGGTAAGTCACGATGACATCATACCTAACAAGTTTCTACCTACCTTTAATTCTCACGTTATTGAGTCATACCTACATAAAATCGATAATTTAAACGAACATTTCTTATATCTTAATGATGATGTATTAATTACATCTTTATTGCTCCCAGAAGATCTCTTTACATCAAGGGGGGGTAGTAGGTCTTTTTTAGAAACATACGGTACAGTTAATGGCGAAGTAGACGATAGCAGTCCAGACTACCTAAATGCATCAAGGAATTCTGCTAGTTTAATACGTAGCAGTTTTAATGTTTTCCCTACTAGATTACACAATCATACAATATTTTGTTTGCTTAAATCTACATTAGAAGAGATCGAAGAAGAATATTCAGAAACTTTTCTAGACTTTAGAAGCAATAAATTCCGTTCAAAAAATGATTTAAATACTACTAGTTTTTTGTATCATTGGTACGCATTGCAAACTGGTTTTGCACAAGAAGGTTTTATGAAAACAGCATTAGTCAAAAATAATAACCCTAAATCACTTGAATACTTGGGTAGAGCTAGATTTTACAAAACAATTTGTGTAAACGAAGGACAAGGTAAAAATGCTATTGGCTGGGAAAATAAAATTAAACATTTTTTCAAAACTACATACTCCCAATCTGCTGATTGGGAAATTTACTAATTACACCTTAGGGTGTAATTTCTAAAAAGGTTGTTCATTCGTTTTGATTTCTTCAGACTGGTTGGTGCGAACCATATCAGTTTCAGGAGATCAAGAATGAACAACCCGCACAAGAATGCCCGCACTTGCCTTTATAGTCGAGAACAAATTGTA
>CALFUO010000202.1 GCA_937929895.1 uncultured Aquimarina sp.
CATTAGAATATATCCAGGTATTGGATTACGATTCAGCCATAAAAGAATATTCAACGCTATTTTTAGGGTCGACTATGGATACGGAATTACCAAAGGTGAAACCCAAGGATTTGTCTTTGGTATTGGTCAGTATTTTTAAAAAGCTTCGGGCTTAATGATTATGATTCTTTTTATAGTAAAGACCACTAGTATCCGAAAGTTTTAAGTTTTAGAAATGATAGTTAATATTAAATATTTTATTTAGAGTGTCTTGTGAATTTTTGAAGCTAAAAATTTTAGAAAATATTTTTTCTAAGATGTATTAAAAAAGTCTTAGACGAAAACGTCCAATGTATTGATATATAAAAATCTATTTTCTCTTCTCTTTCAGTGAAACGGTCTATATTCTAAAGTTTCGGATGCTAGTGAGTAAAGATATACTTTTAAATATTATTTCATTTTTTTTCTTCTTCCCTCATTTTTTCCAAATTCCCAGATAACTAAAAACTGATACCTCAAAAAAACAAAACCTCCTAAAAGCATTAAACTTCTAGGAGGTTCATATTTCAATCAGTTAAGCTGATACTTTCTTTTATCTAAAAATAAGGTAAGTACTGATTACAACTGCACAAATTACAATTCCAACAGGCTTAACAAATTTCCAAGGAGTAACATCTACATCTTGAGTATACTCTTGTATATAATCTGTTTCTCTTGGTTGTACCTTACCGATAATTAACATAATTGCTACAGTAATCACAAAAGTGATGAATTGTACATGTAAGAAATGAGGGAACTCTACTCCGAATCCTTTTGACAATGCGATGTAAATTACATAAGCAAAGAAAGCAAATAACATACCCACTTTTGCTGCCAATGCAGGAACACGCTTCGTTAAGAAACCTACTACAATAATCGTTAAGATAGGAATACTATAAGCTCCATTTACTTGTTGCAAGTATCCAAATAATCCATCGGAAGCGTAGTATAAGAAAGGAGCAATAATCATAGAGAAGATTGCTAACACAATACCAAAAGTCTTACCAACTTTTACAACTTGCTTTTCTTCTGCTTCTTTATTTACAAATTGCTTATAAATATCAATACCAAACAAAGTAACACAACTATTTAATGCAGAATTAAAAGAACTTAAAATTGCACCGAACATTACAGCTGCAAAGAAACCAACTAATGGCTTAGGTAATACTTTAGCTACTAATTCTGGATATGCTTGATCTGGGTTACCTAATTCTCCTTTAAACATGTAGAAAGCAATGATACCTGGTAATACTACGATAATAGGGCCTAAAATCTTTATAAACGCAGCTAGCATTAATCCTTTTTGACCTTCTTGCAAATTCTTAGCTCCTAAAGCTCTTTGAATAATCTGTTGGTTAGTTCCCCAGTAGAATAATTGTACTAGCATCATACCTGTAAAAATAGTTGCAAAAGGAATTGACGATGATTCGTCACCTACAGCATTAAATTTATCGGGGTGTGCCTCCATTAATGTAGAAATTCCTTCACCGATGCTTCCGCTACCGATAGCAAGTAATCCGAATACAGGGATTAACAAACCTCCGATTAATAAACCAATTGCGTTGATTGTATCAGAAACGGCTACTGCTTTTAATCCTCCAAAAATTGCATAAATCGAACCGATTAAACCAATACCCCAAACACAGATCCAAACAGAAACCCACTCGTTTACCCCTAGTAACTCTGGTAAGTTAAACATCGTACTAATCCCTAAAGAACCTGAGTATAATACGATTGGTAATAAAACTACAGCATATCCCGTTAAAAACAACCCAGATGTCATTGCTTTTGTCGCTGTATCGAATCTTCTTTCTAAATATGTTGGAATAGTAGAAATACCACCCTTTAGATATTTTGGCAAAATAAAAACTGCGGTCACTACCATAGCAATAGCGGCAAGAGTTTCCCAAGCCATAACCAAGATCCCATCCCTGTAAGCAGAACCATTAAGACCAACGATCTGCTCGGTAGAAAGGTTCGTTAACAATAAAGAACCCGCAATTACACCTGCGGTTAAACTTCTACCCCCTAAGAAATATCCATCCGAAGTAGATTCGTCGGTTTTTCGGGTCGCCAACCAAGCGATTACCGCTACCAGAGCAGTAAACCCAACAAAAGAAATTATTCCTAACATTAGTTTATTGTTTTATTTTGATAATGTGTGCTAAAATATCATAAAAAAGTGTAAAAAAATCGTTGTAGTAACTTTTTTCGAGATCAATATTAATTTGAATAAAAAGCATATGTTATTACAATTTTCACAATAAAATAAAAGTATAACTACTTATTAAAAATATAAATCGTTATAAATGTATATTATGCAATGCTATTTGAAATGTTAAAATGTATATTTGTATGTATACGTAATTTCAAAATGTAGAACTGATGCGCAAAAGAGTTACGCTAAAACAGCTAGCAGCAGAATTAAATTTATCTATATCGACGGTTTCTAAATCATTAAAAAATGATCCTGAAATTAGTCAAGAAACTATAGGGCGAGTTAAGAAGTTAGCTAAAGAACGAAACTATAGACCTAACGTCCTAGCTGTAAGCCTAAAGAGTAGCAAAACTATGAGTGTCGGGGTGATTGTACCTGACATTTTAAACAATTTCTTTGCGAAGGTTTTATTAGGTATCGAAAAAGAAGCTACGAAAAATAATTACAAAATTGTTACTTGTATTAGTAGCGAATCTTACCAAAAAGAGTTAAGCTATCTAGATATGTTATCCTATAATGGTGTTGATGGTTTTATACTTGCTGCCAGTCAAGAATCTCAGACCAAAGGTATATTCGAACACTTTAACGATATACTGAAGGATGATATTCCAATTGTAATGTTCGACCGTATTGTAGATGATGTATATTGTGACAAGGTTATCGTAAATGATAAGCAATCTTCTGAGGATGCCATTAACAAACTAGTAGAATCAGGATGTAAAAACATCGGTATCGTATCTAACATTCAAAAATTAAGTGTAGGGCTAGAGCGCTTAGAAGGAGCAGAAAGAGCCTTAGTTAAACACGGAATGACTACAGAAATTTTAAAGCTTAAGAAAAAGGAGGAATTCGAAACTCAAATTGCTCGTTTTGTTGAAGAATATAATTTCGATGCTATTCTTGGTTTAGATGAAACTTCTGCAGTTAGCGCCATTAACGCCTCACAGATATTAGGAAAGAAAATACCCGATGACATTCAAATTATTGGATTCACCGATGGTATTCTATCTCAGCACTCTTACCCAAAGCTTACTACTATCAGTCAAAATGCTAGTAAAATGGGTGAAGAGGCTGCTAAAATCTTAATTGATAAACTAGAATTAAGAGCAGAAAAATACCTTCCTGAAACTAAGGTTATCAAAACCAAGATTATTGAAAGAGGTACCACGAAGTAATTTAAAAATAACATTACGAAGCAGTTCTTTTTTAACATATTTCCATTATTAAGACAGCTAGAAAACTATTCTACCACTAAAGGAAAGAGTGATTTAATAGCTGGTCTTACTGTTGGGATTGTCCTAATTCCACAAGGAATAGCCTATGCTTTTTTAGCTGGCGTCCCTCCTATATATGGGCTATACTCCTGCATTATACCTTTAATTATTTATGCCTTACTAGGAACTTCGAATCATCTTAGTGTTGGCCCAGTAGCAGTGACTTCTATTATCCTAATGACAGGAATTGGAGCATTGGCAGAACCTTTTTCCCAAGAGTTCATTTCTCTCTTACTAATAACAGGTTTAATGACTGGTATAATTCAAATTATATTAGGTCTTTGTAAAATGGGGTTTTTAACCAATTTAATTTCACAACCAGTCATCTCTGGCTTTATCTCAGCTGCAGCCATTATCATCATCATTTCACAAGTCAGCAATAGCCTTGGGATCAAAATACCTAGAAAACTTTCTGCTTTCGAAGCTGTCAGTTATACGATTACACACATTTCCGAAACCAACTTATACACTTTCGGAATCACTGCTCTATCGATAGTTTTCTTAATGATATTTCGAAAAATTAATAAAAAAATACCTGCTGCTTTATTTTTGATCATCATATTTATTGCCGTCAGCTACTTCTTTAAACTAGAGAACTACGGAGTCAGTATTATCGGAAAAATCCCTAGTGGTTTTCCTAAATTCTCGATTCCTGAATTCGACTTTGAGACTGCAAAGAAACTAATCCCTGCCGCTACAACTTTAACTCTAATAGGGTATATAGGAAGTGTTGGTATTGGAAAGTCTTTTGAGATGAAACACCGTAACTACAAAGTACTCCCGAATCGAGAACTTATCGCACTAGGTTTTGCTAAAGTAGCCGGTACTTTTTTTCAAGGAAATTTAGTTTCCGGAAGTTATAGTCGTTCAGCTATAAATGAAGATGCTGGAGCCAAAACCTTGCTATCTTCGGTCGTTGTCGCAATTATTATCACTATTTCGTTACTATATCTTACGCCTCTATTATATTATTTACCAAAAGCCACTCTTGCAGCAATAATATTAGTTTCTGTTCTAAGCCTAATTAAAACAAAGGAAGCAATTCAATATTTTAATATTAGGATCGACGATTTTTTGGTAATGATTGTGACCTTTCTTGTAGCTTTAATTTTTAATATCAGTACAGGAATATTGGTTGGAACACTTTTATCTTTTGCTATTTTTCAATACAAGAGTGCAACACCTCATGTCGCCGAATTAGTAAAATTACCTAACACCAATTATTATAGAAACATCAATCGTTTCCCTGAAGGAGAAAGAGTAACCGCATACTCTATTTTAAGATTTGATGACCAACTTTATTTTGGAAACGCTTCTTATTTCAAAGAAGTAATTTTTGAACATTTAGAAAAACTGAATTATTGCCCGAGGTTCATTATTCTTCATGCCAGTAATATGCATAATATTGATAGCTCTGGGATATATGCTTTAGAAGAAGTACAGCAAGAACTTTCTAAAAAAGAAATTACTATTCTGTTCTCGGGGTTAATTGGCCCTGTTCGTGATATTCTTGTACGAGCAGACTTTTTCCATTCCGACTATGCTTCAAAGCAATTCATGAATATTTCTGATGCTGTTCATTATGCACTTACTCTCGAAGATTCCACCGAAAAGACTTCTTCTTTCGTAACACAATTCAATACCAGAAAAATTAGATTTATTGCAATTCGACTATGGAAGCATAAAAACACTAAAACCTCTCCCTAGTAAACATTAAGTATTTGTTAAAAATTAAAGCACACCAGCGCTAGTTAACACAATCATACCTCGCAACTAACGATTACTTAATATTAACTTTACCACAATTCACTTTTCTCAAAATTATATTTGCGGCGCAAACCCAATTAAATTACTAATGAGAAAATTATTCATCTCCCTATTTGCACTAGCAAATCTGGCTGGATGGTCTCAAATAGACTACCACCAATCTTCTGCTAAATGGATGTATGGATGGACTAGCTTCCACCCCAATCTTGAACGTTATATGAGTGCAGAAAAAACAATTCCAAATATCATTTCTGTCGATATGACTTTGACCAATGATACAGTTTATTTACTAAGCGGAAATGTTTACGTTACAGAAAATGCTAAACTAACTATCGAACCTGGCACTTTAATTAGATGTGATCATGAACATCCAGCTAGTTTAGTGATAACAAAAGGAGCGAAGTTAATCGCAGACGGAACTAAAAGCTCTCCAATTGTATTTACCTCAAACAAAGCAGCTAAAGAGAGGAATAGCGGTGACTGGGGTGGTATTGTTATATTGGGTAACGGCCGTATCAATACAGCATCAGGCGTATCTTCTGTCGAAGGAAATTTTATCCCTAAATACTCTTTATACGGAGGAAAAGAAGTTACTGGTGAGTCTGCCATCTTAAGATATGTAAGAATTGAATTCCCTGGCCACAAAATCAATCAAACCAAAGAACTTAATGGCCTGACACTTTGCGGAATTGGTTCGAACACTGTTATCGAAAATGTACAAATTAGCTATTCTTCCGATGATTCTTTCGAGTGGTTTGGTGGTACAGGTAACTTTAACCACTTAATCTCTTACAAAGCCAAAGACGATGATTATGACATTGCCAACGGCTTTATTGGTAGTCTTAATGAAATTGTATCTATTAGACACCCATATATATCAGACACTAGCGGATCTTATGCAATAGAAATAGACGGCTATAACAAACAAGAAGGGTTCTCTTCGGAAGCTGCACTTTCTACCCTTCGCGTAAAAAATGCGACGATTGTTAACTTAGCTGATCAAGAAAATATTCAATTCATTCACCCAGCTATTTCAGCTAAAAAGTTAGCTCGATTATCCATAGATTCTTCTTGTATTTCTGGCTTTTCTAATGGGATTAGATTAGATAGTTCATTTAAGAAACAATCGCAGGTAGATCGAAATATTAGCTTTACAAACAATGTTTTTAATATTAGTGAAGTCGGATTAAAAACCAAATATCCCGAAGTGATTAAAAACAATAAAATGTTTCATAAAAACAAATTCACCAAGTACTTTAAAGATGCAAAGGATATGTATGCCAATCCTACAGACGAAGACCACCCCTCTTTTGTCTTAAAGAAACACACATACAAAACAATGCTATAACTAATCAATTACAAAAACGACTTACATGAATACCCGAATATTAATAATCTTGACTATTGCATTAGCAGGGTTAACACAACTTAGCGCACAGACGACGACTAAAACTTTCTTTGGAAAATTAGATAGAGTTAACAAATTCCATACGATCGATGATCTAGAAGACGCGAGTAAAGGGGAATTAGCAACAATTTACCTAGAAAGAAACAAAGAGTTAACCACTGTGCTACCTTTCATCGCTTTGACAACAAAACCCGATCAAAAACTAGAAGATGTTGGTATTAGAAACGATACCCATAACAACAAGCTCTTATACAAGTATAAAACCACAGAAAAAAAGCTATCGACAACGAACTCTAATATTCTTAGTGAATTTATTTCGTATGCAGATTCTGACAATTTAATATGGTCTATCCTTTATATGGAAGATATCATTAAAAAGCTACGCTTAGGTTTCAAAGGAAACTTTTAAAACCAACAGCAGTAGGATTGGGTTTAAAGAAGCCTATTTCGATAGGCTTCTTAATCTAACAATCTACAATGTAGAAGAGGCTTTCTAATAGCAATTCGAAAATACTATAGTTGTACTAGTGAAATATACTTATTGTTTTTTTCGATTATATTATTTTCGAATTGCTGTTATAATACATACCAAACACTATTTTTTGATAAACTTAAACGTATTTGAGTCGTTATAATTTAAGATATACATCCCTTTAGGCAAATCACTAACATCGATTTTATTGGTATTAGAAAAAGACTCATTAAGAATAGTCATCCCTAAAACATTATAAATACGGTAATTACCATTGTTATCAGCCCCCGACACTAAAATATAGTCAACAGCAGGATTGGGGTATATATAATACTTATTATGATTGTCTGCAACAACGCTTTCAAAAGAAGAAAGTGTAAGAGATGATACATCAATTTTAGAAATTTCACCCAGACCCACACTAGTAGAGGACCTCTTATCAAAAAATAAATTATTTGCATCAGCAATAATACCCCCAGAATTAATCCCTGTTAATACATCGATAGCATTTGCCGGAAAACTAGTAGTAACATCAATTTTAGAAATTTTATTGGCATCGTTTTCTGTGATAAATAAATCATTTCCTACTAACTCTAGTTGTAGCGGCTTACTTAATCCTGTAACCACATCAATAAGTGTCGAGGAAGGATTGTTAATATTTATTCGAGACACTTTATTTGCATCAACTTGCGTGAAATACAAATCATTACCATTAAATTCTAAATCAAGTGGTAGGCTTAAACCTATAATTACATCTGTTGCAGAAGTGGGTAAAGAACTGGTTATATCAATTTTCGAGATTTTGCCTGCACCTAATTCTGATATATACAATTCATTACCATTTAAAGCTAAATATCCGGGTTCACTAAGACCTGTAACCACATCTGTTATTACAGGTATAGTAGCAGTAATATCTATTTTGGAAATTTTATTACTACCTGCCTGTGAAAAATACAGTTCGTTACCATTTAACAATAATCCTTCTGGCTCATTTAAGCCAGACAATACATTAGTTATCGATGGCGAAGCAGAAGATATATCTATTTTAGAGATTTCACCATTACTACTTGCATAGTATAAGTCATTACCATCCAATTCGAATCCCGTAGAACCACTATCTATAGGGTCTACTACAGTCACAAGAGAAGCAGGATCTTCTTTGCTAACAATCTTACCAAAATTCTCTTGAGGCATATATAGCCTATTATTAGAAATTACTACATCTCTTAAAAAGTCAGTGGTATCACCCGTATCCATAGCTACTGTAGTAACATTAGAAGGATCTAAAAAAGAGGCTTTTTTAATAACTCCAGCATCAGAAAAATATAAAAAATCATCATAAACATAAACCCCTCTAGCATTTACATCACTAATAAATGTATTTAATATTGGGGTCATCAAAGAAACATCCACCGAGTAAATAACTCCTGTTCCACCAGCATCCTTATCTCCAATATATAGGACACTCCCATTAAATTCCATATCCTGTGGGTTTGTTAAACCGCTAATCACTATATCGATTGTTGGATTACTAACAGTTACATCAACTTTTTTTACCGTTGTTCCCCCTCCTGATAGGTCTTCATCGGTAAAATAAACCTCATCATTGTATATGTCAAGTGCAGCGACAAAACCCAAACCAGATGCGATGTTAGTTAACACTGTTGGGGTATTGATATTGAAACTAGCTAAGGTACTTTCACCTGTATTATCATTTATATAAGAAAAATAAATAATATCTCCTTGCTTTATGATATTACCAATACCGATAGGATCCGCACTAGAGGGAAGACTATTAAACAAAACACTTGCCACAGGCGATGACGCATTAAGATCTATTTGAATTACCTGACCTGGTGTTTCAACTCCTTTAACATATAATATATTATTATCAATAATTAACCTATTGGGTTGATCTAGACCACTAACAAAATTAGATACCTGAGCCTGAGTAAATATAAATGAAACAAGAGAAGCGAGTAAAAGTAGTTTTGATTTCATGTAATTTCGATTTTCTCAAAAGTGCACATATATACACTCAAATAAAATACCCACAATGGGGTATTTTGCAAATCAAAACTAAAAGACTAAGTATACAAACTAACCTAAAAAAGTTACGTTAATATTTAACTGTTATAATTGTTTTTTACTAGCATCCGAAAGTTTTAGATATGATAATTAATCATTAGTGTCCGATAAAGATTGAAGATCGCTTCGCTTCAAGAAACAGGAATCAAGATTGTGTCCATAACACACTGAAAACAACTGATTTTTATTGTTTGTTTTAAACACAAACAGATTTCTTTGATATAAATCGAAAACATGCTTTGAATTTCAAAAACTATCTTAAAGTCAATGTTTAAAAGCCTTGTCAGATTTTTAGAAAATTTCAATCGGACACCAATGATAATTAATATTAAATATTTTATTTAGAGTGTCTTGTAAATTCTCAGAGCTAAAAATCTTTGGTAAAAACGTCTAAAATATTGATATAAAAGTCTATTTTCTATTCTCTTTCAGTGAAACGGTCTTTATTCTAAAGTTTCGGATGCTAGTGATACTAACTCACAAAAAAAGGGATTACTTCAAATAAGTAATCCCTTTTTTGGTGCTTTCTTAAAAATCATAACTAAACTCTAGCTAGTTACTTATACTATAAAGATTAGTCAATTTATTAAACTCATTCAACATTTTATCGGAAGTCTGCAAAATGGTTAACAAAGGAATTTTATTGTCCAAAAAATGCTTCTTATCACTCTCTATAGACTCAAATGTATTTAAGATTTCAGAAATTGTTAAATCTATTTTAGAATCATTGAATTCACTTACCATAAGATCGTTAATCACCTTATTCATCTCTGCATAGATACCCATATATACTTTTTTTGCATTTTGCGCCTTATTATTATCTTTAAATGCTCTGCAAGCAGCATAATACAAACACATTTTCTGAGATAACATACGTTGATGCCCAGCCTTATTAATAGTTTGCACACGCAATTGACTGGTAGCACTATCATACGAAATTTGTTTTGTATAATTAGATGCTTCTTCGATTGCTAATACAAGCTCGTGACACTTTCTTAAAAGCTCTTCTGCTTTTGTTAATATATCTTCTAAACTTTCTTTATCATCATTTAATGCAGCTTTAAAACGAGACCATTCTCTACTTTCCATATGGATTTTCGCCTTAACCTTAGCACTTTGAGACTTTCCGTTTTCTTCTAAAATATTCAAATTTCTTTCAAACAAAATTTGTGATGATTTCAGATCTCTCTCAATATTTAAACCATTTGCTCCAATATATTTAAGGACAAATATTTTTGCTATTCTCTGAGAAAGCATTCGTTGCTTACCACTTAGGTTAACCGCTTTTTTAAACGATAACTCACCAAATTTCGATTCTTTAGCCTGAATACTAAAATTTAAAAAGATTGCCAATAAGGCTCCTAATAGATATTTCATAATTTTTAACTATTCTATATAAA
>CALFUO010000203.1 GCA_937929895.1 uncultured Aquimarina sp.
GTGTCCGAGGGCGATGCGTGGCGGGTTTATGGCTATGATACCGATGTCTGGGAAAGCCTCGGACATGCGGACACGCAAGTGAAACTGATGCGGCGTTCATCGGCTTATGCGCTTTATGCAGCCTGACTGTAAGGAAGTACGAGGAGTATTAGCGAAAAGCCCGACCCTTGTGGTAACGCCATAATACTCTTTAAATGGTGCTTTTTTATTGAGTAATAGTGCCTTGAATTTTTCCTGTTAAATCACCTTTGCAAAAATACTTTTTCCCCTATATAGTTCGTATTTTTAGAAAATGAAAAATAGTTTAACGGACTATAGAAAGTCATACGACAAGTATGTTTTAGAAGAAGAATATCTTCCGGTGGCTCCTTTCGAGTTATTTCAACAATGGTTCGAAGAAGTAGAGCAGGCAGGTGGTGTCGAAGAGCCGAATGCCATGACAATTTCAACAATAGGTTTAGATGGTTTTCCTAAGTCACGTGTGGTGCTTTTGAAAAAATATAGTGAAAAAGGTTTTGTGTTTTATACCAACTACAATTCGGAGAAGGGGAAGGCTATTTTAGCTAACCCTAATATCTGCTTGTCCTTTTTTTGGCCCAATCTAGAGCGTCAGGTGATTGTGAAAGGAAAAGCTATTAGAGAAAGTGAAGAAGAGAGTACCAAATACTTTCATTCTAGACCGCAAGGCAGTCAACTAGGGGCGTGGGCTTCGGATCAGAGTGCAGTGATATCTGATAGATCTGTTCTTGAAGAAAACCTGAAGACTTTAGAGTTGGAGTATAAAGATAAAAAGGTGCCAAAACCTCCGCATTGGGGAGGTTTTGTTGTAGCGCCAATAAGTATAGAGTTTTGGCAGGGTAGACCTAATCGATTACACGATCGTATTTTATATATAAATGGAGATGATTGTTGGTCAAAAGATCGTTTAAGTCCTTGAAAAAAATCAATAACTATTAACGTTAAAAGTTTTTTATGAAGACAATTTACTTCGTAAGACATGCAAAATCCTCGTGGAATGAACCAGTCACAGATAAAGAAAGGGGTTTGAATGATAGAGGGTATAGTGATGCTAAATTGATCGCGGAAGCATTACAGAAAGAAGATTTGGCTATAGAGAAAGTATTTTCTAGTACTGCAAAACGAGCTGAAATTACGTGTTCTATACTTACACATACCTTAGAAATCCCAGAAGAAATTATTGAATATACAGACGATTTATATGATTTTGATGGAAGAGGAGTCTTAAAGTTTATTAAGAAGCTTCCTGATGATTTAGATAAAGTGGCTTTGTTTGGTCATAACCCTGCCTTTACGGGAGTGGTAAATGTGTTTGGAAATTTGCAGTTAAAAAATCTACCAACATGTGGGGTTGTTGGTGTTCAGTTTAATATAAATTCTTGGGCCGAATTTGCCCAGGGAGAAACAATTTTAAAATTAGTTCCTAAAGACTTTAAATAGCCTCTAACATGTCTAGAAATTTATATCAGTACATCAACCGAGATTTAAGTTGGTTACAATTTAATGCTCGTGTTTTACAAGAGGCAGAAGACGAAACTGTTCCTTTGTTAGAGCGTTTGCGCTTTATTGGAATCTTTTCGAATAATTTAGATGAATTTTTTCGAGTGCGCTATGCGGCAGTTCAGCGAATTGTAACTGCAGGTAAGACCGGAAAACGGGCTTTATACGGTAAGGAGGCTCGCTTGTTGTTAGAAGAAATTACGAGTATTGTAATAGAACAACAAACCAAAAGTCTGCTGATTATTCGTCATATTCAAGAAGAGTTAGGTAAGCATGGTATTCATGTTATAAAAGAGCATCAGGTTAGACCTAGTCAGCATGAATATTTAAAGGCTTATTTTAAGGAAAAGGTTCGCCCTTTGTTGATGACTTTTATGTTGGATGAATTTGATAAATTTCCACACCTAAAAGATAAAGCAGTTTACCTCTCGATAAAATTAACCTTAGACGAGGATAGCTTGGATTTTGAGAATGGAGAAGTAAGAAATAAGATCTTTGCCTTAATTGAGATTCCAACTACAATCAATCGCTTTGTGGTTTTACCAAAAGAAGAAGATGGTTCTCAGGCTGTCATTATCATAGACGATTTGATTCGTTATTGTATGGAGGAAATCTTCAATATTTTCGAATATGTAGATTGTACCGCTCATATGATTAAAATCACTCGAGATGCGGAATTAGATATCGATAGTGATTTTAAGAAAAGTTTTATCGAGAAAATATCAAATAGTGTGCACCATAGAAGAGATGGTAATCCTGTGCGCTTTGTGTATGATAAAACTATTGACGAGGAAACTTTACAGTTTTTGTTACATAAGCTAGAAATTGACGAAACAGATAGTTTGATACCAGGAGGGAGGTATCATAACCGTCGAGATTATATGAGTTTCCCTACATTGGGGCATGAGGAGTTGACCTATCAAAGGATAAGGCCTTTACCAGTGAAAGGTTTGGAAACCTCAGGTAGTATTTTTAAAACAATAGCTTACAAAGACTATTTGATCTATACACCATACCAAAGTTTTTCTTATGTGATTAACTTTCTAAGAGAGGCTGCTATTGATCCAAAAGTCCGAAATATAAAAATTACTATTTATCGACTTTCAAGTATTTCTCAAGTAGCCAATGCTTTGATTAATGCAGCTAAAAACGGAAAAGAGGTAACGGTACAGATTGAACTAAGAGCACGTTTTGATGAAGAAAACAACATCAAGTATGCCGAGATCATGCAAGAAGAAGGGGTGAAGTTGGTGTTTGGTGTTCCGGGGTTAAAGGTGCATTCTAAAACCTGTGTAGTAGAGCGTAATGAAAATGGGAAAATAAAGCGTTATGGCTTTATTAGTACAGGAAATTTTAATGAATCTACGGCTAAGGTTTATACAGATTATACCTTGTTTACTAGTAATGTTGCTATTTTAAAGGATTTAAGCAAGGTCTTTAATTTCTTTGAAATAAACTATAAAGTGAATCGTTATCGCCATTTAGTTGTGTCACCTCATTATGCAAGAAAGACTTTTTCAAAGTTAATTAGTACGGAGGTTCAAAATAAATTGGCAGGCAAAGAGGCTTATATTCGTATCAAACTAAATAGCCTTACAGATCATGATATGATCGATAAGCTTTATGAAGCCAGTAATGTTGGGGTGAGGGTAGACTTAATAATCCGCGGGATGTGTTGTTTGATTCCTGGTGTACAAGGAATGAGCGAGAATATTAAAGTGATAAGTGTAGTGGATAAATTTTTAGAGCATCCTCGCTTGTTTATTTTTGGTAATGGGGGAGAGCCAAAGGTGTATATATCATCAGCAGATTGGATGACAAGGAATTTAGATAGAAGGGTAGAAGTAGGTTGTCCAATTTTCGATGAAAATGTTAAAAAGCAATTAATGGATACCTTTGAAATTTGTTGGACAGATAATGTAAAGGCAAGAATATTAGATGAGCATCAGAGAAATGAATATGTAAAAGATGGCAAACCATATAATAGGTCTCAAATTACATTATATGAGTATTACAAGAATTTAAGTTAGAGTATTTTGATAGAAATTAGAAAATATGGAGCGATAGATATTGGGTCTAATGCGGTAAGATTGTTAGTAGGGTCTGTCACTACAAAAAAAGGTGAAAAGCCAAGATTTAAAAAAACTAGTTTAGTTCGTGTTCCTATTCGTTTAGGGGCAGATGTGTTTTTGGAAGGAAAAGTATCTAAAACAAATGCTAAACGTTTAGTAGATACGATGAAATCTTATGCGCTTCTTATGGAAACACATGGAGTGGTAAACTATAGGGCGTGTGCCACTTCGGCAATGCGTAATGCTGAAAATGGTAGTGAGATCGTAGATAAAATAGAGAAGAAATCTGGGATCCAAATAGATATAATAGACGGTAATGATGAGGCTTCTATAATTGCAATGACCGATTTACACGAATTAACCAGTAAAGACGAGAATTACTTGTATGTTGATGTTGGTGGTGGGAGTACTGAATTTACAGTATATCTTGAAGGAAAAAAAGTGGCTTCTAAGTCGTTTCCTTTAGGTACAGTTCGTTTGTTAAATAATCTTGTACCTGAATCGAGATGGATAGAAGTGCAAAAATGGATTGAAAAACATACGAAGGATTTCGAAAGTATTGCGTTGATCGGTTCCGGAGGAAATATCAATAATATTTTTAAAACAAGTGGGACTTCTAATGGCAAACCTCTATCATATATGTATTTGGTCGAATATTACAAGAAATTAAAGGCGCTTACATACGAGGAACGCATCTGGGAGTTAAATTTGAATTTTGATCGAGCGGACGTTATTGTTCCGGCAGCAGAAATATTTTTATTTGCGATGAAATGGAGCAAAGCACAAAATATATATGTTCCTAAAATCGGTTTAGCAGATGGTATTATTAAGAGCTTATATCGATTGGATAAAGGAGAATAGGTTTATTTATCTGATATTTAGATTGTTGTGTCAATAAAAATAGTTACTTTTAACTGTGTAAACATCTGATATTTAGCTGTTTTGATTTTAGTTTATAGTAGAATTATATAATGCAAATAGTAAAATAATGACTAGAAAAACACTTTTTATATTAATGGGACTTTTATTTGTTGGAGTTTCATTACAAGCCCAAGAAGAAAATAGATATGGGTTTAGAATTGGAGCGAACTATAGTGAATTAGAATTCGATGATGGGGTATCGGGATTAATCGTAGATAAAGATAAAGATGCTAGAATTGGTTTTATGGCTGGTTTTTTTGCACAGTATTTTTTATCTGAAAAATGGTCAATACAACCAGAACTTCAATATTCTGCCCAAGGAGAACGTACCAAAGTAACAGGTGTTAATACAGGTGTTCAGGGGGCAAGTTCTGAAGATCGATTAAAAGTTAATGTATTACAGTTGCCTGTGTTTTTGAATTTACACTTTAAAAAATTAGTATTGTCGGTAGGGCCTCAGGCAGGTATTCGTATTTGGGAATGGGAAAGACAAGATAATTATGAGACATTTCAATTTTCTGTAACGGGAGGTGTTGGTTATGAGATTACAGATAATATTAGCGTAAATGCTAGAGCTGCATATGGTATTTCTGATGCGATAGACGCAACAAGAATTGAAGGTAGTAACTTTTCAGGAACAGCTAAAAATCACTATGTACAATTATCTTTAGCTTATAGAATGTAAAATAAGTTTTAAGTAAATTTAAAACGAGACCACTTTTTAGTGGTCTTTTTTTTTGGTGTGCCGTGCGTGGTAATTATCTAGGTGGTGAAAGTCCGCTGTGGGGGTTTGTAATCACCAACCACTAGGCTCAGGCAAGGGTGTCCATCGCGAGGTGGAATCTGAAG
>CALFUO010000204.1 GCA_937929895.1 uncultured Aquimarina sp.
AAAACGTCCAATGTATTGATATATAAAAGTCTATTTGCTCTTCTCTTTCAGTGAAACGGTCTATATTCTAAAGTTTCGGATGCTAGTGATTTCCTATATATTTATACGAAACTCTTATCAGCAAACCGTATAAATTGAAACCAAGGATACTTGGATAGTTGTAAAATTCTCCTGAAATTACGTAGCAACTATATTCATTTTAATGATGAAAAAATATTTCGAACTTTCGATACATAATCCTTGTAATGAGCAGAAAGAGAGTTTTACGAAAACCTCCAATGGAAGTTTTTGCAAAAGCTGCCAAAAAGAAGTCATTGACTTTTCTAAAATGAGTGATGTAGAAATTCGTGATTATTTTAAAAATTATGATGGGCAAAAAACTTGCGGGCAATTTTTACCCGAGCAACTAAAAACATATCAAACCAATCAACAGAAGTTATCTAGTGCTCAAAAAATTTGGACTACTGGGGCTTTAGGCATTTCGGCTAGTTTATTAGGTGCTACAGAAATAGCAGCTCAAGAAACGAATACGACTATTCAAGTAGAACGTCTAGAAATAGAAAAAACTTCGACAATAATAACACAAAAAACACCTAAAGTAAAGTCGGTTTCAGGAGTAGTAACCGCAGAAGGGATACCTATCCCAGGAGTGAATGTAACCTTGAAAAACACTAACCTAAATACGATTACCGATTTTGAAGGAAAGTATACTTTTCCTTCCTTACTAAAAGAAGGTGACGAATTAGTGTTTTATCATGCGGGTTACAAAATACAAAACCACATTATTTCGGTTACAAATAATAATGAAACACAATTACAAAAAGCTCTATACCCCAAACTAAACATAGCATTAAAACCTTCTAACTTATGTATAATGGGAGAAGTTGCAGTGGTAAAAAACTTCAAATCAAAGAAATCGTACTGGAAGAAAAGATCTAAAAAAACTAAGTTTCCAAAGTAGTATGAAGCAACTATTATTAGTATGTTTCTTGCTTTTATTATCAATAGCAAGAAGTCAATCTTCTTTTTTTGTTGACACTAATTTCTCTAAGGCTGATAGTATCGCTACAGTTTATAAAGGGTATAGTCTCAAAAAAATACCTCAACTCACCTATCGGTTAACACATCACCTAGAAAAAGATGTAGAAAAGTTTCGAGCTATCTTTACATGGGTAAGCTCTAATATTTCTTGCAACAATCAGTTCATTCGAAAAGTAAGTCGTAAAAGACATAAGTATAGATCTGATAGTTTGGCTTTCTCGAACTGGAACAATTCGTTCAACAAAAAGTTCTTTACAGAATTGATTGAGAATAAATCGACTGTTTGTAGTGGGTATGCCTACCTCGTTAACGAAATGGCTTTAATGGCCGGCATAAAAACAAAAATAATAGATGGGTATTTAAAATCTAGTACTTACCCCTTCCCAGAAATCGATGTCCCTAATCATTCTTGGAATGCTGTGCAGTTAGACGGCAAATGGTTTCTATGTGATGCTACCCTTGCTAGTGGCTATTTTTATGAAAATATTGGGACTTTTGTCTTCGATTTTAAAGATGGATACTTTCTGGCTTCTCCTGAGATCTTTAGAAGAAGTCATTTCCCTATTGAAAAACACTGGAATCTCTTAGAAAACACTTTCACTTTTGACGATTTTGTAGATGGACCTATAATATACAGCTATGCTTTCACTCAACATATTGTCCCTATTTCTCCTAAAAGTATCGGTGTAGAAACTGTGAAAAACAACAAAATAGAGTTTTTATTTCAACTATTTGAATCCAAAGTAAAAGACACTCCAAATATCTCTATGGTAAGTGATGGGAAAGAATTAAAACCAGATATCATACTTGAAGATGATATTGTTAGGGTATCATATGCTTTTAAAAACAAAGGTGTTTACGATGTTCATTTTAACATAAATAATAACACTTTCACGAGCTATACCGTAAAAGTTTCTAAAATCTAAAGGTCAACTGCACATCGACATCTTTAGTTTTCGTTTCTTTAGACTCCAGTTTTTTGTTGTTTAAATTTGAAAACGATAAGCCTAATAAACGTACAGAATCTCTAATCTTTTCTTGGTATAGTAATTTCTTTGCTTCTTCAAAAATTAGGTTTGCATCAGAGATATAAAGTCCTAATGTTTTAGAACGTGTTTGTACTTTAAAATCTCGATACTTAATTTTTAAGGTAATTGTCTTTCCTGCTACTTTACTTTTCAAGAGTCTTCTTTCAATTTCCTCTGATAATTCTTTTATGCGTTCTTCTATATAAATTTCTGAAGGAATATTTTCTCCAAATGTTCGTTCGGCACCTACAGACTTTCGAACTCGAGTAGGTTTTACGGGACTGTTATGTATACCTCTTACAATTCGAAAGTAATGGGGTCCCGATTTCCCGAAACGTTCTTCTAAAAATGCTTCAGATTTTTGTTTTAAGTCTGCCCCTGTATAAATACCTAAAGCATACATTTTCTTTTGCGTCACCTTCCCTACTCCATAGAATTTTTTGATATCTAATTCTTCTAAAAACTTGATAACCTCACCTGGGGCTACCGTTTTTTGACCGTTTGGTTTGTTATAATCACTTGCAATTTTGGCTATAAATTTATTTATAGAAATCCCGGCAGAGGCAGTTAACCCCGTCTTTTCGAAAATTTTCAATCTTATTTCCTCTGCTATTAAAGTTGCACTTGGGTTTCCTTTTTTATTTACTGTTACATCTAGATAAGCTTCGTCTAAAGATAAGGGCTCTACCAAATCGGTATATTCTAAAAAAATTGAGCGCACTTGTTGTGAAACCTCTTTATAACGTTCGAAATTATGCTTTACAAAAATAAGTTCTGGACATAATTTCTTGGCTACAACACTACTCATAGCACTACGAACCCCAAATTTTCGAGCCTCGTAACTCGCTGCGCTAATTACTCCTCGATTACCACTTCCTCCAACAGCAATAGCTTTCCCTTTAAGATCAGGGTTGTCGTGTTGCTCTACAGAAGCATAAAATGCATCCATATCTACATGGATTATTTTTCTTGAAGTATCGATATGTTGAGAATTATGAATCTCAAATTTCGGAACTTTATTGCGGATAATAAATAATATTTTACCAACTTCAGTTATGCAAGAGATCGAACGTAAGTTTTTAGTAAACTCTGATGCTTTTAAGAAAGAAGCTTCGAAACAAACACGAATTGTACAGGCTTATTTGAATAGTACTCCCGAACGCACTGTACGTGTTCGTATTAAAGGAGAAAAAGCTTTTTTAACAATCAAAGGAAAAGGAAATACATCTGGTACGACTAGATTCGAATGGGAAAAAGAAATTTCTGTCAAGGATGCCGAACAATTACTTCCACTTTGTGAAGTAGGAATAATTGAAAAGGTACGTTACAAAATTCCTTTAGGGAGTCATGTTTACGAAGTGGATGAATTTCACGGAAAAAACAATGGCCTTACGCTTGCCGAAGTAGAATTAAACGACGAGCACGAAAACTTCTTGAAACCAAATTGGTTAGGAAAAGAAGTTACTGGAGATAAGCGCTACTACAATTCATATATTTCAAAGAATCCATTTAATTCATAAAAACAACATTAAAAAAGAACACCTAACAGTAAGAATTTCAAAAACATTCGACTCTTTAAGTATAAAGTCGAATATCATGAAACATCTCTTCTATTTTCTTTGTTTGATTTCAATATCATTTTACTCCTGTATTTATAGCCAAGAACAGCAAACCGAAAAGATCATTTCGGAACTTACTTTTACGGGTAACAAAAAAACAAAGTCTGATTTTTTATATCGTTTGATAAAAACTAAAATAGGACAGCAATTAGACAAAGAGAAAATTCAATTAGATATCGATCGGCTTAAAAGACTCGATGGAATTGCTCATGCAGAATACTCGGTAAAAGAAACCCTTAAAGGTGTTTTAGTAAATTATGATATCGTAGAGAACTTTTCTATTATTCCTGGATTAAATATCGGTCAGGCCAATGACGATAGCTTTTCTTTTCGTACTTCTTTATTTGAGTTCAATGGACTCGGACGAAATATTACTTTCGGAGGTTTCTATCAACGTGAAGTTTTTGACTCTTTTGGAATATTTTTAAATCACCCCTATTTGATCACGAACAAATTAGGTTTAGGTATCAATTACCAAGACCTTACCACACAGCAACCTATCTATTTCCCTACCCAACAAGTTAATTATACGTATACCAGACGGGGACCCGAATTGACTTTGTTTTACGAAAAAGATTTCAATAATAGATTTGAATTTCGAACCAAAATATTCGAAGAAGAATATCGAATAATAGAAGGTGATCCACAAAACATAGGTAAAGAAAATGCTCCTGAACCTTCTATCAGTAAAACTATGTTTAGCACTATTTATGATTATGTTGATATTGATATCGAATACCATCAATTGAAAGGATTCCAAAATAACTTCTTGGGACAATACTTTGTGGGTGGGGAAGGAAGTCTTCAAACTGAATTTATTTTAACAAATACCTCTAGCATATACAAACGCATTGGACGTAAGGGTAATTGGGCTTCTCGCTTGCAACTTACTTTGAGTAATGAGGTCGATGATTCGTATTTTGTCCCTGTGGTTATAGACAATCAAATCAACGTAAGAGGAGGTGGAAATACTATAGCTCGTGGGACTGCTTCGGCTGCATTTAACACCGAATATCGACATACATTTATAGAAAAGAATTGGTTTGTATTGCAATCAAATACTTTTTTGGATGTAGCCACCCTTAGAGGGGTCGGACAAGATATTGGAGATTTATTTAAACAAGATAATCTTAAAGTGTATCCTGGTATTGGAATCCGTTTTATTCATAAACGTATTTTTAATGCTGTAGTGCGAATCGATTATGGCTTTAAACTCAACGGAAGTGGTGTAGCCGAAGATGGAGGACTTGTCTTTGGTATCGGACAATATTTTTAAACACTTGTTATTTTAACTGTATTATTTCTTGTTCTGCAATACCAAAAACTGATTCTGCTTCATTAATATTTAACACAAATCTACCTGTAAACCCTCCAAAAGCAGGGAGAATTAATTGATGACGTGTTTTGTAAAAGCAGGATAGTTTTAAAAATTGTTTTCCTTTACCATGTAATTGAACTGCTGGATGAATATGACCACAAAGGTTTAAGTATCCTTCTTTTTCTGTAGGTTCGTGCGTTAAAAATAATTGTTCTACCTCTAAGCTATCGACAATTCTGATACCTAGATCTAAAAATTTATTCGAATCTATAATATCATGATTCCCCACTACTAGCTGAAAGTAAATTTTAGGATATTGTTTTATCCAAGCTTCAAAAAACAACCATTCTGTGTTATAATCACTATGAAAAAGATCTCCTAGAAAACAAATTATTTTAGGTTCAAATTTCGATACTACAGCGTCTAGCTTTTCAAAATTATCTGCTACTATAGCCACAGGAACTGCACTTCCATGCTTACGAAAGTGAGAGACTTTTCCTAAGTGTACATCGGCGATTAGTAATATTTTATGACTCTCTAGAAATATGGCTCCAGAGGCATCTAAAACAGCTATTTGATGATTAAGTTCTATTTTCAACAGGGACTAATTTTCATATACAATCCCCCGAATTTACAAACAAGTTGCGATTTTGTGAAAGATATGTGTTTTTCCAAATAATATATGTATTTCTAATTGTCAGGTACATGTTACTTTATGTAATATTACTATAAACAATAATACGTATGAATCGATTATTTTTATTCTTACTTCCTTTTACACTGTTCTTCAATACTCTAGCACAAGAAACGAAACCAAATGTTGTAGTCATTTTAGCAGATGATATAGGACTTGGTGATATTTCGGGTTATCGAAGATTACATTCGGACAACATTATAGTTGAAACTCCGAATATTGATGCTTTAATGAATTCGGGGACTTATTTTACAGATGGGCACTCACCGACTGCTTTGTGTGCACCTACTCGATATAGCATTATGACAGGGCAAAATACTTATCATAGTTACGCGCCTTGGGGTGTTTGGAGTGTTTATAGAAAATCTCCTATCAAGAAAACTGACGCTACTTTGGGTAGAATCATGAAAAAAGCAGGCTACCAAACAGGATTTATTGGAAAATGGCATCTTGGTGGAAAATGGAAAAAATTAGATAAACCAGTCGTTAAGATAAATGCTGCTGACCTTCCGAAAAAACTTAATAAGAGACCTATTCTAGATATAGACATTTCTCGAATGGAAGCAGAAGGCCCCAAGGAAATGGGGTTTGATTATAGTTTTATGCTTCCTGCAGGAATACAGGCTGCCCCTTTTGCAGTCTATGAAAATGAAAAATTATTCCCTTTAAAAAAATCTTCTAAAATTGGTTATGTCAATAACGATACCTACAAAAAATTAGGTTTAAGATTAGACAAAGTACCAGGGTTAGGGGACACCAATTGGAATCCGTACGTTATAGGAGGATTGATATCAAAAAAGGCTACTAACTTTATCAAAAACACAAAGAAAGACCAACCATTCTTCTTGTATTATTGTTCGCAAGCGGTACACACCCCACATGCACCAATGGCTTCTTTAGATGGAATAAAAATTAAAGGAGCAACACCATCTCCTCATTTAGACATGGTTCGGGACTTAGATGCCCAAATAGGGCTTATAGTAAAGGCTTTAAAAGCTAAAGGGGCTTACGATAATACTTTATTTATTTTTACATCTGACAATGGAGGTCTAAAAAGACAAGAAAGCATAAAAGCAGGACACCGTAGTAGTGATATTTATACAGGAAGTAAAAACACCATTACAGAAGGAGGTCACAGAATTCCTTTTATAGTTTCTTGGCCCAATAAAATCCCTTCGAATAAGGCCGTGAACAATATCATTTCGGGTACTGATATTTTAGCAACTATTGCAGATGCTGCCCAAATGAATGTTCCAGAAAATACTGCAAAAGATTCTTTTAACTTTCTCCCTCTAGTTAAGGGCTCTGCTAAAGCACAGAGTAGAAAGACAGCTTTATTCCAAGGAGGAACTTCGGGAGAAACAGCTTTTAGAGACGGGAATTGGAAACTAGTGATGAAATACGATAAAAAGGATAAAACTTTTGCTACTAGAAATCCTACAGGTCTTTACAATTTAGCAGAAAATATAAAAGAAACCTCTGAGACCAATTTAATTGGTCAACAGAAATACAAAAAAAGAGTTGCTGCTATGTTTAAGGAATACCTTAGAATTAGAGACGGTAAACTAGCAATCAACCAACAATAAAACTCATCGAAAAACAAAAACACATGACATCTTATTTATTTAGAAAAACACTATTTCTGCTCTTCCTTTTTAGTAGTTTATTACAACTGAAGGCTCAAGAAAAACCAAACTTTTTAGTAATCCTTGCCGACGATTTAGGGTATGGCGATTTAGGGTATACCGGTTCAAAAGATATTAAAACTCCTAATATTGACACTTTAGCAAAAAATGGAGTCGAAGTTACTAACGGATATGTAACACACCCTTATTGTGGCCCTTCGAGATCTGGGTTAATTACAGGAAGATATCAAGCTCGATTCGGGATGAATATCAACCTTACCAATTCGTTCTACGATATGCATAGCGGGTTACCATTAACAGAACAAACTTTTGCTAAACGCTTGAAAGGAGCTGGATATACTACAGGAATTATTGGAAAATGGCACCTTGGTGCTGCGTACCATTTTCACCCCAACAATAGAGGATTCGATTACTTCTATGGATTTCTATCTGGTGGGCACACCTATTTTCCTAAGAATGTTACTACGCTTACTCCTTTAAAAGTAAAAGGTAAAGAGCGCCCGCATTACTCTGCAAACGAAGGAGGTTACTGGCCTTTGATGCGTAACGATAATGCTGCTGAGTTTAATGAATACTTGACTACTGCTTTAAGTAAAGACGCCGCTAAATTCGTGAGTGAATCGGAAAAACCATTTATGCTATATCTAGCTTATAACGCTCCACACGGCCCATTAGAAGCCCCTGCAAATACGATAAAGAAGTATAGTCATATCGAAAATAAAAGACGTCGTACCTATGCTGCAATGATCGATGAAATGGATCAGGGTATTGGCTTGGTAATCGATGCTTTAAAAAAATCCGGAAAATTTGATAACACGGTTATTTTCTTCTTATCTGATAACGGAGGTGCGGCTTCGCATCTAAGTAAAAGAGTTAAACGTGTATATAGCGATAGTGGGCCTTTTAGAGATGGAAAAGGAAGTATGAGAGAAGGTGGTTCTCATGTTCCTTTTATTGTGCATTGGCCAGCTGGTATAAAAAAAGCTCAGAAATTTGATGGATTAGTTTCTGCTTTAGATATTGCTGCGACAACTGTTGCACTTGGTGGCGGTTTGACTAATGGAAAACCGTTAGAGGGGAAAAATTTAATCCCCTATTTTAATGGAGAAAAAAATGGTACTCCTCACAAAGAGTTATATTGGAAAACAGAACCTGGAAAATGGGCTATTCGTACCCCTGAAGCCAAATATCTTTTAAATAATAAGTCTTTAGGACCCGAATTATACGATATGGAAAATGATCCTTATGAGTCAAATGATATCCTAAAAAAGAGTTCTAAAAAACGTAAAGAACTAGCCGCACTTTGGAATGACTGGAATAAGGATAATCAGCCTTGTATTTGGCTGCAAGCTGACCCTTACCAAAAACAACGTCTAAAATTCTACGAAGACCTACACAATAAACTTGTTGAGAAAGCCGCTAAAAAACCTAAAATGGTTATTCAATAAAATAGTCTTCAAATAATAAAAAAATAAGGTCATCTAGAGAAGCTTTCTAGATGACCTTATTTTTTTTATGGAATCTTATGAAGTAGCGCATCTTATTAGAAAAGGCTTTCGGTTTATTCTTTACTAAGAAGGGTTGAAGCTATTTCTATGAACCATTAATTCAAAAAAATTATGAAAAAGGATCTAAAAACCTCTTTAGCAAAACATGTTTTCACAAGAAGTATAATAGTATTAATGATGCTATTAGGGATTTTTAATACAGCAGCTCAAAGTGTTATTTCTCCACAAAAAACAACTACCGAAAATGACAGAACTGTATCTGGTATTGTTATTGGTGATGATGGGCAATCTATTCCTGGGGTAGATGTTATATTACAAGGAAGCAAAATAGGTACTATAACTAATGCAGAAGGAGAGTTCACTTTCCCTAAATTATTGAAAAAGGGTGATGTATTGCTTTTTCACTATTTAGGCTTTAAA
The DNA here is from genome assembly GCA_937929895.1 of uncultured Aquimarina sp. Taxonomy (GTDB): domain Bacteria; phylum Bacteroidota; class Bacteroidia; order Flavobacteriales; family Flavobacteriaceae; genus Aquimarina. The sequence continues at coordinate 9,275 of CALFUO010000204.1, forward strand.
TCTACCAAACATGTCATTGATGAAGATGAACTTAATGTGATCAATTTAGAGGTAAATATAGTCGAAACTAACGAAGTAGTTCTATGTGGAGATATAGCTATAAGCGGGAACTTCAAATCAAAAAGATCGCATTGGAAGAAAAAGAAGACTAAGGAGTAAGGCTCTTTTTAGTTAGAATTTCAAGGCAACGTCATGCTGAATTTATTTCAGCATCTCATCTATCTTAAACAGAATGAGACCCTGAAACAAGTCAGGATGACGTTGTATTAGAATAAAAACAGGAACTAATATTATCATACGATTTAAACCATAAAATGCAACATATATTAAGTTTACTTTTCTACTTTTTCTTCGTTTCAAAATGAAACCGTAACTAGTGCTATGCTTTAATTTTACGCCTTAAAAAAGCGAAAATTAATTTCTAAATATTTATGCCGCATTTTATGGTTTAAAGCGTATCAGTTTATTACTAGCAATCTAATTACTAATCCTTGTACGATGAAACAACTACTCTTCTTCTTTATTCTTTTATTCTTTTTTAGCATCCAAAGTCAATCTTTCAATATTTCTGAAAGGGACTTTTCTAAACCCGATAGCATCGCTAAGATTTTTAAAGGCTATAGTTTAAAACAACTACCTCAACTCAGTTATCGATTAACGCATCAATTCGATAATGAGGTGGATAAATTTCGTGCTATTTTCACTTGGGTAAGTACTAATATTTCGGCAAGTGATCGATTAGTAGATAAAGTAATGCGTAAGAGAAGAAAATATCGTTCGGATAGTTTAGCCTATACTACTTGGAATTCTTCTTTTAACAGAAAATCTTTTAATGAATCTTTATTAAACAAGTCTACAATATGCACGGGTTATGCCTATCTAATCCATGAAATGGCTTTAATGGTCGGAATAGAAAGTGAAATTATTAATGGGTACTTAAAAACCAGTAACCATCCATTTCCTAATATTGATGTCCCTAATCATTCTTGGAACGCTGTAAAACTTAATGATAAATGGTATTTATGCGATGCTACTTTAGCTAGTGGTTATTTCTTTGTGAATGAAGACAAATTTATCTTCGAATATCAGGATTCTTATTTTCTGGCATCCCCAGAAATCTTTGCCCATAGTCATTTACCTTTAAACAAGAAATGGACTCTACTAAAGCACCCAATCATTTTCGAGGCATTTGTAGATGGCCCTATTATTTATGATGGTGCTTTCGATAATCATATTACTCCGATGCATCCTAAAACTATTTTTGTAGAGGCAAAAAAAGGAACTCTTTCTGAATTCAAATTCAAGTTATGTAGACATCAGGTATTATCTAAAACCCCTGTGATTTCAATGATAACAAACGATCAACCTTTAGACGCTGAAGTAATAAGAGATGGCGAGCTTATAAAAGTTTCTTATGCTTTTAGACATAAAGGAATTTATGATGTTCATTTTAATATTGGGGGAAACACGTTTACGAGTTATTCTGTGAAGGTTTCGAAGTGATATAAAAAACAACACAACTAATTCAACTCCGAAATTCGATTCAAATATTTTTCGAATTCAATTTTATCTATGATGTGATTGTTTTCCATCTTTTCTAATAGCTGGATATTTTTATTACTTAAGGTTTTTGTTAGATCCGAAGTATTTAAAGACACTTTGCTGTTTTTTACAATTAAGCCAAATTCTTTTACAAACTCATTATTCGCATTGATCTTGTTTTCTTGAATTTCTCTATAGCGATTGTATAAGTCTCTTGATCTATTTTTAATCTCTAATGAAATATTCGTCAACATGGCTAAGTTGTTTTTGTTGATTTGAGTATCATTTTTAAGCTCTTCAAAAAGATCCGACATCTGAATGGTAATTTGCCTTAAACTATTATCCTCGTCAATCGGTTGTGTTGGATGAATCTTTTGCAGAGGAACTTCCATCGACAAACAAAATTCTCTTAATTCGATGCCTAAAATATCAACTTCATTTCGAATAGTCTGCAATGTAATTTGGTATTCATTATCTAACTTGGCAATGTTATCGTAAAACGAGATAATTGGCTGTAAATCTGAAATCACTTTATTCTGATAATCTGCTACCTTTTCTGTTAGCCTTTCTTCGTATTTATTCTTTAGATTTTTTTTATCGAAAAGATTGATCACTAAGCCCGAAACGGTTGCTATTAAACTTTTGATATTATATGCATACGGAATAATACCAGTAACATCATTCACAACTTTGTTGTCTAAAATAGAGGTTACAACATTTACCGTATTATTGATTCTCTCCTTAACATGATCCTTTTTATCTTTCTTGTCGATCATAACCTCATCGACCATATTCGAAAGATTTTTCGAAAGAATATTGTATAAAGTATCACTCAACTTAAACCCTAAAGAACCCGATTGTGGATTGATTATTCTTCTTAGTTCTAATGATAATTCTTCACTTGTCACCTTTTCATCAAGTTGACTGTATTTATCTCCGTAGAACTTGATATACAACGAAAAGTTCTCTTGGATTTCTATATTTCGATCTACACTAGTCGTAAAATTTCGAATTTTCTCCTTTTCGCTAATCTTCAATTTAGACTCTATAGATCCCGTTCTATTATCTATTTTACTGTAAGATCTATTAATACTTTCTGATAGCTTTTCGAATTTACTATCAATAGATTGCACTCTATTATCTAGCTGTTCATTAGCGCTATCAATTTGTTTTTTAAGAATCGCATATAATTGATTGAGCTCTTCAATTTTCTTACTTAACTCCTCTTCTTTATTTGTAGTAGGGAGTTCTTCGGTAGACTGACCGAAACTGATGTGGCTACATAAATAAACAGCTAAAAGGATTATTGTACTCTTCTTCATAAGTAAGTTGTTTAATATCACTAAAGGAATGAATGGGTAATTAGCAAAAACGATACCAAACAATACAAAAAGTTATGCTCCGAAGCCAATTGTCAGAATAACCCTACTCGGAATATCTTCTTCACCGGTTGTTTGCGCTGGTGTCCAATCTGGACTAGATTTTACAACTTTCTTTAAAGCCTTTTGGGTTTGTTTAGAAAGATTAGAAAGTAATATAACTTGTGTTATTATTCCGTTTTCATTAATATCGATTTGAAGCGTAACATTCTTGCGAAGAAGAATATCTGGATATTGAGATTTTAATTCAATTTTTACCCATTTTTTAAACGCTTCTAAAGTATGGTTAAAGGGAATTGCATCGATTTGCTCTAGACTTTCTCTACCTTCGGTATTATAAGTTACCTGACCCGCCTGTAATAATGCTTCTACAACCTCTTCCGTAAGTTCTACATCTATGGTCAAACTATTTTCAACTAATATTTCTTTTCTTTCGTAACCAATAAAAAAGAAACTTAAGGTAGATCCTTTTGTGGTTATCATGCTATAATTACCGTTTGAATCTGTTTCGGTAATTTTATCCATCTCTCCTTTAACAATCACAGCAACATCGGCTAGAGGTTTCCCTACGGCAGTAACTTTTCCTGTTACACGAACCTCCTCTAACCCCTTGTCTATAATCTTTGATCTTCGAGAAAATGCTTCTGTATTAGTTAAGCTAGTCGTAGTCGTAGCAATATTTGGCTCATAACTTTTTTTCAAACTAGCATCACTAGCTTCTATTACTGGACTTGAACTTCGAATCACTGGCTTTTCTATATCAACAACAACTACTTCTGTAGCTTGTTCGAATGCCACCTCTTCTTCTGTAATTTCTTTTATGTTCGCTTCTATTTCTTCGAGAACAACTTCCTCTTTTTCTTCTATCTCTTTTTGAATATGTTTTGATTTTGAAACAGCTATAGAAGGTGTAGGTATTTCTTTTTCTACTGCACTAAAAACAATCTCTGTTGGAGTATTTAATATTGAATCTAATTCTTTGTATAAAATTTCTTCTTTAGCATCTTCATAGACAATTTGAGTATCAACTATTGATTTCCTATTCGAAAACCACCAAAATGATAATCCAATTAGTACAAGTACTGAAGCTGCAATAGAGTAAACATAAAACGAAGAAGATTTAATTATGTTAGATTGTTGCTCTATTTGCTGATTTAATAAGGTAATATCACTTTCTAGAGTATTTATATCTATCGTTTCGAAACCCTCTAAAGCATCTTGTAAAAAAGGATCTTCTAAAATTTCCTTCTCAACCATATAGCGTTCTTTGTTCGAAAGTTTCCCCTTCAAATATTGGATAAGGTTTCGATATGTTATTTTCTCTTTAAGCATAGTTTACCTTCTCTGATTTCTGAAGGCATATTTTTAAGTTTCGTTTTCCATTTTGCAAGCTACTTTTTACTTGCTTTTCTTCGATTTTCATTTCCGAAGCAATTTCTTGGTAACACTTTTCTTCGAAGAAAAATGCCTCAACACATTTGCGCTGCATCTCTTTTAACGTTGACAAACATTTATTCAACGCTATGGTTTGTTTATCTAAAACCATAGCTTCTTCATCTATAAGATGCTCTTCTTTGGTATTTTCCATAAATGAAGTTTCAGACAGTACAAACATCTTCGATTTCTGTGTATGTTGACTCCGCAGTTGCATTAAACAATAATTACGAGTCACTCCATACAACCAGCTTTTAAACACCTTTATATCGTGTTGTCTAACCTGCTCTATCAATACCTCGAATATTTGTGTTACCGCATCTTGACTATTGTTTCTATTCTTTAAATATTTTAAACAGACTCCATAAACCAGAGGCATATAACGCTCGTAAAGCATTCCTAGCACTTCGAGATTGCCGCTTTGTTGGTACTCCTGTACCAAATATTCGTCAGACTGTTTACTGGTATGCTTTTTACGAAACTTCACTTAGAGCAATATAGGAAAATATTAGATGTCGGGTGTCTTGTGAATTTTTGAAGCTAAAAATTTTGGAAAATATATTTTCTAAGATGAATTGAAAAAGTCTTAGACCAAAACGTCCAATGTATTGATATATAAAAGTCTATTTTCTATTCTCTTACAGTGAAACGGTCTATCTTCTAAAGTTTCGGATGCTAGTGTTCTTTTTACTGAAATCTGATACCCGATACCTAATACCCCATTTTTTTCAAAAATATTTTATGGAATTCTAAAAACAACTGCATCCTATCTAGTAAAAGATTGTATCACTTAAACCATAATACCATGAAAATACTATTCACATTACTTTTTTTAGTGGGATCATTTACTGTCTTTTCTCAGCAATTGATAGTTTCAGGAATTGTTACTGGAGACGCACTCCCTTTACCTGGTGTAGAAATTACCATAGAAGGCAAAAAAGATAGAAGTACATTAACCGATTTCGATGGAAAATATGAAATTCAAGTAGCCACGGGAGAAACTTTAGTTTTCACCTTTGTGGGTTTCTTTACACAGAAAATCAAAGTAGGCACTAATCCGACAATCAACATTGATCTAAAAATTGAGCAAAATTCTTTAGATGAAGTAGTCGTAGTTGGTTATCAAAAACAGAGAAAAAGAGAGTTTTCTTGTTCTGGTGTTCCTGCTATTAAAGCCGAAGATCTTAAAAATATTGCTGTTCCAAATGTTGAGGAAGCACTTCAAGGGCAAGTCTCTGGTGCACTTGTAACACAAGGTTCTAGAATACCAGGAGCCAAAATCAACGTACAAATTCGAGGGGCAAATACTTTAAGTAATGGTAACTACCCCTCTAATATTTATGGTTATTCAGCTCCTTCTGCTATTATAGCTAAAGAAAAGATCTCCACTAACGAAAGCTACGCACGAGTTGAAGAAAATGGGTTTAAACATCCAACCCAAACACCGCTTTCGACTTTTTCGATAGATGTGGATGCGGCTTCCTATAGCAATATGAGACGTTTTTTAATGAATGGGAATCAACCACCAGCTGATGCAGTTCGTATCGAGGAAATGATCAATTATTTTAATTACGATTACCCACAACCTAAGGACGAACATCCTTTTTCGATCTATCAAGAATTGGCTACTTGCCCTTGGAATAAAGACCACTATTTATTGCACTTAGGGATTCAAGGAAAAAATATAGACTTGGAAGAAGCACCAGCTAACAACCTCGTATTCTTAATTGATGTTTCGGGTTCTATGGATAGCCACAATAAACTTCCACTTCTAAAAAAGGCTTTCACTTTATTGGTAAATCAAATGCGTAAAAAGGACCGTATTGCCATTGTAGTATATGCTGGTAATTCGGGTCTTGCCTTAAAATCGACTTCGGGAAACAACAAGGAAAAAATTATTGCGGCTTTAGATAATCTAGCGGCTGGCGGAAGTACAGCAGGAGGCAAAGGTCTAAAACTAGCTTATAAAGTTGCCAAAGAAAACTTTATCAAAAACGGAAACAACCGTATCATCTTAGCTACAGATGGTGATTTTAACGTGGGCGCTTCTTCTGATCTAGCTATGGAAAACCTTATCAAGGCACATCGCGATCAAGATATTTTTATTTCGGTTACTGGCTTCGGAATGGGAAATTATAAAGATTCTAAAATGGAAACTATCGCAGATAAGGGAAATGGAAACTACGCTTATATCGATAATCTATTAGAAGCTCAAAAAGTATTCGTACAAGAGTTCGGGGGCACATTGCATACCATTGCAAAAGATGTGAAAATTCAGGTCGAATTTAACCCAAACCATGTAGAAAGTTACCGATTGATAGGTTACGAAAACAGAAAACTGAATGCCGAAGATTTTGCAGATGACAAAAAAGATGCTGGTGAATTAGGAGCTGGACACACGGTTACTGCTTTGTATGAAATTGTACCTAAAAAAGAAACTACATCTGGTTCGCAACCTTTAAAATATCAAAAAACTAAATCAAGTTCTGAATTAAACAATGAAATCGCCACTGTCAAATTTCGTTACAAACAACCTAAGGGTAAGAAGAGTACTTTAATTTCACAACCGATCTACAACAGTATTGTTACTGAAGATGCTACTTCTGAAAACTTCAGATTTTCGAGTGCTGTAGCTAGTTTTGGTATGCAATTACGAAACTCTGAGTATAAAGGAGATTTTAGTTTTAAGGATATCAAATTATTAGCGAAAGTAAGTAAATCGAATGACGAATTTGGTTATCGAGCAGAGTTTGTAAGGTTGATCGACTTAGCAGAAAGACTTCGATAATGATTAGTAAATCGTACACAGTCAATTACACGAACTTATTGACTTTATAGAATGGGACTATGAAAACAACAAATTCAAATATCTTAAATATATTATCCCACAGACTTTAATTAAAAAATTACAGGACTTAGAGGTACAACGAGATTCACCCAAGCTTAGAAAACTAAAATTGCAAATACTAGGCATGCATAGTAATTTTAAAAGATAGGGAGATAGAACCATTAGGATTTCTTTACTTTTGCGCTCTTAACAATAAGAACTATGAAAGCATATGTTTTTCCAGGTCAAGGTGCTCAATTTGTGGGTATGGGAAAAGACCTTTATGAAACTTCTGAAGTAGCAAAAGAGTTATTCGAAAAAGCGAATGAAATTTTAGGCTTTTCGATTACAGATATTATGTTCGAAGGAACTAAAGAGCAGTTGAAAGAAACTAAGGTTACACAACCAGCTATCTTTTTACACTCTGTCATCTTAAGTAAAGTATTAGGAGACGACTTTAAACCAGAAATGGTAGCTGGTCACTCTTTAGGTGAATTTTCTGCATTAGTAGCTAACGGAGTTTTATCTTTCGAAGACGGATTGACTTTAGTGTCTAAACGTGCTTTAGCAATGCAAAAGGCTTGTGAATTATCGGAGTCTACTATGGCTGCCATCTTAGGTTTAGAAGATGCTATTGTCGAAACAATCTGTGATGAAGTAGGTGCTGATGTGGTACCTGCAAACTATAACTGCCCAGGGCAATTGGTAATTTCTGGTAGTGTCGCTGCTATTGAAAAAGCTTGTGAAATTGCGAAAGAAAAAGGAGCACGTCGTGCTTTGGTATTACCTGTAAGCGGAGGTTTCCATTCTCCATTTATGGCTCCTGCTGGAGAAGAGTTAGCAGCTGCAATCGAAGCAACTACTTTTAGCGAGCCTACTTGTCCAATTTATCAAAATGTACCTACTACAGCAGTAACGGATGCAGAGGAAATTAAGAAGAACTTAATTGCTCAATTGACAGCTCCTGTAAAATGGACACAAAGTGTACAACAAATGTTAGAAGATGGTGCTACTTTATTTACTG
>CALFUO010000205.1 GCA_937929895.1 uncultured Aquimarina sp.
TTATCTATTATAAAGTGAGTAGAATTGTGTCAATTCTACTAATGCCAACCAGAGCTAGGCACAAAACACAAACTCCGATACCACCATTAAATCAAAATCAACTCAGTTTTACATTCGATTAAAAAACAGGGGATGGCTAAATCATTCAGATATGCTATTAAATCATTTTTGAAAGATTTGTTGATTTTCATAGCATATTTCACTGAGTAAGCACATAATGTTATTCCTAATGGAATTAAGAATAGACTAATTATATATCCGTCTTTTTCATTAAATAACATCAGTGAAATTGAAACAATAATCAGAAATAGGGAAAAGGGTATAAGTAATAGTTTTAGTACAGATTCTATCTTCCAGAAAGGATTTTTCATAATTAAGTACAACAGATTTATGTATAAAACATAGCGTGTAAAATGACACTAAATTTTCGGATTAATACAGAGCCGAATTTTAGTTTTTTATTTTTAAAGCCAAATTAAAAATTTGGCGGTCTTCATAAATATAAACAAAATTTTGGGTAAAACACTTTTAGCTATGTTTATACACTGTCTTGTACCAGTTTTGATAAAGTTCTATAGAGATTTATTTCTGTTCGCTCAGTTCAAAAGCATTAATCCAAATACCTTTCCCTAAAAGGCTTTTAAAATTAATTGTCGATTTGTTCCCGTCCGATTTAAATGTAATTACACTTTTTCCTGGTAAATCCCATTGCATTTCCTTTCCTTCTGTGACTTTTGTTGTTACAGTATTATTCATAGCTGAAGAAGATATGGATAACGAAGTATCATAAGGCAATTTATAAGTTTTAAGTTTCTTTAATTTCTCTTTATTAGGGTCCATAAGATCAGAATTTGTTCTTGGTGCATGGTGCCACACCTCTAATTTATAGTTTCCTTTAGGTAAGTTTTTAAATTCTAAATCAATACCCTTATTATCAAACCCGATAACTCCATCACCGAAAGCATACGCATATTTTCCTATCACATTCATTTCTCCTAACCAACGTAAAACACCTTCTTTAGAGGGGGCTATTATCGAGATTTCTGTATTTTCAAATACAGTACTTTTGTAGGTACTTTTCTTATTATCAGAACCAAACCAAATATTCCAACCAAATTGTATTAATTGATCTGGAGCTCCCATATCTACTCTTTCTTTCTTAAAATCGTAAATAGGTTCTGATTGTGTAAATAGTATATCCTCGTTAAATTTCGTACTATTAAAACGTATTTTGTCTGAATCTAGTTTTTTACTAGTAGCTTTTACAACTATTTCACCAGGTGTCTTACCTATACGAATCATAGCAGGTGCTACTCCGTATTCTGTAAACATTGGATTAGCATTGATATTGCTACTGTCACCGACAATACTAGCGTCTCCTTTTTCTATAGAAAACGTTACATCTGTATCTGTATCAACCAATACTTCTTCGTTTTTATCGACTACTTTAGCATAAACCATAACGATATCATTGCCGTCTGCGATTATTTTTCTATTTGCTACATCTGCAAATAACTTAATCTGTGTTGCTGCCGAAGGTGTTCTTTTTGTTGTTTCTATTTTTAGAGTATCGCTATATATCCCTGTTGCTCTTAAAATACCTTTTTCGTATTTAATATTATCTACTACAAAAGGAGGGTGTGATAGCCCTTTATAAATAGTGTCGGTACTTGGTACTAATGTTTCTGCCAATTTATCGTTAATAAATAATTTTATTTTTTCTGCATTACTATAAATTGTTAAACCTTTTTCTTCAGTCGTAGTATCCCAACTGTCTCTTATAGAAATGAAAGGAGTATCTAACAGCTCTGTTTTATACCAATCTAAAGAAGGTCTTGGATATCTAAAAAGTGTCATCATGCCACTACGTGTACGATCTCTCTTGTCGTTTGCCCTTGCGTGCGTAGGATGAAAAGTGTGGTAAGCATGTGCTGTCCAAGAAATCAATCCAGTCATTAAAATATCTCTTTTAAATGGTGCTACAGCTTGTGGTCCATGTTTTCCTTCCATAGCAAACATGGGTTCCGAACGATCCCAAATAAAAGGTCCGTATAACATATTGGCATTAATATCGGTTAAGCCCGAACTTTGCCAACCCGTCCAACGAGCTCCTTGTGATGCTGTTAAGCGATTGGGGTCTTCTTGTTTAACGATATTGTGTACTCGAGGTACATATCCTCTATGATTTAGTCCTCCTCCCCATATTACAACAGATGGGTGATTTCTATGGTTTCTAATCATTGCTCTTGCTGCCTTCTCTAAGTTATTCCACCATTCGGGATTAGAAGAGATTGATATCCAAGTAGGCACTTCTTCATATACTAACACACCCAATTCGTCACAAGCATCTATAAGCGCATTATCTTGTGGGTAATGTGCTGTTCTAATTATATTAAAACCAAATTCTTTGAACTGTAAAATATCTTTACGATGCAATGAATTTGGAACGGCATCACCAATGTAAGGGTAATGTTGATGTCGATTTGCTCCAATAAGTTTAATCGGTTTACCGTTTAGTAAAAAACCTCGTTTTTCATCCAATTCAAACTTCCGAAGCCCTAGCTTATTTTCAATAAAATCTACAGGCTTTCCTTCTATTTCCAAAACACTGTTTACTCTATACAAATAAGGATTATCTATTCCCCAAAAATGAACATTGTCTTCTAAACTTCCTATTTGATTGAATTGATATTCTTGACTTGGTAGAATGTTTTGTGTATCCCTAAGCTTTAAAACAACAATTCCTTCTTTATCTATAATTCTTGTAACTAAAGAGCACTCCTTAATCTTTTGAGTTTCGTTTTTTATAGCTGTTTTAACATTGATCGTTGCATTTTTATTTACAGGGTCTATCGACGGTGACGTTATATGTACTCCAGAAGTAGCACTTTCCCAATTAAAAGTTACATGGACAGGGGATTTTTCTACCAAAAATACATCTCTATACAGCCCACTAAACTTTACATAATCAAAAGGACCTGGATCAGGAGGTATAACATCACTTCTTCTATTATCTACCAACAATGTAATTTCGTTAACACTCCCTTTTTTAACAAAGTTCGTTATATCAAAATGAAAAGGAGTATACCCACCTATACTGTGTTTACCTACATGCTCTCCGTTAATCCACAAATCGGTAATTTGGTGTGCTCCTTCGAATTCTAAGTATACTTTTCGATTCGATTTTTCGATTTTAACATCTCTTCTATACCAACCTACATTTCTCTGAAAAACTAGTTGTGTTTTTTCATCTTTTAGATTGTCTAGTGTTAACGATGTTAGTTTTAGTGTATGAGGAACCGTAACTTCGTCCCAATCTAATTTTTCTGTTTTTACTTTATAGAAATCCTTATTGGGATTCCCTAAATGAAACTTCCAACCTTGAGTTAAGACTTTTTTTGATCTTTCTGTGTTTAAGACACCATTAGAAAGATCTTGTCCTTTTGTAATAAAAAATGTTAATATACAAAAAATGCTGACTGTATAGTTTCTAAAAGCCATAACTGTATTTTTCAAATCTCTATCTTTAATAAGTTTATCGAAAAGACGAAATTAATTGTTCTACACCATAACCAGCACTATAATTATCTAAAAAAACTATACCAAATCACCAATTTTAGGCTTTAAATGATAACTTTTCTATAAATTCAAGGAATCCAAGATTTAAAATAAGTTTTGCTAATATTCTTTATGAAGGAAATTACTAATATCTGAAAGTTTTATAAATGATAATTAGTATTTCGCACCTTATTTAGAGTGTCTTGTGAATTTTTGAAACTAAAAATTTCAGAAAATATATTTTCTGAAATTGCTGTCCGGTTAAAAAATTTCTATATCTGAGTTTTCGGAACTATTTTTGCGGTTCGAAAAACAAAGATTTAGTTTAATAATAGAGAATAATAAAATGTCTGACGTTATTATAAAAATAACAGATCGTGAGGTAGTAGTACACGAGGTATAGCCCCAATAGATATGGCAATGAATCTAATGGAGGTTTATAAGGCTTACGAATTATCTGTAGAAGGTACTTGTGGAGGAATGGCGATGTGTGCTTCTTGTCAATGTTATGTAACTTCAGAAACTCCGCTACCAGAAATGGGAACTGATGAAGATATGATGCTTGTAGAAGCTTTCCATATAGAGGATAATTCTCGTTTAGGATATCAAATCCCGATTACTCCGGAATTAGAGAGGTTAGAGGTTACTTTAGCTCCGGAATAAAAGTATAACAAGTATACTTAATAAAAGGATCACGTCTTAAGGCGTGATCTTTTTTGTTGAAGTGATTTAAACTTTTTTTTGGAACTTTTTGAGTGCTATTGTCATGAATGCAATATAGTTAAATCCTAACCAGCTTGTTATGGTTGTGTCAAAACGATTTAGTAAGCTTCTATAACTATCCATCCAAGCATTAGTCCTTTCAATACTATAGCGTTCTTGATATAATTTATCATCAAAATAGCGATCTTCAGTACAGGAATTGTTTCGTTTGTTTTTAGCAAAATTGGCTATTATTCCTTTACTTTCACATTTATTTCTAAGTTTCAAGGAATCAAATCCAGCATCTGCATTTAAAAATAAGCCATCAATATTTATTTGTGCTTGCTCCAATGTATTTGTTATTTCTTCAAAATGAATTTCTATGTCAAATAGGTCATTATGATTACCACTTGTCGGCTCGGACATTGCAAGGGGTAAACCTTGTCTATCTGTAAAATACAAAGCATTGGTAGTCTTTCTTTTTTTGCGCCCTTGGTATCCGACTTTTTCTCCTCCACGAAGGGCAGTAGTATGGCTGCCATCTAAATCACTACTGGATAAATCTAAACAAGCTTTATATTTATTTAAAAGTTGAATCCAACAGTTCCGCCAAGCTCCTAGCTTACACCATTTTCTATAATGGTGATAAACGGATTGCCAACTCAATACTTTACTCTCAAAAAGAGCTTTTACGGGTAATTGATGCCATTGAACTCCCGTTTTAAGCTTGTATAGAATGCAATTAATAATTTCAACTAGAGATACTCTTGGGGAGAAACCTCGTTTAGAAAGTGGTAGGTAAGGTAAAATCTCTTTTTCTATTGTATCTTTAGCAAGTACACTGTACATAATTAGGGATGGTTAATGGATTTAAGTCTAGAAACATAAATTTATACATCCCTGTTTTTTTATTAAAAAAGTTTAAATCACTTCATTATCTAAAAACAAGTAACCCTCATAATATCTAAATTATGAGGGTTACTTGTATTCAGGTATCAATGAATTTACACTGCTTCTTTTGGAAAAACTTGTTTATTAAAAGCAATTAAAAGGATTACTGCAATTGAAATTGCCGAATCGGCAACATTAAAAATAGCATTAAAAAAGGTAAAGTGTTGTCCTCCGAAAGTAGGTATCCACCTTGGTAGAATACCTTCCCAAATAGGGAAATAGAACATATCGACTACCTTACCGTGAAATATTGTAGAATAGCCGCCACCATCTGGCATGAACGAAGCTACTTGTCCTACACTATGATCGAAAACA
>CALFUO010000206.1 GCA_937929895.1 uncultured Aquimarina sp.
GAGGCGGGAAGAAAAGGGATGGTTGCAACGCAAAGGATTGTGATGGAAGTGGGAAAATCAAAATTGCAGAGATTGTTGTTGCGAGAAGACGTTGGAACGTGACGGGAAGGTAGTTGACGGGAAACAAAATAGGGAAAAGGCTAGTTGGTTGGGATTCAACTATATCGCATTTATCACTATAGCACTCAAAAAATTCCAAAAAAAAGTTTAAATCACTTCATTATGTACTTTATTATTAATGAGCGAGAATTGTACTTTTAGTTATATTTGGAAGTATTATTTAACATAGATCATCTTAAATGACAATTCAACAAATTATTGATTGGTTCGGAAGTAACCCTAGATTTATATTAAACTATTTCATATTCATTTTTATAATAGCATTGCTAGGATTACTTTTTGTAAAGCCACATAATTTTAAAGGTCTAGTAAAATATTTTTATTCGGCTATTATATACGCAGTATCCGTACCTGCTATATTATCGGCAGTACTTACGATGTATAATATTTTCTTTTTAAAATATAATTTGCTTAACCTAGATGTATTATCATACTTCGTTCCTATTATTGGTTGTATTTTAAGCCTAGTTGTGGTCAATAAAACTGTCCCTATGCGATTAATCCCAGGGTTCAAAAATCTTTCAGGATTGTTTATACTTATTTTGTTGACATTTTTCGTGACCTATATATTACAAAAGATGTTCTTTGGAGTAATATTTATAGGGAGTTTCAGTACCCTATTACTATTGTTCCTCGGAGTGTTAGTAATTATGGCATGGGCATGGAATAGAATATTTAAATAATTCCTACCTTGTACTAACTTTAAATACAACTCTAACTAAGGAATATGCTTAAGAATTTAAAGTCACTTTTCGTAGTTCAAGAAGAAGAAACTTCAGAAGCTAAACAAGCCGCGACTAATGCTAAAGATGACACTACACAAGAGAAAGACTCAACTCCACAACAAGTTACATTATCAGCATCTACAAACGTTAGTGGCGTTGTCGATACGGCGATTATAGACAAATTACTTCAAGCAATTGAAAAAAATAATCTTGAAGGTTTTGACTACCTAGAGTATAAAAAATCCTTGAAGGCATTAGAAAAAATGCCAATGGATGAGGCTACCAAATATAGATCTGCTTTTGCAACGGCTTCTACAATGGGCGTTACATTAGACAAACTAATGGAGACGGCTAATTTTTATATTGGAATTTTAGACAAAGAAAATAAAGAATTTACGGGTACTGTAAAAGGTCAATTCAATAGTAAAGTTTCTGGTAGAGAACAGGATATTACAAAATTTAACGATATCATACTTACCAAGTCAGAACAAATAAAACAATTGACAGAAGAAATTGCTAAGCATCAAGAGCAAATCGCAAACTTGAAAAAGCAAGTTGAAGAAGACAATTCGAAAATTCAGAAAACACAAAACGACTTTAATCAATCCTATGCACATCTTAAAAGTCAATTTGAGGATGATGTAATTAAAATGAAGAAATACTTAAAATAAAAATGGACAACAATTCACTAAAACCTAAAACTTTCTGGGAAAGACCCGAAGGTAAAACGGGAGGGCTTTTTATGGGGTTAATAGGTGCTGGAGCTTTATATGGTTTATATAAGGTACTACCCTATTTAGTAGAAATCGTAGAAAATACATTATATCTAGGTGTTTTATTAGCTGTTTTAGCAGCTTTAATATATATGGTTTTAGATCCTAAAATGAGGAACTTAATCTACTATGTATACAAATCTATTATGCGTTGGATTACAGGAATTTTTATTCAAATTGATCCGATTGGTATTTTAAAGAATTATATAGATGATTTAAAAGGCAACCTAAAGAAAATGAATCAGCAAATAGCGGTTCTTAAAGGTCAAATGAAAAGGTTACAGCAAATAATGGCTGAAAACCAAAGAAGCATTAATAGTAACTTAAAATTAGCAAGTGCTGCTAAGCAAAAAGATAAAAAAGGGGTTATGATCTTAAAGTCTAGAAAGGCTGGTAGATTGACAGAATCTAACTTAAAACTAGACGGTCTCTATAAAAAACTTGAAATCTTGTATCGCGTGCTTACCAAAATGTATGAGCATTCAGAATTTATGCTAGAAGATATTGAAGATCAAGTAATGGTTAAAGAACAAGAGCGTAAAGCCATACGAGCAAGTCACTCAGCAATGAAATCAGCAATGAACATTATCTCTGGAAATAGTGATAAGAAGGAAATGTTCGATCGTGCTTTAGAAGCTATTGCAGATGATGTGAGTATGAAAATTGGAGAAATGGAGCATTTCATGGAAATGTCTTCTAGTTTCATGGATTCTATTGACCTACAAAATGGTATTTTCGAAGAAGATGGCCTTAAAATGCTAGAGAAATGGGAGAAAGATGGTATTTCTTTCATTCTAGGAGACGAAAAAGACCTATTAATTCACGATCAGCATTCCGTAGATCTTGATGCTCCAATTTCTAAAGGAAAGCACGATTCTAATCAGTACTCGGACTTATTTAAATTTTAAATATAATAACTCAGCACATTAATCATGGCAAAAACTAAATTAACCCCATTCGCTAAAATACTTATCGTAGCTGCGGTTGTTGGTGGTATATATTATTTACTGACTCAGTTAAGAAACCCTGAGGTTAAAAAACAATTTGAAAAAGTAACATCTTCAGCTCAATCTTCAGATGATAGTAGCGGAAATAGTTCTCTCTTCGGTAAGACTAAAGATGGATATGAAGATGTTATTAATGTAGGTGTAGTTACTTGGGGTGGTTACGCTGGTGGACAATACTTTAATGAAGGTTTTGAAGCGAATACTAAATCAAGATTCTATAAAGATTACGGATTCAAAGTAAATTTTGAAGTTATTGATGATTTTGACGCTTCTCGTGATGCTTTTAAAAATGGATCTATAGATTTAATGTGGGCTACTATCGATGCTTTCCCAACAGAAGTTGCTGGTTTAACTCAATTTCAACCACAAGTAGTATTCCAAGCAGATTGGAGTCGTGGTGGTGATGCTATCGTAGTTTCTAGAGGAATTAAAAATGTAAGTGATCTTAAAGGGAAAAAGATTGCTGTAGCACCAATGACACCTTCTCACTCTTTCTTAATTTGGTTGCTAGAAGCTAGTGATATGACTACGAAAGATGTAAAAATTGTAGAAGTACCTAGTGCTATCGATGCGGCAGACGCTTTTAAAAGTAATACTGTAGATGCAGCTGTAGTATGGAGTCCAGATGATGCTGACTGTGTTAGCAAAGTGCCTGGAGCTAAAGTATTAGAAAGCACGAAAAATGCAACACATATCATTGCAGATGTTTTCATCGCTAAAAAAGAATTTGTAGAAAAGAACAAAGCGCAATTACAAGACTTGTATGAAGGTTGGATGATTGGAGCTTCTGAATTAAATAGTTCTGATAGCAAGAAAAGAAAAGCTGCCAAAATCTTAGCTGAAGGATTATCCCAACCAGAAGATTTCTGTTACGATGCTATTAATAACGTACGTTTAACTACCCATGGTGATAACAAAAATTTCTTCGGAATGAACCCAACGTATAGTGGTGTTACCGGTGAAGAGTTATATAACAAAATGAAAGTGAAATATAATGCTCTTGGTTACGATACTAAAGGTGCAAGAAGCTGGAGATTAGTATCTACAAAAGATTTAGTTACAAAAACAGCTTTATCTGGATTAGAACATAATTCAGAACAAGGGAAACGCTTTAGCGTAGCTGATAAAAAAACAGAGTACAAAGAGTCTTTATCTACTAAAAAGGTAAGTATTAGCTTTAGAACAGGTGAATTCCGTTTAGACGATAATGCTAAACAACTTATCGATTTACAGTTTACTCCTATTGCTAAGGCATTTGCTAATACACGTATTCGTATTGAAGGGAATACAGATAACGTTGGTAATAGAACGTCGAATGTTGCACTTTCTAAGAAAAGAGCAAAATCTGTTGCAGATTACTTAATCAACGAGCACAATATGCCTGTAAATAGATTTATCATTCATGGTAATGGACCTGACAAACCTGTTAGAGGTTGCGAAAGAAACCAAAACTCTGCTTGTAAGTCTAAGAATAGAAGAACGGACTTCGAACTTGTAGCAGACTAAAAATGAGTTTCAAAAAATATTTTGAACTTAGAGGAAGCCTAACACCTAAAGACAGGGTAATACTAACCATTGCTGGTATTCTTATCTTGATTGGGTGTTGGTTTTTCTTAGCTGAAGCATTGTCTAAACAGCTAATTACTCAAAATGCATCTATAGATCCTTCTTCGCTATCCTTAGCGCAAAGAAAGTACTATGAAAATGATTCACTTTTAATTGCTAACTACGATCAATTAGAAAAGTTAAAAGTTGAAGAGTTAGAGGAATATGGCTTAGTAAAAGAAAAGGTGTACCCTCTACTTCCCTCCCCTATTAAAGTCATCAAATCTTTTCCGGAGTTAAATGAGAAAGATGATGTTATAGGAAATACATTCTTTTCTATTAAACTGAATTTTCTGGGCTATTTAGTAGCTATTTTAATTTCTATACCAGTTGGTTTTCTATTGGGTCTTATCCCTTTATTTAGAGGCCTTTTTAGCAAAATAGTAGATTCTTATCGTTTTATACCGCTTACTGCTGTTACAGGTATATTTATCATGTGGTTAGGTTTAGGCAGTGAAATGAAAGTATCTTTTTTAGCCTTTGGTATTATCGTCTATTTAATTCCTGTTGTGGTACAACGTATAGACGAGGTTGAAAAAGTATATCTAAATACTGTCTTTACCCTTGGAGCAACTTCATGGCAAACGATTACTTCGGTATATATACCCTACGTGTTCTCTAAAATTATTGATGATATACGTGTGTTAACGGCTATTTCATGGACCTACATTACCATTGCTGAAATGTTAAATAAAGGAGGTGGAATTGGTGAGTTGATTTGGACTGCGAAACGTCAAAGCCGTATTGATAAAGCCTTTGCTATTTTAATCATCATCGTGATTATAGGAATTTTACAGGATCGATTATTTGTCTTTATAGATAAAATGCTCTTTCCTTTTAAACATGTAAGTAAAGGGAATAAACATTAATTATGTCTATACAATTTCAAGAGACTCCTGCCGAAAACATTATTCAGTTAGAAAATGTTTCTCAATCTTATGATAATGGTAAGGTAAAGATTATAGAAAACCTTAATCTCCTTATTGAAGATAAACCTATGCAAGGTCAGTTTGCTGCGATTCTGGGGATGTCAGGTTGTGGTAAATCTACGTTGCTTAGATATATAGCAGGATTACAAACTCCTACTTCGGGTAAAGTTTTAGTAAAAGGAAAACCGGTTACTAAAGAGAATCGTGTGAGTATGGTATTTCAGCAATACTCTTCATTGCCTTGGATGACTGTTCTAGAAAATGTGAGCTTAGGGCTTAAGTTTAAAGGGGTTTCCAAAAAGGAACGTGAAGAGAAAGCCATGGAAATGATTCAATTGGTTGGACTTGAGGGACATCATAAAAAGTTTGCTCAATACCCTATTCTATCGGGAGGGCAATTACAACGTGTAGCCATTGCGAGAAGCCTAATGTCTAATCCAGAAATCCTATTAATGGATGAACCTTTTGGGGCTTTGGACATCAAGACAAGATTGCAAATGCAAGACCTTTTATTGGGGATTTGGGAAAAATTCAGTCCCACAATACTATTTGTAACGCATGATATTCAAGAAGCGGTGTATTTGGCAGATGATATTTTTATCATGAAACATGCTCCATCAAATTTTGTTAAACATATACACGTCGATCTTCCTTTTAAAAGAGATCGCGATACTAAGAGATTAACACATTTCGATGAACAGGTACATATAGTAGAAGACGAAATGATGAAAATTGATAGTAAGGGATAAATTTTAGGCTTATGACTTCAAGGAAATATTTTAAAGTAGTAGATGACTTCTTTTCTCAATTGGAAAATGAGGACAAAGCTCATTTCTTTAAAGGTAAAAGCCTAAATCCATTAAAGGTAATTGCTATTTCCCAAAGCTTTCCTGCATACAATGCTAAGAATGACGAATTGCTCCTACTCTACAGTAAAGACGCAAAAAAAGAAGTATTAAGCATACTTGTTACTAGTAAGCATATATATTATGAAAAAGAGGTATTGCCTTTAGCTTTATTTAAAGCAAGTGATGTAGCCTTAGATGCGCAATTTATCGAGAAGCACCTGTTTTCATTTAAAATGTTAATTAAAGAGCTGCAACTATTAGCTAAGGATCAACAAAAAGATTTAGAATACTTTACCAATAAGTTTAAGGAGTACCTTAATGAAAAAGAAAGTGTCGATCAAAATTTTGATATCGACCATGACTTCCTCAAGATTTTAAAAAATGAGGGAGAAAAAATCACAGAACTTGTAGAGGACTTAAACAATGATAAAGCCTTTTCGAATGCGGTTAACAGTATTATTTCCTCTAGTGAGGAGGCTATTGTCTTTAAGGCTGAACATGTTGTGCTCAATGACATCATTAAAGTATTTAATGTTATTTACCCATTAAATGCTAAAGAGAATACAGTTGCAGAAAATAGATTAAAGTTCACTTTGGCTTTTCTTTTCGAAAAACTGCAAGGGCAAGACCTTATCTCGAGTTTGAGTATCGAGCGTATTAACAATTTTGTTAAAAGAGAAAACTTTGATAAGAATATCAAGGTGATACAAGAAGCTAACTTTTTCAATCTAGGGGATGCCTATGAAAATGAGTTTCTTTTGCCAAGTGTATTAAAACGTTTAAATAGCTCTCATTTCTCAAACGCTAGTGCCTTTTTATATCGAGTGGCATCATTAATGGCAAAATCTGATGGAACGATTTCTGATAGTGAGAAAGAGCAATTAACGAAGATTCAGGAAAAACTAAAGCATCCTAAGCAAGAATTAGTTGGTGTAAGCCAAACTGAAGTAGATGAAAACGAAACTTTAGAAAATGTTCTCGACGAGTTGGAAGAGCTTATCGGTTTAGAGAATGTAAAACAAGCTATTTCTGAGCTTTCGAACTTTTTAAAAGTCCAAAAGCTTAGAGAAGAAAGAGGGCTTAAAAGTGTTACAAATACGCTACATGCCGTATTTATGGGGTCTCCTGGTACAGGAAAAACTACTATAGCACGTTTGATTTCTAAAATCTATAAACATTTAGGGTATTTAGAAAAAGGGCATTTAGTCGAAACTGATCGTACGGGAATGGTTGCTGGTTATGTTGGTCAAACAGCATTAAAGGTTCAAGAAGTCCTTAAAACAGCTATGAATGGTGTTTTATTTATTGATGAAGCCTATTCTTTAGCAAACGGTAACGAACGTGATTTTGGGAATGAAGCTGTAGAGGTACTTTTAAAAAGTATGGAAGACCATAGAGACAGCCTCGTTGTTATTGTTGCGGGGTATCCAGATGAAATGGAAACCTTTATAGAATCAAATCCTGGGTTACAATCTCGTTTTACACGATACTTTACCTTCGAACATTATAAGCCTTGGGAGTTAATAGCTATCTTTCAACTATTCTGTAAAAAGAATGATTTTGTACTTGCAGAAGAGGCTCAAGAAAAATTATTATTCATTTTTGAAAAGCTATACGAAAAACGTCATAAGTCTTTCGGGAACGCTCGTGTAGCGCGAAATCTTTTTGAAAAGATTATAGAGTATCAAGCAAATCGAATTGTTTCTATTACTCCGATAACCGAAGAGTTACTAAAAACGATTACCGAAGCTGATATCCCTCCAGTTAACAAAACCGTTGAAGATTATCTTCGTTTTCAACAAGATGAAAAGGAGGAAGCCTAAATGATTACTGAAAAAGAAGTATGATTGGACATACGAGAAAAAAGTATCTAAATCAATATGTAGGGCGATACGTTTCATTGATTTTATTTCCAGAATCATGGAAATATCCAGTATTTAAAATTGACTAAATGTTAATATCTAAAAATACTTTCATGAAATAATCAAAGTTTACCTTATATTCCAACAAAAACTCTAATATGAAAATTTTAAAACTAAGTTGTATCTCTTTGTTTATACTAGTAAGTTGCTCTAAAAAACAACAAAATAATGCAAAAGAAAGCTCTAAAAATGTAGAGGACGCTGTCATAGAATCAGTTTCAGAAACACGCAGCGTTAATAATCACAGTACTGGTAACACTACAGCTACTTTAAAAACTTCTTTTTCGTCTAATATGCTTCAAAACACAATTTCCGATTTTATTAGTTGTAAAAATGCTAG
>CALFUO010000207.1 GCA_937929895.1 uncultured Aquimarina sp.
GTGGTGTAGGAGCAATCGGAGGTATTGATGATAAGGGAGATGCTGATGTTTTCGCAACTACATTAACTGGTTCAATTAGTGTTGGTTCTTTAACTATTAAGCCAGAATTAAGAGCTGATTTCGCTTCTGAAAAAGTTTTCACTGACGAAGATAAAAATGAGGACAGTTTATTCTCAGCTACTTTAGGTGCTATCTACTCTTTCTAATCATATAGAGAAAGTATATATAAAATTAAACCAGCGCGTTGCGCTGGTTTTTTTATGCCCAAAAGTTAAATTTACCTTAAGCGTACAATTATAATATATTGTTACCTGATAGCTTATTGCAATGGCAACAGAAAAAAACAAAACACATATTTATTGCATTCCTGGCTTAGGAGCCAGTATTTCTATATTCGAATTTATCCAACTCCCCTATGCACAATTCGAACTTCATTATATTCCGTGGATCATTCCTGAAAGCACAGATTCTATATCTGATTATGCAAAAAAAATGTGCTCCTTTATTAAGCATAATAATACAGTGTTATTAGGTGTTTCATTTGGTGGTATTATGGCTCAGGAAATGAGCAAACATATTTCTGTCAAAAAAGTTGTAATTATATCTAGTATTAAAACTAGACACGAACTTCCAAAACGCTTTCTATTTGTTCGTGAAACTAAATTATATAAACTACTCCCTACTAAATTGTTAGAAAAAGTAAATGCCTGGGAACGTTTATTTTTTAACGAATCCAACAAAAAAGCCGCTAAAGCCTATGAAAAATACCTGAACATTCTTGATAAAAGGTACTTAGATTGGGCAATTGAAAATGTGCTTTTCTGGAATCAAAATCAACCAATACCAAATTTAATTCACATTCACGGATCTAAAGACTTGGTATTTCCCATTGAAAATATAAGTAATTGTATAATTATCCCTAACGGAACCCACGCGGCTATCTTAAGACGTTCTAGGTGGTTGAATCAAAATTTACCCTCATTAATAAATGAATAAACTAGTTCTAGTAGGTTCTTCTATGAGAGACAGCGCTAACTTCCACTGTAAATTATCAATAAAAAAAGGGCTTGACATTCCATCAAACCCTTTTCCTTATAATTTAAAGTATTATAATAATCTTATTATAAGGTATTCGAATATGCTATAATAATAATACCGATTACCATACAAGACAACCCTAAATACAAAGAATTCTTAGCTTTAGAAGAAGCCTTTACCCACTCTTTTGTAATTAAACCACTAACGATAGCTGTAACTACGCAAGCAGTATTAAATATTGCATAACCTACACTTCCACCTAGTTCTTTGCCTAACAAAAATGCTGCGTATGCAAAGGTTACAGAAGCAACGAAATTAAATACTCCCATAATAGTAGTCATCAGTACATTGTTCCCTAAATGTGGGGTTTTAAACTTAGCCCATAATTTTTTAGCTGACAATTGCTGTGCAAAATATAGTGCAATTGCTACTCCACCTGCCATATAAATCACATACATTACAGCGATAGCGCTTTTCCAAGAAGCATTTCCCTTAGCAACAACCGCATCGTTAATCACCTCTGCACCATACGTATTTGCAAAACTGAACCCTGTAGCCAATAAACCACCTACAATAGCAATCATAATACCTGTAATGACAGAGCCTCCTTTTTCACCTTCAGAAGCTTTTCCTTCTTCATCTTTTTGACGAATGATACCTGCTTTACCATTAGCCATTACACCAACTAAAACGACAGCCAAACCTGTTAAAATGGTAAAGAACACATTATTTTCGGGTAATTCGTTAACAAAGAAAGGTATTAATGAACCTACTAAGATAATAGTACCTATAAAGATTGAAAAGCCTAAAGAGAGTCCGATATAGTTGATTGCTTTTCCCCACATCATTGCTCCTATTCCCCAAGCGACACTAGAAACAACCATAGCAATTAGGATATTATTTGGAATGGATGCTAAAATATCACCAAATCCGTCAATCAAAGTAAAAGCTATTATATTCGGAACTATGAATGTATTTATAAAAAAGAACATACTCCATGTGTTCTCAAATTCATAGTCTTTTGTAAATTTCTCTGGCAATGCATATAATCCTAACATTAACCCCGCCAAGATGGCGAATAAAACTCCTGTAATCATATTAAATAGTATATAGTCGCTGTTTATTATTAACAATTGTGTTTTTACCAAGCCAGTTTAAATATTGTCGTGCTTTCGAAAGTTTCCCCTTTCTTTGTAATTGACTTTGGTGAATCTACAATATTAGGCCCATTTGGGTACCTGTGTGTTTCGATGCAAAAACCTCTATATTTCCCATACTGTAATCCATTCTCTCTCTTTAATTCGTCTGAAGTATACTTACCAGTATACAAAAGTGTACCTGGCTCTGTAGTAGACACCTTTAAAGACCTTCCGCTTTCTGGACAAGAAACATTTGCAACTTCTTGTAAGCTGAATGACTGATCATCGAATAAATAAAAATGTTCGAAACCGTCTCCCATAGCCATATGTACATCACCGATCTTTTTCCCCTCTCTTAAATCATCTGCTTTACCTTTGACACTAACAACTTCGCCTGTAGCAGCACCTGTTTCATCCCACACTTGTTTTTTAGAAGCATTTAACCTTACATTGTGACATTCTACATTAGATTTGAAACTATTTAAATTGAAATAGGTATGATTCGTTAATGCTAATGGAGTGTCATCATCTGGAGTAGCAACGTAATCAATTTTGATTTGATTTTCATCAGTTAAAGTATAGGTAACAGCAACTTCAACATTACCAGGATATCCTTCTTCCATGGTCTTACTATACAATGAGAATTTAATCGCATTATCTAATAATTCTGCGTTCCAAATACGCTTATCGAAACCAACAACTCCACCGTGCAGATTATTTTCTCCGCAATTCTCTGCTAGATTATAAATATCACCATTTAGTGAGAATTTTGCATCCTTAATTTGCGAACAGTAACGGCCTACTGTGCCTCCAAAATAAGGTGAATTAGCTTTATACTCATCTGCAAAGTAACTATCAAAAGTATCAAAACCGCAAACGATTTCGGAAACATCACCATTTTTATCTGGACACGTAATAGACGTAATAGTTGCTCCGTAGTTTGTAATCTTTACTTTAATACCATTAGAGTTTGACAGCGTAAACAACTTGACCTCAGATCCTTTTAACTCTCCGAATTTAGTAATAGTAGGCTTCATGAATTATTTTGTATTAGTTAACTATAAAAAGAATAGCCTTTGTTATTCCAATCCCAATATATAAAAAAAAAGTCAGGCTTAGATATTTCTAAGCCTGACTGTTAACTATTAATTTATTCTTAATTATTGCTTGTACGCTGCTAATTTTTCCCAATCGAACTCTACCCCAATACCAGGAGTATCTGGTGCCACAGCACGATGATTCTCTACTACCAACGGACGCTTGGTATACTCGTCAATAGGAAAACTATGTACTTCTAACCAACCTGAATTTGGCTGTGAAGAAACCAAACTAACATGTAGTTCTTGCATACCATGTGAACATGCAGGGATTCCATGCTCATTAGCCAATTTTGCAGCTTTTAGCCAACCAGAAACCCCACCACAGTTTGATGCATCTGGTTGAACAAAAGATAACTTAGCTTGATCGAAAGCATATTCGAATTCATGAATTGTATGTAAATTCTCTCCCATAGCTAACGGAAAACTCGTTCTATCTGCAATTTCACCAAAGCCTTTATAGTCATCGGGTATAATTGGTTCTTCGAACCAAGTAATATTTTGATCCTTCATTCCCTCGATGCATTTAATTGCTTTTTCTACATCCATAGAGTAATTAGCATCTACCATAAAGGTAACATCTGGACCAATATATTCTCTTACTGCTTTAATTCGCTCTAAATCCTCTTCTAAGTTATCTCTACCTATTTTAATCTTAACTGCATTGAAGCCTTTTTCTAGATAGGATTTCATATTATTCAACAATTTAGGAATTGGGAAGTGTAAATCTATTCCACCACAGTAGGCTTTACAGGTATTTCCCTCTCCTCCAGCCATTTGCCATAATGGTTGGCCTGCCTTTTTACATTTTATATCCCATAAAGCAATATCTATAGAAGAAATCGCAAAAGAAGCAATACCCCCACGCCCTACATAATGAATATGCCATTCCATCCAATCGTAAATACCTTCTATATCCGATCCGTCTCTACCAATCAAATCTTTTGCAAAATCATTATCTACCATTGCTTTGATAGACCAACCTCCTTTACCCCCCGTATAGGTATATCCAGTACCTTCTGTACCATCATCTAGGGTAATTGTAGTAGTAATTAATTCAAAGTGTGTGTGATCTCCATGCTTGGCGTCACTAAGCACCTCTGCTAAAGGAACTTTAAACAAGTTACATTCAACCTTTTTAATATTTGTACTCATATCAGCTTTTATTCGAATTTTGTTGTAATAACAATACTGCAAAAATCAGAAATTATTTGCAATTGTAGTGTATTCACCTATATCTAATTAATACAGAAAAAGGCTAGAACTTGTATTAATTCTAGCCTTTTCCTATCATAACCAATTACTAATTATGATGATTTCAATATTTTTTGGTACCACTTTTTCTTTGTTTCTCCATAACCATAACTGTAACCATAACCGGTTCTTCCTTCTTTAACATCATTCAATACGATGGCCATGTTATTAATCTTACCTTCTTGCTTTAACTGAGACGCATAATTTAATAAATTCTTATCCGTGTAATTAGCCCTTACAACATAGATGGTTACATCTGCAGGTTCACAAATTATTAAAGTATCTGTAACTAACATTGTAGGTGCAGTATCTACAATTATATAATCATAATCATGATTTTCATCTAAATAATCTAATAACTCATCTAAACGACCATTCATTAACAGTTCTGAAGGGTTGGGAGGTATTCTACCCGAAGTCACATAATCTATATTGTGATTATTGAAATTAATTGTATTCACAATCTCCTCGAAACTTAAGGTATTGTCATATAAATAATCTGAAAGCCCTCGAGTGTTCTTGTCATTTTTAAGGTACCTGTGTAACTGTGGGTTTCTGACGTCAGCTCCTATTACTAATATTTTTTTATTAGAATCTGCTAGAGCTAATACTGTATTGAAAGAAACGAACGTTTTACCCTCTCCTTTAATACTTGATGTAATAAACACCTTTAAAGCTTTTCCCTCTTTTCGTTTAGATTTGGCAAGATAATTTAGATTTGTCCTTAAAATTCTGAATGATTCACCTAGAACTGACCTATCATTAATTTTTAAGACGTCTGACACACCTTTCTTAACTCTTGCTATTTCGACTAAGAGAGGGGTGTTTTTTAATACCGACTCAATATCTTTTCGATCGTTAACTTTGGTATCTAGTAAATCTTGTATATAGATTATACCAAAAGGAATTAAAAAACCTAACATCAAAGCAGCTGCTAAAATGACTAATCTTCTTGGTGCTACTGGTATCCCTGTACTATAAGCACGATCGATTACTTTAGCTGGTGGTGCCGTGACCGCCATTGAAATCGAAAGATCTTCTTTTTTCTTTAAGAGAAATAAGTATAAATTTTCTTTTATCCTTTGTTGACGAGCTATAACTCTTATATCTTGCTCAATCTGAGGAATATCTTTAATTTTAGAGTTAATAATTCCTTTTTGCTTATTAAATTGTTTTTTTCTTATTTCAATATTTTTCTTTTGGTTTTTAAGTGTCTTAATTAGGTTTTCTTTTTGTACTCCTATATTAAAAGTCAGATCCTTTACTAGAGGATTTAATTCCGTTGAATTTTCTAAAAGACCTTTACGTTCTAAAATGCTTCTATTAAATTCGGATATAGCAGTATTAACTGTTTGACCACTTATACCAATATTTGCTGGTAACAAATCAAATTCTGCAGATTGATCGTTTAAATAATCAATCATGTAGTTAACTAAGTTTAGTTGCATTTCTACATCTAAAAGGCTTTTCTGCGAATCGCCAGCTTGCTCCACAAAAAGTTCGCTTTCAGTACTTATATCTGCAATCCCTCTTGATTCTTTAAAATTTCGCTTTAAATTTTCGACATCTTTTAATTCCTTCGATATAATTTCTAAGCGTTTATTGATAAACGCTACTGTATTTTTAGAAACCATATTTTTATCTTCGATAGCATCATCGTTATATGTATCTACTAATGTATTGATAAAGTCATAAGCTTTTTTAAGATTTGTAGATTTTAAACTTATATCTAAAAGACTACTTCTCTTACTTTTTGCAGCTGCGGACAAACCTCCCTGATAACTTAAAGCAACCTTATCTAAGGTACTTATATTTAAAAATATTTCATTTAACTTATCTTCTTTTGGTAAACTAGAATTAAATAAAGCTGTTTTTTTAATTAAAAAAGTACCATATTTATGATTGAATGTTTTTCCATATTCGATCGTATATGTTTTATCTAATCCATCATCAATAAGGTCTATTAAATTTTGATCATTTATTTCAACCTTAAAAGGCCCAAAGTCTTCTATTTCAAGTGAATTATAAAAAACCTTATTGTAGACAAAAAATACTTCTATTGGAGAGGCTCCATAAATATCTATATCTCTTAGACCTTCTTTTTTATACTGGCTTATAGAAACATTAAGCTTCTTTACTACTTTTTGTATTAAAGTCTTTGATCTAATAATATCTACTTCGTCATCGATATCATTGTTACCTCCTGAAAACCCAGTCAAATCTTCAAAAGCAGCCAATTCAGATAAACCTCTTCCTTCCCCTTCATCTTTGATTAAAATAGTAGAAACAGTATCATACGTAAAAGGTGTTTTTTTAAGATACAAAATAGCAATTATTGCACAGACAAAAGCTGATACTAAAAACCATTTCCAAGATCTTAAGTATTTCTTTATTTCATTTTGAAGTGAAAAATTTTCAAAATCATTTAAATCACTTGTATTCATAAACCTACTATCTAGTTAAAAGAGTAATGACAGAAATTAATACCCCTGCGATCGACACTAAGGCAGAAGTATTTCTACCAAAAGCTGAGGACTGTACTTGTGTTTTATTAGGAGAAACGATTACTACATCATTTTGTTCCAAATAATAATATGGTGAATTTATAAACTCTGAAGATGTAAAATCTACTTTAAAATATTCTTTTTTATCAATACCCTCTCTTACAACCAGCACGTCTTTTCTTTTACCAAATACAGTCATATCACCTGCATTACTTAAAGCCTCTAAAATTGTTATTCTTTCGTCCTGAACATTAATAACACCTGGCCTAGAAACTTCTCCTAAAACGGAGACTTTAAAATTACTAATTCGTATATTGATAATAGGATCTTTAAGGTATTTCTTTAATTCTTTCTTAAAAAACAGAATAGCCTCTGAGGTCGTTTTCCCTCCAACATTTACAACTCCTAATATAGGAAACTCAATATTCCCTTCTTGATCTACCAAGTAGGTTTGTAATCTCTGTTGAGCATTAACCTGTGTAACATCTGTATTGACCTGAGCCAATGCAGGTAAATTAAATGGTGCTGCTGACTTTCTATCTATAGATGAAACCACTATTGATAATTGATCGTTAGGCTTAATGTTTACTTTATTCTTTGATCCATCTTTATTCAAATCTACAGATTCTATATCTTGTAAATAGAGTATATTTTTCTTACTTGCACAGCCTACTAATATTAAAAATATTGAAAAACCACATAAAAGGCTGTAATTTATTTTTGAATAAACCATTAATTAAATATTCTGTTTTTTATCGACTCTTCCTAATTTCATTGGTATCTTACTTTTTGTAAACATATTTATTTTTCGATGAAGCATAAAATTTAATAAAATACAATAGCTTACAATCATACTAAAAACAATAAACTCATTTAACCTTAAAGCATTTAGTATAAAAAAAAGTATAATTAATAGAAAACTAAAAAATCCTATCAATATTGTAATTTGATAATGTTCTAATCCGATTCTCCTTAGAAGAAGATGTATATGAAGTTTATCCGGAGAAAATGGAGATTTCTTTCGTTTTAATCTTAGATAAAAAACCCTCATAATATCATAAATTGGATATACAAACAAAACTGCAATAAGTGCTACTGAATTATCTATTGAATATGTAGCCTCTTCATTTAAATTTAAAAATACAATAAGCATTGAGGAACAAAAGAATCCTATTATTAGGGACCCTGTATCTCCCATAAAAATTCTAGCTGGACACCAATTGTAATATAAAAATCCTAAAATACTACCTCCCATTATACCGCATAAAAAAGCATATTGCCAAAAACCGTTCACAGCAAACCAAGTTGTTAATACAATTACTAATATTGTAGCTATTGTGCCTGCCAACCCATCTATACCATCAATTAAATTAAATGCATTAGTCATTGCAACAATAAAAAAAGTAGTAAATGCAAAAGATAACCACTCGGGCCATTGAGGTTCATATAAAAAGCTTAACGAATACAGTGAATCAATTCTAATTTCGCAAAATCCCGCTATTACGAATGCTGCTAAAAATTGTAACAGAAATTTATGTAAAGATTTCACCGGGAGCAAATCATCTCTTAAACCTGTAAAAAATAACAAAACAAGAGAAAAATAATAATATTGAGCCATAAACATCTCAGATTCGTGTATTGTAAACATTGCTATTAGTATAAAACTAAAAAAAACACCTATTCCTCCCATAGATGGTGTATTATTCTTGTGTATTTTTCTTCCGCCTGGCGCGTCAAAAATTTGTTTACCCAAGACAACTTTTAATATCTGAGGTATCACGGCAATCGATAGTACGAATGCAGAAAACACAAGAATTATTAAGTAGATTATCTGATTGTTCATGTTATGTTAATGTGTTGGCAAATATATTATTCTAGTAGAACAAAAAAAATTTATCCAATCAAAAGAATTTTTTTCTAAAATTATTAATCCTAATTATCGTCCAAAAAACTATAAATGCAGTTATAAAACTATAAATAAACTTTAGACTGCTATATAAATCCCCTCTCATTAAATAGAACTCGAAACCAAGAAAAAAATAAAATAAGAAGCTTTTAAACGAAAATTTATTCTTTTCACATTTAAAATCTAACCAATAATTAAATATTGAAATCAATATTACTGTCAAAAAAAAGCCAAAAAAACCAAAATTAACATATCCTTCTGCAAAAAGTGGTATTGCTACATTATCATAAGTCTGATGACTAACTTCCGATAAGATATGCCCCGTAGGTAAAGGCCTATTTTTCCAAATATGATTAGGAATAAAGAAAAAAATACTACCTAGTAATTGCTGTCCTGTGGTATTAATTTTATAATGTAAAATTGTAGCCCAATTTACAAAAGCATCCATATGAGCTGATAAAAATAGTTTCACTCCTAAATCAATTGTAGAAACCCCATTTCTAAAATAATTTGCTATTGGGAATATGATAAAAAAGCCAACAAAGTAGATTAATACATAAAATGTTGATGAAAAGTATTTCTTAAAATTAAGATAAATTATAGGTATATAGAATGTTGCTATTAAACTCCTGGGAATTGAAGTAGGAAAACTAGTTAGACTAACCAAGACTAAAAGTGATAAATTGTATGTATTCCATTTAATTTCCTTCGCATTTTTTAAATGAAAATACAGATAACTAATTATTGGTAACACTCTTACTACCAAGAAGCAGGCATAGCCCAATAACCCATGTTTTACACTATGTTTCTGCCAACCTAGATAAGGACTACTAATTATAAAACGCATTTTAAAATCAATCAAATAGAGAAAAAATAAAAAAGCTATAATCGAAATAATTAAACATAACCGAAATCTATCTTTCTCAGCATCTTGATTAGTTAGCACCCCTTTTTTCTCAAAAATAGAATTAGTATTGAAATTCTTACTCCAAAATGTATAGAGGAATATATAAAGTAATTGAGCTATTAATAGCCATAAACCAGCGTCGAAATAAGCTTCCTTTACAAGAGGTTTCGCTTCAAAAAACACAACTACATTCTGATATTGTAATAACGGTGCTAACCCGAAAAAGAAATAGTAAAATATGTGAAATGTTTTATTGAGTGAAAAAATTGTAGAATCCAAAAAAAATAAATTGACTAATGAGAAGCAAGATATTAATGTGAACAAAAAATAATTATTCAAATCAAATCTCCTTATATCTCCAACTAAAGGAAATACAATTGTCATTACAAACAATATCCAAAAGAATATACTATGATATTTCTTTTTAAATTTTAAAACGAATTTCATCTAGATATTCTTGTAATAAGCACTATTGTAACATTTTATTAAAAACATCGAGATACTGTTTTATAATTCTTTTTTGGTCAAATTTTCTTTCTGCTAACCTTCTTGAAGCAAAACCGAACTGAATTCTTAATTCTTGTGATTTTATTAATTTTTCAATTGCGTTGGTCAATTCAGGAACTGACTTCACTGGCACTTTGAATCCATTTACACCCTCTTCAACACACTCTCTACAACCAATTGAATCTGAAGTAACAATTGGTTTACCCATAGCACAGGCCTCCATTAGAACCATAGGACAACCTTCTCTATAGAATGAAGGCAACACAATAATATCAGTCTTCTGATAAACCGCAAGCATATCTGATTCAAACCCGTACCATTTCAGGTAATCTAGAATCTCTATATTTTTAAGATATTCTTTAGGAACAGCTCCTGGATTCCCATCATCTATCTTACCATATAATCTAAACTCAACTTTTCCGTCGTATTGTCGGTATAGGCTTTTAGCAACATATACAAATTCTCTTACCCCTTTCTCCCATAGCATTCTGGATGCCATTGTAATAATAACCTTTTCTCTATTTCCAAGTTTACCAACTGTCGAATACTTAGTTAAATCACTACCAACACCATTTACAACTTTACTATTAAATTGACTAAGTGGAACTTGATTCGTAATAAAAAAATCACGATCATTCTTATTCTCAAAGAAATGAAAGGCCTTTTTGTAACTTAAAGCCTTTTTGTAACTAAAAAAAGCTAGTTTTTTTTTGGCTGCATTATTCTGATCCACAAAACTATAACCTAAACCACAAATAGTATTAATTACGGGTATTTTTAATAATTTAGCAGCTATTGAACCATAAACAATTGGTTTAATAGTTATATGATGTACAATATCAGGTCGTACTTTCTTATATATTTTATATATAGAGCAAAGTGCACTTATTTCATTTAGCGGATTCACTCCTTTTCTATCCAACTTCAAATCCATAAAGTAAAAACCCTCTTTGGTTATCTCTTTACTCTTACCTGTATCTGGTGCCAAAATAAAAATATCACAACCTTTTTTTTCTAATGCTTTTATTATTGGAAACATATGCAATAAAAAAAACCAATCTGAATTTACTACTACTAATATTTTCTTTTTGATCACTTCAAATATTCTTGTAAGGTTTCAGTCCGCGATAGAGCTACACAACTTTAAACTTTTTCTCTTTAATTAATTTAAATAATACCATAACTTCCATAACTAACTTCAAACTAAAATTTTATATATTCTTTAAAAATCAAACGTATACGTAATACAACTTCTCTAAATGAATACAATTCAATTACACATTCTTTTATTTGACATAAAAAGAACGTCTACTCAGAATAAAAAACAACATCATCTTTATTTTCATTTTCAGTAAACTCGAATTTTAAGGTTCTGTCTAAACCTTCATTTAAGGTATAAGGCCTTTCAAAATCAGCATGAACTTTCATTGCATCAAATTGAGTTTTAGCGCAAAATTTCTTAACCCTAACTGAACTTATTGTCATTTTTTTCCTTGTTAAAAAGCTTAAAAAGTCAAAACAAAAACCTATAGCCATACCTATAAAATATGGCATTTTCAAAGAAGGTATTTTTTTATTTAAACTAAATTCAACTTGACTCACAAGTTCATTCATTGTTAAATCAGGAGAATCAACATAGTTATATACGTTATAACCTATATTTTTTCTTTCAATTGAATTTTGAATAAATTCAACAACGTTACCAACATATGCCATTGACTTTTTATTATCTCCCTTTCCTATCATCATAAATTTACCTGAAGATATTTGTTTAAGCAAATTATAGACATTACCCCTATTACGCTCACCAAAGATAACTGTAGGCCTCACTATTGTCACAGATTTATTAACCGGATCATTATCATACCATTTTTTAATCACTTTTTCCGCTTGCCATTTTGATTTTCCGTAATGATTAAATGGATCAATTGCATGATTCTCATCTGGATTATCTTTATTTAATCCATAAACTGCAACAGAACTTGTAAAGAATATATTTTTTACCCCATATTCATCCATGATATCAAGTACATTTTTCGTTCCTTTCACATTTACATCATAATATAATGTTGTAGGTGATACATCGTCTCTATGTTCTGCTGCCAACAACACAACGTTATCAACATCCTTCATAGACTGTTTCAGATCTTCTTTATTTCTAATATCACCTAATATTGATATATCATCAAAAAAAGGACTTATATTTTTATCAAGGTTTAAAAAATCGGTTCTATCAACCTCTGAAAGTAATCTAGAACCTACAAAACCACTTCCACCAATAATAAGTGTTTTCATTTATCTTGTTATTTTGTTATACACATATTTAAAAGCTCCTAAAGGGAGTAAACGGATAGGTAATTTTAAAAGTGATACTCCTACAAACTCTCCTAAACTATAAAAACCTATTCTGTAAAAATTTTTATAAAGTTGGAATTCTCTTTTCATAAATTGTGCCCCCCTTCTTCTATTATACATTGATGAATTGTTATCTCCTAATCGAAAATAAACTAAAGAGTCTTTTACGTTAGCTAACTTAAATCCTTTTAAATATGCCCGCACAAAAAAATCATAATCCTCTGGAAAAACATTAACATTATACCCATTCAAAGTTTCAAAAACCTCTTTTTTAAAGACCATAGAAGGGTGACTAAAAGGATTAAGATATTTCATTCGTTTTACTATTTGATCATGCGATGTAGGCACCCTTCGTTCTGAAACAATAATGCCGTTATCATCTTCAAATTCTGACATTTGAGCACCTAAAACATCTACTCCCGATTTTTTTAAAAAATTCATTTGAATTTCAAACCTATTTGGATAACATATATCATCTGCATCCATTCTTGCAATTATATCATATTTTGCTGCACTAATCCCAATATTTAAGGCATTCGCTAATCCTTGGTTCTCCTTTTGAAATAAAACCTTTACCTCTGTATATTTGATAGAAATTTTGTCTAAATAATTCTTTACATCATTTGATACAATACCATCTAT
>CALFUO010000208.1 GCA_937929895.1 uncultured Aquimarina sp.
CCAACCGGCGGCACAAACGATCCGTTCAGTATCCAGATGGTTGGCAACACGATCATCCAGTGGGGCACCGAAGAGCAGAAGAAGCACTTCCTACCCAGGCGCTAATCTTCAATACTCGTACACCTAAACTCGGAATTGTAAACAACTTTATGCCTTCCATGTTATAAGCTTCTTCTTCCAAATCCGTTTGTGCATCTACCTGTAATCCTATTTTAAAGTCATCAGAATAGTAATCAAAAGAGTATGGACCAAACGAAACATTCTTTTCAAAATTCAAAACACCCATATCGTGTCTTGCTATAAGCTTGTCTAAAGCAAAAGAACCTTTCAACGGCTGATACAACATGTGCGTAGTTTTAAAATTTTTCTGAGAACTTCTAAATAAACCAATCATAACTCCATGTTTTTGGATTTATTCCAAAAGTAATACATAAATCCAAAACAACAATATTATTTTCCATAAAATTGGAAATATTCCACCAATAACGTAATTTTATACTATGGAAAATTTAGAAGCACTAGCGGCAAAGCGTTTTAAAAGTATTAGGGATACTCATAGTCTAACCCAAAAACAATTCGCAGAAAGCCTCGGTATAAAGAACAATGTAGCCGATATAGAAAGGGGACGTACCAAAATTACGGGATATACCATTGCCATGCTTACCAAACGCTATGGAATAAATCCATTATGGTTATACGGCATGAGTGCTGTAAAAGAAATTAGTGCATTAAATATAGACGTCAGTCCTAAACTCGTCACTGTCGATACCGAAGAAAATGAGAATATGGTACTAGTAGATGTAAAAGCCTCTGCTGGTTACCCTTCGAATATCCAAGAGCCACATTGGTACCAAGAGCTACCCGCATTTAATTTTCCATTGCCCCAGTTTCGCAATGCCAGCTTTAGAGGCTTCCAAATTCAAGGAGATAGTATGTTTCCTGCTTTTAAACCCAAAGAATGGGTAATTGCAAAGGCGGTTGATAATTTAAGAGATGTGTCCGATCATAAAATTCATGTCGTTGTATTAAAAGATAGTGTACTCATAAAGAAGGTCGTGTTAGATAAAAATGACCCTTCGAATATTCAGTTAATATCCTTAAATACACTATACCCTCCAATTGATATTGCTACATCAGAAATTCAAGAAATATGGGAAGTCAACAGTAAACTAAGTTTCGATATATATTCATCAGAAGAAAGTGCAAGTATTCATGATCTCCAACTAGCAATCCAAAGATTAGGGCACGAGGTACAAGCACTTAGAAAGACATAGTCCTTTTAAACTATACTATCCCTCTATCTAATTTTTGTTCTATAAAAACCTGTGCGTTTTCTAAATGAGCTTGCTGCTTTTCTGTAGACATTCTATTATAAGTATAATACATCATCGACATACGTTGGTTTCCTTTAAAAAAGTCTTGGTGTACATCTATAAAGCGCCAAAATAGACCATCCCAGATCTTTTGCCACTCACCATTTGAGTAATTACTCATTTTTTTGATGTAATTCGACCCACCTATATAGGGTTTAGTGGCAAAAGTACCTCCATCTGCGAATTGACTCATTCCATACACATTCGGCACCATCACCCAATCGTAAGCATCTATAAACAGTTCCATAAACCATTGATAGACTTCATCGGGATCGAATTCACATAGTAACATAAAATTACCCAAAATCATCAGCCTTTCAATATGATGACAATACCCTGTCTTTAAAACAGTTTTAATAGTATCATCTACAGGTTCTATACCCGTAGTCCCATCGTAAAAGCACGAGGGTATCTTTCTGGTAAATCCCCAAAAGTTTTTCGTTCTAGAGTAATTTCCTTTAGAAAGGTACATTCCCCTAATAAACTCACGCCATCCAATAATCTGTCGTACAAATCCCTCTATAGAATTCATAGGAACATTATTCTTGGCAGCAAAATTTAAAGACTCGTTAATTACATCTCCAGGTAAAATCAAACCGACGTTAATTAACGGAGATAATACACTATGATTCAAAATAGGCTCCCCTTTTACAATAGCATCCTCGTAAGTACCAAACTCATGGAAACGCCTTTCTAAAAATTGAAAAAACCATTCCTTAGATATTTCATGCGTTATAGGATATAATGGTTGTATACCGACATTACCATAATTGTCGTTAAAATTCTCTTCTGTATATTTCAGCGCCTCTTCCCAAAACATATCTAAATCTGGAAATACTACAGCAGGTGGATTTTTTCCTCTGGGATATTTCTTTCTATTATCTACATCATAAGTCCATTTTCCTCCTACGGGTTGATCTTTACTCTCTACAAGAATATTTCGACCAACTCTTTGCTGCTTATAAAAAGTTGTCTGAAAAAAACTCTTCTTTCCTTCCTTAAAAAAGTGCCCTAAATCTTGCTCTGTATTCAGAAACTGTGGATTATCCAATCTATTGACCTCACAAACATCAATAGCACATTTTAGTCTATTCTCTAACCAGTTATCAACAGGATCAATATAATTAACTATATCAACAGCCTCCCTCTTAATTAAAGCATTAAATGAACGTATATCCGACAGGCTATTACTAGATTCAATATAAAAGACATCGTAACCTTTATTCTTCAAATAGCCTTCATAATATTTCATTGTAGCTCTATGGAAGGTAATTTTCTGCTTATGAAATTTATATTGTTTAAAAAAAAGAAACTCCTCGATTAGATAAAAGGTACCTTCACATTCAAACAAAGGGCTGTCCCTATAAAGTTGATGTGGAAATACGATATTGATAGCATTCATTTAATACACCTTAAGTAATATAGAAACAAAATTACATAGGTCTATTACTAAACAATATCATAACAAGGGTTAAAAAAAGTAATAATTATGGCGTTCC
>CALFUO010000209.1 GCA_937929895.1 uncultured Aquimarina sp.
TCATCTCTTAGAGCAATTCTTAATTCGATATTGTCATTGAGCTCACTGATTTTATTTAGGACAGGGATATTATGAGCGGCATCTCCGCACCACGATTCTGAAAGTACAAGCCAGATTAAATTTTTTGATTGATTCGAAGCAATATTGATAATTTCTTCATCTAATTTTAATGTCTTATTCCATCTTTTTATTCTTCGATCGTTTAGTACTGTGTAGTTTACTAAATCTGGATTATCGGGGTCAGACCCTGTAGATTTGTTTTCAGAAACTAATTGTTTGTTAAGGGCCACATATTCATTATAATCAAAAGACTTACTAAGTGCAGCTTCAAAATGGGACTTCGTATCTGTAGCAATCATATCTATAATTTATGTGTTACAGTAGTCGATAAAAATTTAGGTTACTTACGAGTTCAAAGTCCTTGGTTCAAGAAAGCCTAACAAATTACAAGAAATAGATATACTCCTTTGGTTGCAAAGGTGTAGTTTTTTAACTATTAACTAAATGCTTCCCAATCTTTCCATACAACTTCAAATCCTTGAGATTTTAGCATTTCAGCAATTTCATTTGTTGGTCTTTCATCAGAAATTTCAAATTGTTCTAAACTTTGAGGTTCTACGACATAACCACCAGGGTTTGTTTTAGATTCTGCACTAATCGAAGTGATACCAAGCTTAACGACATTATTTCTAAATATTTCACTTTCTCTTGTTGACATTGAAAGTTCTACATCTTCGTCTAGTAGTCTAAATGCACAAATGGTTTGAACCAAATCAGGATCTGTCATTTCAACCTTAGGTTCTAGTCCTCCGCTATGGGGTCTAAGTCTAGGGAATGAAATCGAGTATTTTGTCTTCCAATAGTTTTTTTGAAGATATTTTAGATGAAGAGCGGTAAAAAAACTATCCGTACGCCAGTCTTCTAGCCCAAATAAGGCGCCTAAGCCAATTTTATGAACTCCTGCTCTCCCAAGTCTATCCGGAGTCTCTAAACGAAAATCAAAATTACTTTTACGTCCTTTAGGGTGATGTTTTTTGTATTCGTCTTTGTGATAGGTTTCTTGATACACTAGCACTGCATAAAGTCCACTGTCAACAAGTAGTTCGTATTCGTCTTGTTGTAATGGTTGAACTTCAATAGTAATATTGCTAAATTTATCTTTAATTAGTTCTATGGCATGTTGGATATATGGAACCCCAACAGTACGATTTGCTTCACCCGTAACCAAGAGAATATGATCGTAGCCTTTATTTTTAATAAATTCAACTTCTCTTAAAATTTCTTCGTCTGTAAGGGTGCGACGAGGAATCTTATTGTCCATGCTGAATCCGCAATATGTACATATGTTCTGGCACTCATTACTAAGATACATTGGGACATACATTTGCATGGTGTTCCCAAAACGTTTCTTTGTAAGCTGACTACTCAGCTGAGCCATTTCCTCTAAATATGGACGCGCTGCAGGAGATATTAATGCTTTAAAATCTTCTAAAGTTCTTTTAGGATTGGCTAAAGCATATGCTACATCTTGCGACGTTTTGTTTTGAATTTCAGTAGTAATTTGATCCCAATTGAAATTGTCAAATTCAGACTTGAAAGTCTTTGGGGTATGGGGTATCGGGTATGGGGTATCAGCTTTATTCATTAGGAATAGAATTACTGAGTTTATATAACATTTTGCGAATTGAGATAATCTCGTTTAACAATGGTTGACAATTATTGTCGGTATATTTTAAATCTTTACTTAGGATTATTAGGTATTCTACTTCCGAGGTGGAAGCTGTGGCTATATGTATAAATCTTCTAAACTCATTATTGCTTTTGTGACCACAGCCTTCAGCAATGTTTGTTGGAATTGAAGAGGAGGCTCTACGTAATTGAGAAATTAAACCAAATTTTTCTTCAGAAGGAAAAGATTTTGTTAGTTCATATATCTGTAAACACAGTGAATGTGACTTTTGCCAGACTATTAATTCTTTAAAGTTTCTCATTTAGTTTTGTGTGTAAACTATTTAAATAATTTTGATACCTGATACCTGATACCTGATACCTGATTACGATAGAAACGAAGTCAACGGACTACTAGCTTCTGCATGTTGTTTAACAGGTGCTAATTTAGCTTCGTAAGCCATGCGGCCAGCCTCTACAGCCATTTTGAATGCCTTACCCATTTCTACAGGATTTTGAGAAACTGCTATTGCTGTATTCACTAATACGGCATCAGCACCTAATTCCATGGCATAGGCGGCATGAGATGGAGCTCCGATTCCAGCATCTACAATTACGGGGACATTACTTTGTTCGATAATAATTTCTAAAAAGTCATCTGTTTTTAAGCCTTTGTTGCTTCCAATAGGAGCACCAAGTGGCATTACACAATGTGTTCCTACTTCTTCTAAACGCTTACAGAGAACAGGGTCGGCATGAATGTAAGGCATTACAATAAACCCTAGCTTTACTAATTCTTCGGCAGCTTTTAGGGTCTCTATAGGATCTGGAAGCAAGTATTTTGGGTCGGGGTGAATTTCTAATTTTACCCAGTTGGTACCTAAAGCTTCGCGTGCCATCTGTGCAGCAAAAACCGCTTCTTTTGCATCACGTACCCCAGAGGTATTCGGTAGTAAATTAATGTGATCGTGTTTCAAATGAGAAAGAATATCATCTTGCTCGTTGTTTACTTCAACACGTTTTAAAGCTACAGTGATCAATTCACTTTCAGAAGCCAATAAAGCTTCTTCCATTAATGTAGAAGAGCTGAACTTTCCTGTTCCTGTGAATAATCGTGAATTGAATGTTTTGTTTGCTATGGTTAATGACATAGTATTTTTTTAGTTAAAGAATAAAAGAATTAAGAAGGTAAAGAAGCAGAAATTGCTTTGTAGTAAGAGTTTAGTAATCTACTGGTGTCTTCTAAAATTAATTTTAGCCGAGAAATATCTTCTATATAGCTTAAGTCTTTTGATAGTCGAATATAATAACGACACTCCTCTAGGGAGCCTTGTGATATATTGTAAAACCTTAATTTATCTTTTTTTTTGAAACCTTCTGCAATATTTGCTGCAATCGAAACACTTGCTCTTCTGAATTGACTAGTTAAACCGTACAGCTCATGTTTAGGAAAACAGGAAGTGTATCTGTAAACGAGCAAGACGAATTCATGTGCTTTCTGCCAAACTATTAAGTCTTCGAATGATTTTCTAGATTCCATTTTTATCTATAACTTCTTTTATTCTATTCTCCTTTATTTGTTTAATTCTAAGAGCTACATCCTTAGAGTTCATGTTACTCAACAACCCCGAAACTGCAATTCCTGAAATCCCTGTAGTCATAAGTTCCGAAACATCTTCTACTTGAATGCCTCCAATTCCTATGATTGGGATATGTATATTTTGATTAGCTAGGTCAGAAATCACTTTTGAATACCCTTCTAAGCCTAAAGTCGGACTTAATTTATCTTTGGTTGTTGTAAACCTAAATGGTCCTAAACCTATGTAATCTACTTTTTCTTGAGCTCTTTGTTGGCAATCTTCGAGAGTGTTTGCAGTCCCTCCGATAATTGCATTTTCTCCAAGTTGTTTTCTAGCTTCTTCGGGTGACGCATCACCTAAACCGAGATGAACTCCATCTGCTTGACTTTCGCCAGCTACTCCAATATTATCATTAATAATTAAAGTAGCTCCGTAGGTATCACATATGGTTCTTGCTTTTTTTGCGGCCTCAAGATATTCTAAATGACTTACGTTTTTTAGTCTTAACTGAACCCAGTTTCCTCCAGATTTACAAACATTTTCAATATTGTCAAGGTGCTCCTTAGTTGTTTTACCTTGGCTGAT
>CALFUO010000210.1 GCA_937929895.1 uncultured Aquimarina sp.
CTGCTTTTAAGGGGTTATTCTATTTTTTTACAACTTTAAAATACAACCTTTTAAGCAGTTTTTCAATTCTAAAACACCTTAAAACATCAATAAAATCAATACTTTAAA
This sequence comes from uncultured Aquimarina sp., assembly GCA_937929895.1. GTDB lineage: Bacteria > Bacteroidota > Bacteroidia > Flavobacteriales > Flavobacteriaceae > Aquimarina. The sequence continues at coordinate 109 of CALFUO010000210.1, forward strand.
CAAAAAGAAAAGTGATTTTCAGGGGATGGCTAAATATAACTAAGTACAACAGCGATGTATAAAAAACATAGGGCGGTCTATGATTGTTCGAAAGGTTTAGGCTTATCCGTAATGTCACCAAATATAAAATTTGGTGTTTCAATATTGAAGATGAACACAAAACAATATATTTAAATTAGTTAAGCACATTCGGAATACTCAAAATCCTTGTAAATACGAGGGTCTTGAGTATTCTGAATGTGCCTTTGTAAAGTAGAAAAAATATATCGTTTTAACGATCATATTATACGATTTAAACCATAAAATGCGGTATAAATATTTAGAATTAATTTTCGCTTTTTCAAGGTGTAAAATTAAAGCATAGCACTAACTACGGTTTCATTTTGAAACGAAGAAAAAGTAGAAAAGTAAACTTAATATATGTTGCATTTTATGGTTTAGGATCATATTATTCCCGAATTGGTGTTGCAATATAGCTAAGAGAGTTACATTACAAATTTTCCGCTATAAGCATTTCCTTTAAAAGCAATACGATATATATAGATTCCAGCACCGCTATTTGCTAGTTCTTGAGATAGGTTGACATAGTGTTCGTTACTAGGTTCAATAAAGCCTTCTTTTAAAAGTTTAATACGTCTTCCTGTCATATCATAAGCACCTATATTTATATGCCCTGATTCTTTTGTTGGAAAATGAAGAATTACCTGATTTACCCCCGCTACAATCTGATTCGTCACTGAATGATCGAAACTAAAAGGTGAAAGAAAATCTGAATTTAAAAGACCTTTACACGAAAAGCCAAAATTTCTTTCTGCAAAAGGAGTCTCTAATTTCAATGCTTCATCTACGATTTGAGGGTCAATACACAACCATTCTTTCATAGCTACACTGTATACCTCTCTAAAATCAGTAGTATATTTTAAGTTCCCTCGTTTATCCAAATCATTTAAATCTGGGTGATTTCCTACAAAACCATTATCTTGTATAGCAGAACCAAAAAACATAACAGGTGCTGCCTCTCCGTGATCTGTACCTTTAGAACCATTTTCTTTAGCACGACGACCAAATTCAGAAATCGTCATAGATAATACTTTATCATCATATTCTGAATCTGATAGGTCTTCGTAAAACGTTTTTAACGCGATAGAAATATCTTTCCAAAGTTTAGGGTGATCTGTAATTTGATTCGCATGTGTATCGAAACCACCAAGGCTTACCATATAAACTTTAGTACCCAAACCTCCTTTTATCATACGTGCAATCTCTTTCAATTGCTGCGCTAGCCTACTAGTGTCTTTATCCGGGTACGTGACTGCGTTTTTACCTTTTTGATAGGCTTTACTAATTACTCCAGCATAAGTAAAAGTATTATTAGTAACTCCGCGTAAAAACTTTAACCGATCTCCGTATTCACAAGTATTCTTAATATCCTGAAGGCTATGTAGCTGCCCAGAACTACCTATATTTTGTAAGGATCTTATACTATTAATGGTAATTGCATAATTATTAATCCCCTCGTCATCGAATATTAAATTTCCAAAATTACCTATTTGAATGGCAGCAGGCTTTTCTGGTGGATTCACTAAGTAATCTGGGTAGATATCTTGAAAATAACGTCCCATAAATCCAGAATCTTCCTTTATATCTGTAACCGAACTTGCCCAAATATCCGAAGATTTAAAATGAGATAAACTTTGATTTTCGTATCCTACACCATGAACTACCTTCATAGCACCATCGTCCCACATTTCTTGTAAATCTTCCATATAATTGGGCATTGCGAAATCATCATTTAGCTGTATTAATGAACTTTCATCGTGTCGTAGATTAGGACGATAACTGGCGTAGGTATCATAATCATATACCGGAACTATAGTATTCAAGCCATCATTACCTCCCTTTAAACGAATTAACACTAAAATGTTCTCTGTGTCTGTGTCATTAATGGCTTGTGCTAAAGGTGAGTTTACAGAAGCTGAAATCTGATTAGCCCCTATCAACATACTTCCTCCTCCTACCAAGCCTAAAGCTTGTAAAAAAGATCTTCTACTCCATTTTTCGTGTTCTTGACTATGAATATCTGAACTCTGAAATACTTGTTGCGAATTTTGATTGTTAGACATAGTTGAAATTAATTTAATTGAAATTCTGGAATACGAATTAAGGCTAGTAATAATTTATATACTTGATCAGGCACACCCAAATAATAATCTAAATTCCAAGTACCATCTGTATAATATTGTGGTTGGGTCTCCCCTCCTTCTTTAAAAATCGTGATTAATGTATCGTAATCAGTAGCTGTTGTAAGCCCTTGTGGGATAAAAATATGAATGATGTTTCGAGCCAAATCATCAGCATACGCATTTCCGTCAGATTCACTTACGGTAATAAAAGGCTTTAACTCTTTAGCAAATGTTCGATATACCTCAGAATCTCCTCCTCTTTTTTCATTTTGTGATTGCCATAAAATGTTTCCTAAAGACTCCCAACGAATGGTTAAAGAACTTGTGTTGATCCAATCGTAGTCTCCTTGCCACCCGGCAACGTCAACAGGTTGAAAAAGCTCTTGTCCTGTATTACGTGCATTATTAAACGTGAATTGCGTTAAATCGTTCACTTCCTCATCATCCGTCATTGCCATGGCACCATTATCTAATCTTAAAGGGAAGCTTGTGACGTTTAGAAAGTTTATGTAATAATCTATAGGGCTTTTAATCAAAGTTCCAATAGCTTCGTCTGAAAAGAAGTGTTCACTCTTGAATAGTTTTTTTAATGGAGGAATCAATTCAAAGCCTGCATCTAGCAAATCCTGAGCTAATGCATTTACGACCTCTACATTAATTTCTGGACTCACAAAAAAGCGGTATAATTTCGTCATGATAAATCTAGCTATCAAAATAGCTTTCTGATTAAATAAAATATCTATAGCATCAGAATAATTCCAATTTCCTGTTTGTCCAAAAATAGTCTTGATTCCCGTGTCAAACTTATCTGCATTGTAAACTATCGGCTGACATTTACACTCTCCTTCCTCACACTCGATACGATCGTTATACCCTGTAAATGCTCGTGAAGTTTCTAAAATATCTTGCTGCGTGTATTCTATATCCTCATTCTCTTCCCCCAGTGTAAACAATTCGAATAGCTCTCTAGCATAGTTTTCATTAGGTTTCTCTTTAGTATTTTCGAAACCATTTAAATAAGCTAACATCGCATCCGTAAGTCCAATATCGTGCACAAAATCTTTAAAATTACCTAAAGCAAATTTTTGTAATGTTTCGTAATATTTGACCATGTAACGCCCACAATTATAGGTGTTTTTTTCTGTTACAAAATGATTCGACCAAAACAATACTAACCGATCTCGAAGCTTATTAATCTTAAGCTCTCCTAAATCATCTCGTACATCTAGAGCTCTTAAATCTTGAAAGAACTGCAATTGCCATTCTTTCATATTTTCACGGTTCACATCGTCAAAATCTTCTGGTCCATCAGGATCATTTGCTAGTGCAATCTCTTCCTCAAATTCCTTCTTAGATTTATCTGCCCAATCAGGTAATTCGGTAGTCATAACACTAATGGCTTCATCAAAAAGATGATCAATAACTTCATTCGGTGTTTTATCTAGACTTTCCTTTACAATTGATGGAGAAATCCCTGTAGTTAGCCTTTTATAAAGGTGCGTCACTTTCTTGCTATCCCAAGGGTTGGTAGGCGAGGGAATGTAAGGATTCAGTGAATTTGTATTACAATTCATTTCAGTAGGTTATTGGTTAGATGGTTGATATAGTCCCTGCATAAGGACTATATCATATAACCCTGAAATTACTCTTTTATTATTAATAAAGCTAAAATTTAATATTGAAGTAATTGTTATAATTCGGCCTTAACAATACGAAAACAAATCTATACTAACTAACTTTTAGCTACTCGGTAATGTGAAGGAAGCTGTCAAACCAACACTAAAATTTCGAGGAAGTTTCTCTACGCCAAAAATTGATCTAGAATGCCTTCCTTTCTCTTCTAATACATTAACAAACAAATTTGACGCCCCATCGACCACGATCGGTGAATCGTCCCAATCCTTTCCTGATTGAAAATAGGCGTCAATATAATTCAGACCTACAATATTGTCAAATCCTATTTTGTCATCAATCTGAGCTAAAACATTCAGTGCACATAACTCCATGGCTTTTACTCCTTCTACAGTAGAAATTTCTTCTCCTAGGCGTCCTTGATACAAGAACTCTTCGTTTCGTATCGGAAATTGAATTGCAACATAAGCAATATTAGCTCGAACGTTTACAGAAACATAGCTTCCTCCAGGAGTAGAAACTTCTGGTAACATTAGACCTAATTTTGATAAGTTTTCCTCTGGTGTCATGTGCATGGATGAGTGATATAATTGAAACCTATTGAATTTATTCTCTGTAACTCTAGTACTTAATAATCTCAAATTCCGATCTTCGGTTTAGTTGATGCTCACTTTCTGTACAACTATTTCCACACGGAAGTATAGGTTTTGATTCTCCATACCCCTCGTACTTCAATCTTCTCGCATTTACATATCCTACTAAAGCCAAATAATCGCGTGTTGCTTTTGCTCTTTTTTCTGAAAGAATCTGATTGTATTCATCACTTCCTCTACTATCCGTATGAGAATTGATTTTTAGATGCACACTTTTATAACGATCTAATTTTTCTGCTAATTGATCTAACACCAATCGTCCCTGTTCTGTAATCGTCCATTTGTCATAGTCGTAATATATTTGAGGAAGTTTAAAATACATTTTACCATTTTGAATATACACAGGTGGACCTTCTACATCCTTTATCAATTTCTCTCGAACTACCTTATGATCTTGTGTTTCTGGACAATCATAACGAGAAGCAACCTCCTTCTCAATATCCATAGCCATCTTCTTTTTTATATTTTCTAATTGAATAAAACTTTTGTCTTTTTCTAAGAAAATAATATAAATTCCGCCTTCTCTTTCTTGAACAAAAATACTCTTTGTCTTTTCTTTATACCCTGCGGCCTTTGCATAAAATTTATAAAAGTTAGACATTAATGCAACTGAAGTTTTTGAAGTCTCATCTAATCGTTTTGCTAAAATTACTTTTTCCTCTAACTCCTCACCTTCTTTCTTAAATTTATTATCGGCAACTACACGAATCGTAGCATTGGGAATGATATCTCGAGTTACATAATCACGAACTTCAAAAATTGCGGTGTAGGGTTTAGGAAAAATTTCCCCTGTTTGTTTGAAACTATAAATATCATCATTAATCAATTTTCTGTTTGTACTGAAAAAGCCATTATGCTCATCTCGATAAAAAATTGAAAAATCATCGTAACTCGAATTAATCGGAGCTCCTAGATTTATAGGTTCATCAAAACCTTCTTTAATTTTTTTAGAAACAAATAAATCTAACATCCCTAATCCAAAATGTCCATCTGAAGAGAAAAACAAGTCCCCTAAAGGAGAAATATGAGGAAATTGTTCTCTATGTTTCGTGTTAATTTTATCTCCTAAATTAACTGGTGTTCCATACGAACCATCTGGGCGAACCGTTACATAATACAAATCGAAACCACCATATCCGCCTTTCATATTTGACGAAAAATATAAGGTATCTTCTGTCTTATTTAAAGTAGG
>CALFUO010000211.1 GCA_937929895.1 uncultured Aquimarina sp.
TTTTACAGATTGTTCCGTGACTTCTGGTCCAATACCATCACCTGCCAATACAGCAATGTCTAACTTCATAATACGTGTCTTTTGCTATTATGAAAGTAGCTTTTTCCTACAAAATCCAAAAGAAAAAAGTCAGCTTTTATTAAAAGCTGACTTTTTAGAAAATATATTGTTGAAAAGTGTTTAAGCAATCACTTTCATAATTTCGTGAATATCTTCGTCTACGACTTCTTTCTTACTATCAGCAAAGTTTAAGAATTCTTTGTAGACTTCGTCTAATTCTAATTTAGTTAACTCATAACCCACTTTTTTAGCACGGTAAGCTAAAGCAGCACGACCACTACGTGCAGTCAGTACAATAGCAGATTCGGTAACACCAACCTCTGCAGGGTCAATAATTTCGTAGGTCTCACGATTCTTAATTACTCCATCTTGGTGAATTCCCGAACTGTGAGCAAATGCGTTAGAACCTACAATAGCTTTGTTCGGTTGTACCATCATACCCATACTTTCTGAAACCATTCTACTCGTATCATATAACAGTGTAGTATCGATACCTGTAAAAAGATTTAAATCAGGATGTTGTTTCATAATCATAACTACTTCTTCTAACGAAGTATTACCAGCACGCTCTCCAATACCATTAATGGTACATTCGATTTGTCTAGCCCCGTTAATAGCACCAGCAATAGAATTTGCAGTAGCTAGGCCTAAATCGTTATGACAATGACAAGAAAGCGTAACGTTTTCTATTCCTTTTACGTTTTCCTTTAAGTATTTAATTTTTGCACCATACTCGTCAGGTAAGCAATAACCAGTAGTATCCGGAATATTTAAAACAGTGGCCCCAGCTTTAATCATAGCTTCGCATACTTGAGCTAAATAGGCGTTTTCCGTACGACCTGCATCTTCAGCATAGAATTCTACATCCTCAACAAAGCTTTTAGCATATTTCACTGCAGCTACACCTCTTTCTATGATTTTTTCACGAGTAGATTTAAATTTGTGTTGGATATGAGAGTCAGAAGTACCAATACCGGTATGAATTCTTGGTTTTACAGCATATTTCAATGCTTCGGCAGCTACCTTAATATCGTTTTCTACAGCACGTGTCAGTCCACACACAGTTGCGTTTTTAACGATTTTAGTGATTTCGGTAACCGAATTAAAATCTCCAGGGCTCGAAACAGGGAAACCTGCTTCTATAATATCTACACCTAAATTGTCTAAGCGCTCTGCGATGACTAATTTTTGTTCAGTGTTTAATTTACATCCAGGGACTTGCTCTCCGTCTCTTAATGTAGTATCAAAAATTTGTACCTTATTATCGCTCATTAGTTCTGTTGACTTTTAATAGTAGTATCAAATGTATATTTTTATACTCTTAAAGTAGATCTATCTAAATAAATTGTTACAACGGTTAATTTTTTGATTTGCTCTGTAACCCCTTGTAAACAAAGGGATTTAAAGTTTTTTTCTTACAATGACTAATGAAGTAAATGACCCACTTTTTGTGTTGGTAAAATCGTTGACAAAGTCCGAAAAGCGCCAATTCAAATTATATGTTGGAAGATTAGGAGGAAACAATGACTCTAAATTTTTGGCACTTTTTAATTATTTAGACAAGGCAGATAAGTTTGATGAAGCTACTGTAATCCAAAAAGGAATCGTAACAAAGCAGCAGTTATCGAACCTAAAAGCACATCTTTATAAACAAATATTAACAAGTTTACGTCTCAACCCAGTTCATAAAACAGTACGTATTAAAATTCGAGAGCAAATTGATTTTGCTTCTATTTTATACCATAAAGGTTTGTATAAGCAAAGTCTGAAAATTTTAGATAAAGCAAAACAAGTTGCCATTTCTAGTGAAGAGAATAATATGGCTTACGAGATTGTAGAATTCGAAAAATTAATAGAGACTCAATACATCACTAGAAGTATTTCGAATCGAGCAGACGAATTAGCAGTGCAAGCAAAAGAATTAAGTATGAAAAATGTAATCGCAAGTCGACTTTCGAACTTGTCATTGCAATTGTACGGCTTAATGTTGAAGACGGGCTATGCTAAGAATGAAAAAGAACATGAGTACCTTAAAAACTATTTTAATGGTAGGCTTCCCCAATTCGATTGGGAGCTTTTAGGTTTTCGAGAAAAGCTATGGCTATATAAATCGCATTTGTGGTATTGTTTTATGGCTCAAGACTTCTTAGGAGCTTATAAATATGCTTCTAAATGGGTAGATCTATTTTGGAATGAGCCTAAAATGATTGCCGTGAATCCTGTTTTCTTTTTAAAAGGAAATAATTACCTAATGGAAACTTTATTCTTAATACAAGATCGTTCTCAGTTAGCTTTTAGGTTACAAAGATTAGAGCGTATGGTCTTATCAGATGGTTTTCCTACACATGAGAACACAACGGCGCTAAGTTTCCTTTATATTAATACAAATAAACTAAATCTTCATTTTATGGAAGGTTCTTTTAAAGAAGGACTTCCGTTAGTAGAGACCATAGAAAAGGGGTTAGTAGAGCATGAAAATCATATCGATGCACACCACGTTATGGTGTTCTATTATAAGATTGCTTGCCTGTATTTCGGTATGGAAGAGCACGATAAATGTATTGAATATCTAGAGCGTATAATTAGTAATAAGTCTTTGAAAATGCGTGAAGATTTAATGTGTTTTGCACGTGTATTGAGTTTAGTGGCACATTACGAAGCGCGTTTAGACTTACATCTAGAATCACAGCTTAAGAATACTTATAAGTTCTTGATTAAGATGGATGATTTATATGCCGTACAAAAAGAGATGATTAAGTTCTTAAGAAACTTGCAGGATATTAATCCATTAGAAATAAAGGCTGAATTTAAAAAGCTGTATGATCGTTTAAAACGATATGAGAATCACCCTTACGAAAAACGTGCTTTTTTGTATTTGGATATTCTTTCTTGGTTAAAGAGTAATATAGAAGAACGCTCGATAGGGGATATAATTCGAGAAAAAGCAGCGTTGATGCGTTGATAATAATAAAATGAGAGTGTTTGACTGTTAGACTCCCTCATTTTGTTTTCATTTCTAGTAACTCGTAACGCATCTAAAATATAGCAGCATTTCAAATAACCTGAAGGCTCGTCACCCTGAACTTGTTTCAGGATCTCATTAAAGAATTACAGTATTAAAAATTAGGTGAGATGCTGAAATAAATTCAGCATGACGCTTCGAACTATCATAAATAATTAAGGTATCATTCAATTATTTAGTTAAACCAGCAGCTATATTAGAGCGTCTAAGTAATTCGTTACGGATATCCTTAGCTCTACTTTTGAAAGCAGCTTCATTGCGTTGTTCGACTTCAGGGAAATTAAGCCCATTATTAGCGATATCTTTAAGATCTACACCATAATTCCCTAACAGAACCCAATAGGTAGCAGAATCAGAATCATCGACTCTGTTTTTATTGAATTTTCCTTCGAAGAAAATTTTACCAAGATTACTTTTAGCGAATTGCTCGTAATAGTCGCTTCCTTTTTGTCCGTTTTCTACAATACCATGCTGACCGATACCGCCACATTCATAGTATTTTATGTTTCCATTTAATGCTTGTAGCTTCATGTATGCACATGCACTAGCATCTCCCATGCAGTTGTGTGTTTTTTCGGGGTGCTCGATAGTTCCAGCATGAAAATTCGAACTATTCCAATGACTTATGAATCTAACTTTTTCTAATAATTTGGCTTGCCCTTGCTTTAAACAATAACTCACAAAAATAGCTTGTTCCGTTAATGGGCCATAAGATAGTATGTTTATAATACGTTTACTTTTCTTGACACACTTGTAGAGTTCTAAAATACTAGGATAGTTCCTCAAGTTATAATCGATAGATTGAGAAAAATGTTCTCCATTTCCTTTAATCGAAGATTCTAAAAACGAAATATCCTCTTGATAACCACCGATATACTTGTTCAAGTTAATTATATCTTTTTTATAGGCGTTTCCATAAGTGTTTTCTGCCCAGAGTTTTTGATTCTCCGTATTCTTATTTCTAGTAAGAATTGTGCTACCAAGAATAATTTTCTCGGTTTCGAAATGATTGGACATCAAAAGATAGCTAGCAATAGCAGAAATATCATCAGGGTCATTAATGTTTTTCCCTCCGTCACTGATTAGCCAAACAATGGGTTTTTGGGCATGTATACTAATTGAGGAAAGAATCAGAAGAGCATAAAAGGAGATTAATTGTTTCATGTTTAGATTAGTCTATAGATTTTAATATTAAAGAAACAAAATAGAATTTAATATAACAGCAACCTAATATCGACGCTAGACAATATTTTTAAGTTTATTCTACAATTAGAACAAAGAAAAGATGTTACAAACAGTATCAGAGACTAGCTCTAAGAAATGGTTCAGTTTGTAACATATTCCCATAATCCAATACTCGGAACAGGAGCCGTTATTATTAGCGGCTCTTTTTTAGTAGGGTGATTAAAAGTCAGTTTTCTAGCATGTAAATCGATTCCGCCATCGGGATTACTTCTTTTTGCTCCGTATTTTAGGTCACCTCTAATAGAACATCCAATTTTATTGAGTTGTGCTCGAATTTGGTGGTGCCTCCCTGTATGGAGGTCAATTTCTAATAACGTAAATCGATCTAATTCCTGAAGTATTTGATAAGTAAGACTTGCCTTTTTAGATTCGGCAACTTCTTTATCGTGAGCGTACGATTTATTCTGTTTTGTATTTCTTTTTAAAAAATGAACTAGCGTAGCTTTTTCAATTTTAGGAGTAGGGCTTACCATCGCCCAATAAGTCTTTTGAGTTTCTTTTTCAGCAAAGGCTTTATTTAATCTCGTAAGTGCTTTACTTGTTCGCGCAAAAACAATTACCCCAGATGTTGGTCTGTCTAAACGATGTACTACGCCTAAAAATACAGCTCCTGGTTTGTTATATTTTTCAGCAATATATTTTTTTACAATTTCGCTGAGAGGTTCATCACCAGTATTATCGCCCTGTACAATATCTCCACAACGCTTGTTAACGACAATTAGATGATTGTCTTCGTAG
>CALFUO010000212.1 GCA_937929895.1 uncultured Aquimarina sp.
ATGTTGTAAGTGCAGATGTTTTAATGAACAAGATCAAGTTAATGGAGGGACTCAGTAAGTACGAGATCCCGAAACAGATTTTTTTGATAAGTACTTTTGCAGAGACGCCTACAGGTAAAGTACATCGTCATAAAAACTTAGAAAGGCTTCAGGAAAACGCGTTAATAAATCTTTAAATAGCTTTTAAAGAAACATTCAATAATTCTATACCTTTGTTTTATAGTTTCTGGTTTTACATGTGGTATACCAGTAGCGTTATAATACAGTATTTATACCTGCATTACTATGGATCCAAAGGTGCTCCTTACTTCTAAAGAAGTCCACATTATTTTACATCGATTAGCTTGTCAGCTAATTGAAAATCATGGAGATTTTAAAAATACAGTACTTATTGGTTTACAACCTAAAGGAGTTTTTGTAGCTCAGCGCTTAGAAAAACTATTGAAGGAAGATTATGGTGTGGAAAATGTTGAATTAGGTTTCTTGGATATCACTTTCTTTAGAGATGATTTTCGAAGAAAATCGAGCCCATTGAAAGCCAATAAAACCAATATAGATTTTGTTGTAGAAGATAAAAACGTTGTTTTTGTTGACGATGTGCTGTATACTGGTAGAAGTATTAGAGCGGCTTTAACAGCTATCCAATCGTTTGGGAGACCATCTAAAGTAGAGCTATTGGCATTAATAGATCGTCGTTTTAGTAGGGATTTACCTATTCAACCAACTTATCGAGGGCGTCAAGTAGATGCTATTAGTGGTGATAGAGTAGTAGTGCATTGGGAAGAGAATGCAGAAGAAGATGTTGTTTATTTAATTAATCAATTAGCGTAGTCCAATGAGTGAATTAAGTGTTTCACATCTATTAGGGATAAAGTATATTACAGAAGAGGATATTCGATTAATATTCGAAACAGCAGATCATTTTAAAGAAGTGATTCAGCGTCCTATAAAAAAGGTACCTTCATTACGAGATATTACAATAGCCAATCTTTTTTTTGAAAATAGTACACGTACGCGATTGTCATTCGAGCTAGCAGAAAAAAGATTGTCAGCAGATGTAGTCAATTTTTCAGCAGCTTCATCTTCAGTAAAAAAAGGGGAAACGCTAATTGATACGGTCAATAATATTTTGGCTATGAAGGTAGATATGGTTGTGATGCGCCATCCAAACCCTGGTGCTGGTGTGTTTTTGTCTAAACATATCGGAGCTTCGATTGTAAATGCAGGAGATGGTACTCACGAACACCCTACTCAAGCATTATTGGATTCTTATTCCATTCGCGAAAGATTAGGTGATGTAGCGGGTAAAAAAGTAGTAATTGTTGGAGATATCTTGCACTCTCGTGTGGCCCTATCTAACATATATGCATTGAAATTACAAGGAGCAGAGGTAATGGTTTGCGGGCCAAAAACCTTGATTCCAAAATATATTCACGAGTTAGGAGTTAAAGTTTCTCATAACCTTAGAGAAGCATTGAATTGGTGTGATGTTGCGAATATGTTACGTGTACAGAATGAGCGTATGGATATTTCGTATTTTCCGAGTACTAGAGAATATGCACAGCAATATGGTGTCACAAAAGAACTTTTGAAGAGTCTAGATAAAGAGATTGTAGTTATGCACCCAGGACCAATTAATCGTGGGGTAGAAATTACAAGTGAAGTAGCAGACTCTAACCAAGCTATTATATTAGATCAGGTAGAAAATGGTGTCGCCGTACGTATGGCTGTGATCTATTTATTAGCTTCAAAAATAAAATAACTTATGGTAATCAGTCAAGTTGGAGCTACTACGGTAGTAACGCAAGAAAAAAAGTCAATAGAAGAATTTGTTGCAGTATTTAAAGCTAAATACGCTTCGTTTGAACAAAATAATATTATCGTCAACCTTTTTTCTTTAGATAAATTGACGGTTCAGGGTATAGTACCGTTCGAGTCTTTTTCGAATTCTAGTAAAACAACCTATCATTCTTTTGTTATTGTTACAGACAAGTTGAATTTTGATGATATTCCAGCCGGCTTAGATGTTGTGCCAACTCTTCAGGAGGCATACGACCTTATCGAAATGGAAGAAATCGAAAGGGACTTGGGGTTGTAAGGGTAAAGAAGAAAAGAAATAAAGAATTATAAGAATAGAAGTTAGGGTTAATCAGCTAGGTACAAATCTTCTTTTATTCTTTTTATTCATACTTCTTATTTTTAACTCTATAACTCCTGTATTCTTTAACTTCTCCCCAAAAACATGAAGCTCCATATTCTTGGTTGTTATTCAGCAACACCACGTATTCTTACCAATCCTACTGCCCAAGTATTAGATATAAATAATCATTTATTTCTAATAGATTGCGGTGAAGGTACTCAAGTCGAGTTACGTAGACATAAGATTAAATTTTTTAGAATAAAACATATTTTTATTTCTCATTTACATGGGGATCATGTGTATGGTTTAGTGGGATTGATTTCAAGTTTTAAAATGTTAAAGCGCGAAGCACCTTTAACTATTTATGGACCTAAGGGAATTAAGGAATTTATTACTGTTCAGTTAAAATTGTCACAATCTTGGACAGACTATCCGTTACACTTTTGTGAATTAAGTAGTGACCAACCAGAAGTAATTTTTGAAGATGAAAAGGCCAGAGTTACTACCATCCCGTTACAACACCGTGTTTATTGCAATGGTTTTTTGTTTGAAGAAGCTCCAAAGGATCGAAAACTAAATCTTGGTGCGGCTTTAAATATGGATGTAGATAAAGCATATTTTAATAGTATCAAAAAAGGAAAAGACTACAGGTCTGCAGACGGAACGATTATTCCGAATAAGGTACTGACTTTCGAACCAGAACCTTCTAAAAGTTATGCTTTTTGTAGTGATACGAAATATGATGAAGCTAAAATAGAGCAAATTAAAAAGGTAACTGCCTTGTATCACGAATCTACATTTTTGGATAGTCACGAGCATTTATGTGATTTTACGGGGCACTCTACCGCTAAGCAAGCTGCTCTTATGGCCAAGAAAGCTGAGGTTGGACAACTAATATTAGGTCATTACAGTACACGTTACTCAGATCCAACAATATTCAAGAATGAGGCTAAAACTGTTTTCGAGAACACATCCCTAGCAAGAGATGGGAAAGTGTTTGAGTTTTAATTGTTAGTTATGAGTTTGTGTAGTAGGTGAGAAATTAGTGTAAATTGAGTCTTACTGGAAAAACCTTCAATATTGAATTCTAAATGCGTTAGGGATTGCAGTGGTTACCCCACAGCCCAATGTCATTTAGTTAAGCTATAGATATAAGAAAACCATTGAGTTACGAACCTAAATTAGGTTCTTTGTAATCGACTAAAAATACATTACTCAATGGTTGAAGCGAATTTATATATAATTGAAGAACTAAAAGCATTTTTA
>CALFUO010000213.1 GCA_937929895.1 uncultured Aquimarina sp.
CATACTAAGTAAAATTGCGTTAAATCTTTTGAAAAAGGAAAAAACAGAAAAGCAAGGCATTAAAGGCAAGAGACTTAAATGTGCTTATGAACAACAATATCTACTAAAAGTCTTAAAACTTAAAGTGTGAGTTTGCCCTGTAGCAGTAGCTACGGTATTTTTTTATGTTGAAGTAAAATGTTAAGAGGCGCTTTTTAATTCGGTAAATTCAAATAAGAAATGGTATAAAGACTTCTATATCATATAAAATCTATTTAACAATAACTTCGTCAATAAACCATTTACCCTTTTCCGTATTAGCTGCAGGTTGTATACCTACTTGCATTAAACGCTCTTGTATGCCTTTAAATTCAGACAACGATACTTTGTAGTTTTTAAATTCTGTATCATTAGCACTTATAGGAATTGTTACCCATTGCAAATTCTCCCAATTTGGTTGCGTTGTATCTCGCCAAAAATTCTTGCCTTTATTTCTAGTAAACAAAGCTATTTTAAATTCCGTTGCTGCTGATTCATTTTTAATTTTGATCTCTATTTCTTTACAAACATCGGTTAGTGTATATAACCACGGAGCACTAGTAACCATTGCATTATAAGAACTAAGATTTCCCGAAATAACCCCATTTTTAAAGCTTAAATCTGTTCCAGAAACACCTTTCCATCCCATGGTACTGTTTATAAATTTAAAAGGTCTACCTGGTGCAGGATACATACGATCACTTTTAGGTATTTTAACAGTATCATCATCGTTAAAGAAAACGGGTTTTAAACTTGCACCTCTAAAAAATGCACTAATATCATGATTCTCTTGCAATACATACAATTGTCCATGCCATTTAAAGAAACTTGTATGTCCTCCGGATAAAAATGCCCCTTTAAAATCATAAGGACCATATAAATTTTTAGACATTGCATAGCGACTTCCAAAAACTAAATAATACCAATCCTTTCTTTTAAACAAAGTTGGTTTGTCTTCGGTACGTAAGATTTTACCATTTTCAAGTCGAATTTCGATAGGTTTAGGTACTGTTATCAAAGACCTCATATCTTCGGCTAGTGTAGCCATGTAATACGTGCCTGCACCGAAGCAAATAGTATATACATCTTCTTCGATATAAATTTCAGGGTCATAAGGATGTACAGGTACAATGTCTGCAGGTAATAATGGTTTTCCTAAAACATCTTTGTACTCGCCAGTAATTGTTTCTGCTTCTACAACACCAGTATCTATATTTCGATTAGAGAAGAACCAGTAGTATTTTCCATTACGTTCACAAACATCACCAGCCCAACAATTTGGATGATCTCCGATATAAGTATTAGCTGGTAAGATATTTCTGCGGTGAGTCCATGTTTTTAAATCGGGGGTAGACCAAACCTCCCAACGATCCATTCTAAAAGAACCTTTTCCTTCCCAAGATTCATCGTGTCCGCAAATTACATATAAAGTATCGTTTTCTACCCAGGCATGCGGATCTGCCATACCGTGTTCTGGAACAATAACATCGGTACTAACGACTTCTTGTTTAATTTTCGAAATATTTTTTTCGGAAGATTCTTTTTGCTTTTGTTTTGTATTACATCCTACCAAAGAAAGTAAGAGAACAACTAAAAGGTTTTCGATGTTGTTTCGCATTATGATGATATTCTAATTATTACTGCTAGATTAAACAATTAAAAGGAAAAACAACTTCAAAATTTAGCCATTCTCTATAAAAAAAGAAATGTCTATCCTATTTCAATATGAAAGCATACGCTTCGGATACTTTTATATCTTTTGGGAATTCAATTTTTAAACCTGCTTTAGTTTGCTTCCACTCGATGATTCCAGGGTAACCTAATAATGAGACATTTGTAATCTTATCTTTTTTGGAAACCGATTTCATTAAAATAGTACTTTCTGGTCTATCCAACACAATAGCATACACAGTTTTGTTATCTTTTGAACGAGTGTACCGAATATCTTCTGCAGTATAAACTAACTTCTTTTTCAAGAAACTACCTTTGCCTTTAATTACATTTGGACCTTCGGCAGCAGTATGCCAAGTACGAGTACTGTAAATAGCTTCTCCATTAGTTTGTAACCAAGCTCCGACTTTTAGTAATACACTTTTTTCATATTCAGATATCTTACCATTAGAGTTTGGAGCTACATTTAATAATAAACATCCATTCTTACTAACGATATCTACTAAGATATCGATGACATCATTGGCATTTTTAGAAGGTTTTCTTTTAGAATTAAACCATTGTGGAGCCATAGTATCGTCCGTAAGCCAAGGAGTGTCTTGTACATCTTTTACACGACCCTTTTCGTAATCTACAATAGAACCTGGTAAATATTTAGCGTAATTTTTACAAGTAGTAGCTACTTGTTTGTTGTTTTCGATTCCGTAATTGTAATAAGAGGCTAAAAATGGATACATAGTATTAGTAGGCACTTTACTTTCTCCCATATCAAACCAAACCATGTCCGGATTGTATTTTTTCACATATTCGTCTAATACATCTCTCCACCATTTTTTATAAGTATCCGACATTGGGGCTTTATAAGCATGCGGTTCGAAGTATAAATCTCGATATTCTGGATTTTTCCCATCAAAAGCATACGAAGGAACATAATACTGCCAAGTCTTACCATGATGAAAAGAAGCTATAAAGTTCATACCTCGTTTACGGATTTCTTTTTCTAAATCGCCAGATGGATCAATTCCTGAATTTTTACCAGCACTCCAACGAGTGACATCACTATCCCACATGGCAAATCCGTCGTGGTGCATAGCCACAGGCCCTGCAAATTTTGCGCCTGCCTTTTCGAATAGATCGGCCCACTCACTTGCATCAAACTCTTTAGGTTGAAATGATTTTACTACTTCTTTCCAACCATATTCGTTAGGATCACCAAAATTTTTAACGTGATCTAGATATACACGACTAGGACCATCTTTTCTTTTAGTCCCCCAGTGTGTTAATACAGAATCTTTCTGATACATATAATATGGGTACCAACCACAAGCATTTACTTCATTACCAATGGTAGTTGGAGTCCAGTGTGTATAAATTCCAAACTTGGCGTCCTTAAACCACTCTGGAGATTTATGAGTATCTAGGGATTCGAAACTAGTATTGTACTTCTTTTGAGCATTAGAAGAAATACCTATGCACAGTAGTGCAATGATAATTGATGTGTTTTTCATTTTTTGATTATTTTAGTTCTTAATACAGCCTTAGGCTATTGTTTATAGAGCGAAATTGAAGTTTAGTTATCTATTTCAAATACATAATAGTATCCTTTTTACTTATAATTTAAAATATCAGTATTTAACAAAAGTTAATTCAACGATTTCAGAAGGTATATCTTTTTTTTCTAACACTCTCAGTCTATATTTTTGAGCTTGTACTGAAGTAAAAGATCCTTTAGAATTAAAAACGGCTGGCCCTCCTGTAAATAAAGTTACCCATTTACGTTTGATATAGGCTTCTATAACATATTTTTGAATTGATTTTTTATAGCCACCATGCATAGAAAAATGATTAAAGGTTTCTTTTTGACCAAAATCTAATTCAATCCAAGGTTCTTTATCCTCTTTTACTGCTTTCCAAGAAGTAAATAAATTGAGATCAAGAACATTTCGAGGAGAAAAGCCTTCTTTCGAAAGTGTGCTAGAAGCTTTTATGGCTACATTTTTATGCGGAGACTCTACCTTGGGAAGTGAAGTTCGAGTCGCTGATAACTGTATAGCTTTCCCGACTTCAGCCAATCTAGAAACAACATTATCATCCATTAGCCCTTTGTCATTTGGAGCAGCGTTTAATAAATAATTACTATAATATTGATTGGTATAGCTTAGTTCTTTTACAATTTCTTGGACTGGTTTTAATTCGAGATGTTCATAGCCTTTTTCCCAAAACCAAGTAGGCTGAATAACAGGTCCTTGCTGTGATGGGAATGTATTATCATATGGAATGTGCTGTCCATGAGTAGCTTCGTAATGTACTACTTGCGTATAGTCTAAATCGGCACGGCAACTGTGATTGATAACCAAACAATTCGGTTGAATAGAATGAATATGGTTGGCAAGTACATGGTAAGGGAGTTCTTCGAAATCAGGACCTTTTCCCCAACGAGACCCCCAACCATCGATTACGATACAATTGATTTCACCATAATTGGTAAGTAATTCTGTTAATTGCGCTTTCGTAAATTCAATATTTTCTTTGTTAATATTACCATGTTCTACTCCATGATGTCGGTCCCAAACAGAATAATACAACCCTACTGTAAGTCCTGCTTTCCGAAAAGCATCTACATACTCTTTTACGACATCAATATTCTTATAAGGTTTTTCTGCTGAAGCAATATCATAATTAGATACTTTGGTATTCCATAAACTAAATCCATCGTGGTGTTTGGTCGTAAAAACCCCATACCGCATCCCTGCAGATTTTGCTGCCGCTGCCCATTGATTGCAATCTAATTCTGAAGGTTTAAAATCTTTAGGGTCATGAAATGGATAAGCCCATTGTTCAGCATGATAAGTTCCCATATTATAATGAATAAACATTCCGAATTTCAGATTCAGAAAATCTAATACTACTTTCGTATTAGATTCAGCACTGTTTTTTTGAGCAAAAACTGAATAACTAACTAAGATTAGAAGAAGTACTTTTTTCATAATAAAGAGATTGTCTAGACTTTTTTATTTTATAAAGAAGTAAAAAAGTACCATTACAAAAATAGCATCGTAAAGTGATAATATTAGCAATCTTAACCTAGTATAAAACTATACAATACTAAAATATCACTATTATAGTCCTATACTTGTCATATAATTAAAATGGTGGTAATCCTTTTAAATAATGAGATTTGAGATATTTTTATTTTTTTATTTCCTTTTGGGTATCTACACTAAGCATTTTCGAAGACCAATCACCTATACAAGAGGTAATAGAAAGACAAGATGCTTATAATCGAGCTAAAAAGCTATCCACTACAAATCGGAAAGCTGCGATTATGCTACTTAAAGAATTGGTTGGGGATCCCGAAAGTTTCGATGACTCTATTGCTTTGAAAAGCTGTATAGAGATCAGTAAACTACAAGGGCTGCAACAAAACTTTGAAGATGCATTTGAATATACTATTCAGGCTTTGCGCATTGCAGAACATTTAGGTGACACGAAAGTAATGGCTTCCATGCAAGGGGAGTTAGGTATATTGTATAATGAGTTTGGTAAGGAAGATTTAGCAAACAATTTCTTAAAGAAATCTCTACAACTTAGTAAAGAATTGTACCAAAAAGATAGTCTTGAAAAACGAAAGGTGTCTGGGAGACACTTTAGTTTGGCAATGCACTACAGAAAGTTTTCAAAATATGATTTAGCGTTAGCGCATTTAGACACTTGTGATATTATCAGTAAGACATTAAATAGACCCAGAGTATTTCATAGTTATCATAGGGCAGAACAAGCATCGATACATACTTCGAAAGGAAATC
Source organism: uncultured Aquimarina sp. (assembly GCA_937929895.1). Classification (GTDB taxonomy): domain Bacteria; phylum Bacteroidota; class Bacteroidia; order Flavobacteriales; family Flavobacteriaceae; genus Aquimarina. The sequence continues at coordinate 5,496 of CALFUO010000213.1, forward strand.
CAAATAAAGCTTTAAAAATTTTACAAGATATTTCTAGGGATATAGAAATACAATTAAGTAATACTAAATTTCCGAAGGATTTAAAAGGTTTCTTAACGATTATTTATCTCTATCAGGGAGATGCCTATGCAAAGAAAAGAATGTATAACACAGCCATAGATTGGTATAAAAAGTCTTTAGAGAATAATAATCAATATGGATTACATCATAGCAATAACTCAAATACTTTAGAGAAAATTGGACAGTTATACCAGCAATTGGGTCAATATAAGAAAGCGTATACCTATTTAAAGAAATCTAAACAAATAGCGGATACATTTTTTGGGGTTACCAGTAAGCGGAATAGTTCTTTTCTAGAGATTAGAAATAAATATAAAGAGAAAATAGAAAAACAAGATATCGTTTTACTTAAGCAAGAACAATTATTGGCACAGCAAAAGCATCGAATTTTAGTATTTCAAATTGCATTAGTCATTTTATTAGCATTAATAGTTGTAGGTATATTACTTGCTCGAAATAAAATACAACGAGACAGATTTAAAATTGAAAAACAACAGCTAAATCAAAAACAAGAAGAGGCAAAACAGGCCTTAGAATTAAAGAATAAAGAACTAACGGTATTCACTTTAAAATTGATTGAAAAGGAAAAAGTAATCCATGAATTATCCGAAGAACTAAAGCTAAAAACAAAAGGAGACCACAAAACCATAACAAAGTTGAAATCTCTTCAATTAGATTCTAAAGCGCTATGGGAAGAATTTAATTCGAGGTTTGTAACTGTCAATCAGGGGTTCTATGAAAGATTGAAAACTAAATTCCCAGATTTAACACCCACAGAACGTAAGCATTGTGCCCTGATAAAGCTAAGATTTACAGGTAAACAAATGGCACATTTATTAAGTATAACAGAACATAGCGTACATGTCTCACGTTATCGACTGCGCAAAAAGATGAATCTTAATAAAGCTGATAATTTGGCAGAGTTTATTGGGACTATTTAGTTTTTGATATATTGGAATTCTATACAAATAGAATATCAAGATCATTAAACAATAGACACCTTCTTGTACATAATGGTTTTATATACACTTAAATGTTTTAGTTAACATTTAATTCATTTGTTCTTCAAATAAGAATATCTATTCAAGATAATATTTTGTTGACATCTTAATTTTGTAAAATAAAACAAAATTTATTCTTTTAAATTTAAGGTGTTTATAATAAGCCTATTCTGTGTAAAGAATATTAAAATATGGAAGTTATATGAAAATGAGACCAATTGCACGATTATTAGTAGCGTCGTTTACTACCATCGTTAATGCACATGCGCAAAAAACAACGAAACCAAATATTGTAGTTTTGTATGCCGATGATATTAGTGCACGTGAATTACCTATCTACAACTCTACAGTATGGACTGGTTCAAATGGTAAAAATACTAGCGATGTAAAACAGAGAGCCAAAACTCCGATATTAAGCCACATGGCCAAAGAAGGAATTTTTGTAACTACAACTTGGGCTGCGACAGTTTGCTCGCCGAGTAGAGCAATGATGATGACAGGGCGTTATGCACACCTACATAAATGGTGGACTAATAGGGACTTAGGAACATATATTGATGAGAAAGGAAAAAACAGGGTGTGGCCTCTTTACGCTAGTTCTAAAACGATAGGTCATATTGCTAAAGAAGGAGGGTATGCTACCTTATGGACTGGTAAAAGTCAAATGAAAGGAGCCGATTTATCTAAATTTGGATTCGACGAGGGTGTTTTTACCCCTGGTGGGCAGCCAAATATGAAAGACGAAAATCCTTTTACGGATTTTGAAGTGGAAATGGTAAAATCAAAGAAAGGGCAAAAAAAGGTTAAAAAATTATTCAATAAAGATGATGGGAAAGAATTGACTTATAAGTACTACCCTTCTAAAAGTTGGCTTTGGAAACCATATGTTTTATTAATGAATGCTCCAAATTCAACTAAAAAATTTGAATGGTGGCCCAATACTAATACATCGAAGAAGGATTATAGTATTAATACTTATGGACCTGATGTAGAATTGGATTTTGCCTTAGATTTTATCGAACGAAAACACAAAGAAAATGAACCGTTTTTTATCTACCACACAAGTCATCTAGGTCATGATGCTTTTGATTTCTTAAATCCTACGGTACATAGTCATTGGCCAGGCACCCCAAAAATATCATGGGATGGTAAAAAATATACCAGAACTGAACCTAACATAACTGGCAAAAACGGAAAATACGATACAAACGGGACGATTACATCAAATGGTATAAACTACCACATAAATTATTTAGATTATCAAGTATCTAAATATTTGAACAAGTTTAAAAAATTAGGGATAGAAAACAATACTATTTTCATTTTTGCTGCTGATAATGGTACTAGTAAATACGGGAAACATAGTCCTATTTCTCAAAGAGGGACACATGTTCCTTTTATTATTTATGCTCCAGGTTTTAATTTCACCAAAAAGGGAGAACAAGACATTTTAGTTAACATTTCTGATGTATTCCCTACAATTGCAGATATCGCAGGAGTAAAAATCCCTACGAATTATGAAATTAACGGAGAAAGCCTTTGGCCGTACCTGACTACAGATAAAAAAGATCATAGAGATTGGATCTATGCCCACAGAGGGCCTATGCAATTGATTCGAGGAAAACATGTCTTAAAAGACGGAAAAGGAACCTGGTGGGATGTGTCTAAACATCAATCTGACCTTATCAGTTTTCCGACGATAGATAAATGGTCCGAGTCTAGTGCTAGAGCAAAAAAAGAAAAGAAAAATTTCAAAAGAATTTTACCCAAATTCAATGTAGAGAATAATGGTCATGATGCACCAAACTAGTTTACATAAATTGTCATAAGATTTAAACTGATAAACAAATAGCTCATTTTTTTTACAATGGGCTATTTGTTTATAAAGAAAGACGACCGTATAGCCGCCTTTCGACCATCAAAATAGAAGCATTTTTTGCTTCATATTTTTTATCTCTCTTTTTCTAGTATGGTTCGGTAACCTGATCTTCTACAAAACTTTTATCTCTCGTGTTTTTTTGTACCGCGATTGCAGAAAATAGACTTAGAGTAAATGCCATTCCGTAGAATCCTTTCTCACTCAATAACAAGTCTGCATTCCATAACCCCACAACTAAAAGAAGTATTGAGGTAATTGTAGTAAACCAACTTACACTGTAATAGATATCTGTTACGGGTATCCCTTCTAACTTATCTCTTACACTTTTTTGTACCGATATAACAGAGAATAGTCCAAAGAGCAATACGGTAAAATAATATCCCTTTTCATTTAATAACATATCTGCATTCCAAAGTCCAATACAATAAGAAGCCATTCCGATAAATAATGTAGACCAAGACGCTCCAATAAATGCAGAAGATGGTTTTAAATCGTACTTTTTAGTGTCTTTTGAAGAGGTATTCTTTTCATTTATTTTTTTCGAATCCTCAGGAAGAATTTTATAATCCATAACGTTTTATTTTGATGATTAATTCTTGCACAAAATTGCGTCTTAATTACATATTTTAAAAAGTTCGTTTTTACAAAAACTTACGATATAATTTAAAGTATTGTACTATTTATAATTGATTATTATATATTTAAACACAAAAATAACTTATGATATAATGATCGATATTTATGAAACTATACACACATTAAACAAAGAAGAAAGGAGACAATTCGAAGGTTTTTTAAGGGCTAAAAACAAACGAACAGATACTAAAAACATTCAATTATTTAGGTTATTATCTAATAGCAAAGTGGATAAAAATCTTGACGAAAAACTATATGGATATCCTAATCGAAATGCCTACCATGCGCTAAGCAAAAGGCTACAAGATTCCCTTATCGATTTTATAGCCCAGAAGAGTTTTGAAAAAGAAAACACAGCAACTATGGAAGTCATAAAATTGCTTAGAACTAGTCGAACTTTTTTTGAACAAAACCAAAGCCGTATCGGTTTTAAAACCTTAAAAAAAGCAGAAGAAAAAGCCCGGAAGAACGAGTTTTTAAGCTTATTGAATGAAATTTATTATACCAAGATTCAATTTGCGCATTGTGATTTAAAAACCGATGTAGAAGAGACCATAGAGCAGTTTAAAGCCAATAAAATTAAATTACATCAAGAAGAACAATTAAATCTTTTCTATGCTTATATAAAACAGGAATTTATAAAACCATCTCAAGATGTATCTAAGGTATTGTCTAATGCTCTTTCTAGATTTCAATTATCTCTTCAGCAAGATATTTCTTTTCGATCTTTATGTCGTATTTTAGAAATTGCCAATACTATTGGATATACTACAAGAAGCTATGCTACACTTTTGCCTTTTGTCCTTCAGGCTTATAAACTTTTAAAGACAAACGAAAAGCTTCTAGAAAACCAACGATCGTATTACATACAAGTGTTGTACTTTGTAGCTAATGTATATTTTAGAAACAGAGACTTCAATACCTCTTTAGAGTATTTAATGTTAATGAAAATTCAAATGAATCTTCAAGAAGGGAAATACGAACATACGTTTATATTACAATACACCTTGTTATACTGTCTAAACCTCAATTATAAAGGAGAAGCCCTAAAGGCGATAACACATCTAGATAATTTTCCTTTTCACAAATTCGACGAACAAGAAGTCTATTTTTTAGATTTGCAGCTTTCTTACATTGTTTATAATTTTCAACAGTTAAATCTAAAAAAAGTAAAGAAATTATTGAACAATTTTAGTCGATCTGATCATTGGTATAAAGAGCGTTTAGGTGAAGTTTGGTTGGTCAAAAAGAACCTGCTAGAATTATTATTATTCATAGAATTAAACGATATAGACTTAGTGACTTCTCGTTCTGATAGCTTTCTTAAAAAACATAGACACTATCTCAAAAATCAGAAAGAAACACGCGTATTAGAGTTTGTAAAACTAGCTTTAACTATTCATAAAGATCCAAAAATAATTACAGATTCAAAGTTTTTGAATAAGGTTCAGAAAATGACAAAAGCAGAAACCAAGGAATACGAGGACATTTTTGATATTAGCTTTTACGCATGGTTAAAATCTAAGATAGTAGGCCAAAGCGTTTATGAAACCACCTTAACTCTCATAGGTAGTAATACCATTTAGGATACTAGTATCCGAAAGTTTTAGAAAATATCTTTTCTAAGATGAATTGAAAAAGCCTTAGACCAAAACGTCCAATGTATTGATATATAAAAGTCTATTTGCTCTTCTCTTTCAGTGAAACGGTCTATATTCTAAAGTTTCGGATGCTAGTGATTTCCTATATATTTATACGAAACTCTTATCAGCAAACCGTATAAATTGAAAC
>CALFUO010000214.1 GCA_937929895.1 uncultured Aquimarina sp.
CTCTATTTTTATGTCTTTTCCTGTTTTCAAACGTAAAGCTACATTGTTCTTAATTCTCTCGTACTATCTGAATCAATATCCATTTCATTAGCCATAATCGTCAAAGTATTAGTTCTTTGTTTAAGTTTGGCTACCTCTTTCATTATTTACTTGCGGAAAAACGCAGTTGACTATAATACACTTATATAATACCTTTGAGAAATATACAGATTATTCTATTACAACAAAAACAGAACAGCTTACTATAATCCATACTTTCAAAATAAATAGTATCGTTCTTAAAAAAATGGCTAAAATCTTTATGGGGTATTGATTTCTAGCCATTTTTTAGTTTTAACAATAAAACTTCACAGAGTATAAGCAAAGGACACTAAACAAGATTGGGAATAAGAGTATATTTCCAAAAAATCCACTAGTATCCGAAAGTTTCGGATTTTAGAAAAATAAAATATTTTAAATGCTTTGTTTTTAGTGATTCAAAAAGCCTGAGCGTCAAAATATTGAGAAAAGATATTTTCTAGGGCGAATCAAAAATATCTAAGTTCAAAATTTGTAACAACCTGATTTACAAAGTCTATTTTCTCTTATCTTTCAGTGAAACGGTCTTTATTCTAAAGTTTCGGATGATTGTGCAAAAAATCAAATAAATTTGTATACTATAATCCAACAACAAACTAACTAGTATGACCCCCCGCATTTTATTTGTGATGCTTCTAGTAGTTTCTTATTCCTACGCCCAGATAAACATATCTGGTAAAGTGATAGATAAGAACAAAGATGCAATCCCTTACACCAACATCTTCTTTAAAGATACAAACGTCGGTACGACCAGCAATTTTAATGGAGAGTTTAAAATAAGTTTTCCTAAAGAAAAAGCGCTAACTCTTGTTATAAGCAGTATAGGGTTTAAAACTGAAGAAATTTCAATTTCGAAATCAATGAAATTTCTAGAAATTACTTTAGAGGAAGGTAGCACTTTAGATGAAGTCGTTATTGCTGCATCTAGAAACAAAGAAAAATTATTTTCTTCCCCTGTTACTATTGAAAAACTAAGCTTAAAAGATTTCAAAAATACAGCTTCCCTAGATTTTTACGATTCTTTAGAAAACTTAAAAGGTATAGATATCAATACCAATAGTCTTACTTATAAATCAATTAATGCAAGAGGGTTTGCCACATTTACTAATACTAGATTTGTACAATTAATCGATGGTGTGGACAACTCATCTCCATCCTTAAATTTCCCTTTAGGCAACCTAATTGGAATTTCGGAATTAGATCTAGCTTCTATAGAAGTTTTACCAGGGGCTTCCTCTGCATTATACGGAGCAAACGCATTCAATGGGATTATTTTAATGAATAGTAAAAGCCCGTTTAAACACCAAGGAATTAGTACTTACGCTAAAACAGGAGTCACGTCTCAAGATGCTGGAGGTGATAACTCATTTTACGATCTTGGAATTAGGATAGCAAAAGCGTTTTCGGATAAGTTTGCTGCTAAAGCAAACATCTCCTACATAAGTGGAACCGATTGGTTTGCAACTGACACCAGAGACTTAAACAATCCCAATAACTCCGATAGAACTTCCCCTAGTTATAATGGGCTTAATGTGTATGGGGATGATTTCACTTTTAATCTTGGCCCTGTTATAGGAGATGTAAGTAGAACCGGATATGATGAACAAGATTTAACTGACTACAAGGCCGAATCACTAAAATTATCTACTGCGTTACATTACAAACCTTTTGCTGATGATTTTGAAATTATTTACAACGCTCGAATAGGTCAAGGATCAACTGTTTACCAAGGTGCTAATCGCTATTATTTGAAAGGCTTTTTAGCACAACAGCATCGTTTAGAATTAAGAAATAACAACTTCTTTTTACGTGGATATATTTCTGCTGAAGATGGCGGAGATACGTATGATATGCGTTTCGCTGGTCTTAACCTTAATAGACGTTGGAAAAGTGACGAACAATGGTTTACAGAATATGGTATTGCCTTTGCACAAGCATTACAAAGCGGCTTAAATTCTACACAAGCCCATACAACAGCACGTACAGTTGCAGATACAGGACGTCTACAACCAGGTACGGCGGAATTTACTAAAAACTTCAATCAAGTTGTTAGCAATGCTAATTTTTCCGAAGGTGGTGCATTATTCCTAAACAAAACAAGAATGTATCATTCTGACTTTAAATACAATTTTAGTCACTTAACAAAAAAGCTATTCGATTTACAAACAGGAGGTTCTTTTAGAAGATATCGCTTAAATTCTTTCGGAACAATTTATACCGATGCTGACGGACCAATCTCTTATGATGAGTTTGGAGTTTATTCTCAAATTCAAAAACGACTCCTAAACAACAAATTATTGCTAACAGGCTCTTTACGCTACGACAAATCCGAATTATTTGATGGCAACTTTTCTCCAAGAGTAGGTGCCGGCTACACTTTTGGCAAAAACAAGAACCATAACTTGCGCTTTTCTCACCAAACAGCATTTAGAAATCCAACCACTCAAGATTTATTTATAGGTATCGATTTAGGAGCTTTTGCTATTGTAGGATCAGCAGATGAAAATTTAGATCGCTATGTTCAAAATTTTAGCGTTGGAGATCAAACAATAACACAAACGGGTAGGGATATACACGAAAATTCTTTCTCTGCTTCTTCTGTAGCAACTTTCAGTTCTTCTAGAAATCCTAACGATTTAAAAATTGCCAACCCTAACATTGTAAAACCAGAAAGAGTGCGCACCTTCGAAATTGGTTATCGCTCTAAATTAAAGAAGATTACTTTAGATATGAGTATGTATCACAATACCTACAAAGATTTTATTGTCTTAGAAAATGTTATCGTTCCTTATTTCGGAAAGAACAGCAACTTCGATCTTTCTGGGCTAGCTACAGGAAACATCAATGTAGATACACAAGCAATCTTAGAATCTTTTGCTAATAGTAATTTCCAAGTATATCAATCAATTACGAATGCAAGACCTACAGTTAGATCTTATGGGGGTTCTGTCGGTTTTAATACAGAATTATTAAAATTCAATATTGGATTAAACTATACGTATTCCAAATTAGATTTCGATCAAACCAAAGCCCCTGACTTACGTTCCACTTTTAATACACCTGAACATAAAATAAAAGCCTCTTTAGGCAGAAATAATGTATTTAAAAATTTTGGATTCAACACAAATCTTAGGTGGAGTGATAGCTACCTTTGGGAAGATAGTTTCGCAGAAGGAAACGTCCCTTCTTTCACGGTAATCGATACACAAATAAGCTATCATATCCCAGACACCAAAATCATTTTGAAGGCTGGGGGTAATAATATTACAAACCAAGAATATTTTAGCGCTCTAGGGACAGGTAGAATTGGCTCTTTATATTTCTTAAAACTCAATTTCAATGATTTTTAAATCACTAAAAATATAAATACCTAAATACTATAAAAATCACCCAAAAGGGTGATTTTTTATTTCCACATGATGTTTAACTTCGTTTGAAACAGATTTTAAACAAAATAACACACAAACTAAAAACAAATATTACTTTTATACTAACTATTAAATATTTACACTATGACTAAAAATTTACACTCATTATTACTCTTCATCTCTTCAGTCGCATTTGGGCAATCCTTCACGGGGCTTACTACAGATAACTATGCTGGTATCCATGGTGTAATTGTAAACCCTGCTAGTGTTCACAATTCGCCATACAGAACAGATATCAATCTCCTTAGCGTTAGTATTCTTGCTGGTACAGATGCTTTTGATGTTGATTTTAGCAAACTTGGTGATGACGGATACGATTTATTTGATGACGAGTCAGCAAAAAAATTCACTGAAAATAACAATGCTTACGTAAACTTAGATATCCTAGGCCCATCATTTATGTTTAAAGCTAGTAAGAAATCTAGTATAGCGTTTACATCTCGTGTACGTGGAATGATAAACGTAAATGAATTAAAAGGTAATTTAGTTGACGAAGTAGAAAATATCGATGATGAATTCGAAGAAAGCTTTAGAGTTACAGAAGACAAAGCTACAGCTACTGTAAATAACTGGGCTGAAATCGGATTTACTTATGGTAGAGAAATTTTCACTAATGATCGCCATAGTTTAAATGTAGGTATTACCGCCAAATACTTAATGGGATTAGGAGCAGGAACAGCCGAAGCTAATGACCTTACTGTTTTTTATGAAACAGGAACTGCTACTATTGGTGACGAAGAATTTGGAGCTTCTGGTAATGCTGCATATTCTGTAAGTCAAGCCTATGATGTAGACGAAGAAGAATTCAACCCTGAAGTAGATGGAAGTGGATTCGGATTTGATATTGGTTTCGTATACGAGTTAAGTAAGAAAAAAGAAGACGATAAAACAAAAGCTACTTGTAAGGCCTGCAAAAGAGATTATGCTTTAAAAGTAGGTTTAGCCATTACAGACATAGGTAAAGTAAGCTACGATGGGGTTAGAAAAGAAAATTATAATTTCGGGAATACTACAATTAATAGAGACACCTTCTTAGATCAAGACATTTTTACGATTATCGAAGATTTAACAGATCCAGAAATCACAACTGAAGATCTAGATATCAAATTACCTACTGCATTACGTTTAAACGCAGATTTTCAAGCAATCAAAAGACTATATATAAATGCAGGTATAAACCAATCTTTAATCGGTAAAGATGAAGAAAATGCCAATCGCATTTTCAGTGAATACTATGTTGCTCCGAGATTTGAAACAAAAGTTTTAACTTTAGGTACAACTTTAATGACTCGTGAAAATTTAGGATTTGCTTGGGGAGCCAACTTAAGATTAGGCCCACTAGTAATCGGATCAAGCACCTTATTCTCAGGTTTGTTTGGAGATGGATCACAACAAGCCGATGCTTATGTAGGTTTAAAAATACCTGTATACAGAAGACTAAAAGAAAAGAAAGCTAAAAAAAGTAAAAAATAACACCCAAAACCAATTTAAACCTTTAAACCATGAAAACATTAAAACTAATCGCAATTACTCTATTAGGAGCATTAGCATTTTCTTGTTCTGATGAAGACAAACAAGAATTTCAAGATGACCTTACAAATAGCCTTGAAACAGAATTTTTAAAATCTGATGACATCTCTAATGGAATAACAATTGAAGGAGCCACATTTGTTAAAGAAAACCCTCCAACACCAACAGGTGACATTAGCTTCTCAGGTGACGCCAGAAAAGGTGATGACGATACTGCTCAGTTCATAATTGAAACTGAAGAAGAAATTGATGGTGTATATCAGGGCAAACGCATTAAAAAAAGGAACTTTTCAACCATCAATAAATAGTTTTTAATTTATTGATTTTCAATCTTATATTAATTGTTTTTTAGATGAAAATTTCGTATATTGTATTGATTATCAATACAATATATACTCT
>CALFUO010000215.1 GCA_937929895.1 uncultured Aquimarina sp.
AAGTAAAATTCTCTTTACTTTATCGATAAGTTTTCTTGTTGCTTTTGCTGTCCTATAGATCTTCGTAGCCGAAGTGTCATGAGATTTATGCTTGTATCCAACAATTTTTTTCTCAAAATCTACTTCTATAAAATACGTAGCGTTGTTTTCGTCATTAGAGTAAAAATCAGTCCAATTCGCATATCCGATATGAATGCGTCCTTTAGAAATGTAATTTTCTTCTCCTTTTTGTAATACCCAACGACATTTTGCAGCTCGTCCCCAATGATTCGATTTTCGATAAACACCTTCTTTAGTATAAAAGTAGGCACTACCCGATTTACTAGCATAATGCCATTTCTCAAAAGGAAGATTTTGCTCTAAAACCTCTTGAAAAACGGCATATGTATTTCGGTAATAATTATATTTATTATAGTTCCCCACTAAGCTAAAGAAGAAACATCGATCACCTCTTCGATCTGTGGTGCGTATTTTTTTATAGTCATTTCTACGCCTGACTTCAACGTCATTTGGTTTACATTGCAAGCCACACAAGCACCTTGTAATTCTACCTTTACGCGCTTCCCATCTTCGATGCCTACTAATTGGATATCACCGCCATCATTATTTAAAAAAGGACGGATTTCTTCTAACGCCTTTTCTACATTTTGTTTTAATTCTGCCGCTTCCATCATATTATTTTTTTGTAGCAGAACAACCTGCCATTGTTGTAATTTTTATTGCTTCAGTAGGTGCTAAGTTTTCATTACGCTTCACTACTTCTTCTACTACATTTTTTGTCAATGTGTTAAAAGCATCTTCTAACGGAGTCCCTTCTTGTAGAGCTGCTGGTCTTCCGACGTCACCAGCTTCACGAATACTTTGTACTAAAGGTATCTCTCCTAAGAAAGGAATCTTTATATCTTCTGCAAGATTCTTCGCTCCTTCTTTGCCAAATATATAATATTTATTGTTTGGCAATTCTTCTGGTGTGAAATATGCCATGTTTTCTATGATTCCCAGCACCGGCACATTGATACTCTCTTGCTGAAACATCGCTACCCCCTTCTTCGCATCTGCTAATGCCACTTGTTGTGGAGTGCTTACTACTACAGCACCAGTAATTGGTAAAGATTGCATTATCGACAAATGAATGTCTCCTGTACCTGGTGGCAAATCTAACAGTAAGAAATCTAGCTCTCCCCAATCAGCATCGAATATCATTTGATTCAATGCCTTTGCAGCCATCGGTCCTCTCCAAACTACAGCTTGATCTGGTGAGGTAAAGAACCCTATAGAAAGAATTTTTACACCATAGCTTTCAATAGGTTTCATTTTAGATTTTCCTCCAACGTTTACAGACAATGGTCGTTCTCTTTCTACATCGAACATAATCGGAGCAGAAGGACCATAGATATCAGCATCCAATAAGCCTACTTTAAACCCCATTTTACTTAGGGTAACTGCTAGGTTAGCTGTTACTGTAGATTTACCTACCCCTCCTTTTCCGGAAGAAATAGCTACAATATTTTGAATTCCTGGAATTGGTTTTCCTTTAATTTCAGGTAATTTTTTCTCTACTACCTTTTCAGGAGCTTTTACAGAAACATTGACTTTAATCTTAGCCTTTTCATATACCTTTTCATGAATTACTTTCATGACGTCCACTTCGGCGCGCTTGCGTATGTGTAATGCAGGGGTTGCCAATTCTAAGTCTACAATTACTTCATCCCCAAAAATATTTATATTTTTTATTACATCACTCTCGACCATACTTTTACCTTCACCTGCAACGGTAATGGTTTCTAATGCTGCTAAAATTTCTTGTTTCTGTATTTTCATCAATCTAAATTCCTATTGCAAAGATAATGTATTTACGATGTTTCGTAAACAACTCTCTCCGCCGTTTCTCTATGTATTTCTATGTCGCATCGAACACTATTTAATTTCATTTCTATAGTCTTCAAAGCCATTTTACCTAAAGGCAAACGTAAAGTTGGCGTTTCTGTGTTAACCTGATCGATAATTGCTAACGAAGCCTTATAAGGATCTCCTTCTTGCGAACCATTTCTTTCTTTTAGAATTGCTCTAAACTTCGAAGCAGTTGCTGCATAATCTTCAATTTCTTGAACTACCTCGTGTAACGAACTCCCTGCAAATTTAGTTCTAAAAGGGCTTAATTCTACTAAAGTTACGTTAATCCCTAATGGTCTCAGCTCATCTGCCATTGCTTCGCTATATCCTTCTAAAGCAAACTTACTAGCATTATAAATTCCAAATCCTGCAAACGATTTTACACCCGCATGACTAGACATCTGTATAATGTGCCCTGATTTTTGAGCTCGCATTGTAGGCAAAACGGCTTTCAGTACTCGAAGAGTTCCCAAAATATTGACATCCATAATCTTCGAAACCTCTGCTATCGAAGCTTCTTCTACGGCACCAACAAACCCAATACCTGCATTATTCACCAATACATCAATCTTCGGAAACGATTTCAAAATCATAGAAACCCCATTTTGAACACTCTCTTCATCTTGGACATCCATTAGAACAGCTATACCTTTTCCTTTATTATTTTTATTGAAACTATCTACCTGTTCCTGCTTTCTAAACGTTCCAATCACGAAGTCTCCCGTTTCTATTACAGTCTCTGTTAATATTTTTCCTATTCCACTAGAAACCCCAGTGATAAACCATATTTTTTTCATAATGTTAGAATTTATATCACGAACTTCCATATTACCAGGCCACAGAAAACGAACTAGTCCAAGTTTACTATCTTTTCTCTTTTTCATCAAGTAAAATAGACCTTTTGAGGTTAGTAATAATCTTCGTTCTCTTAAAACCTTTTATCTTCAAGAGAACAACTCAAATTTATTTATATTTACCTATTCATTATTAATTAAGATTATTTTTTCTCTTAATTGAGAATCAATATATAACAGATTGAAGTATGGCTTGTAATAGTTGTGCTACAAAGGAGGGTCAGCCGAAGGGTTGTAAAAATAACGGTACTTGCGGTACCGATGGATGTAATAAATTGACAGTCTTTGACTGGTTATCTAATATGTCTCTGCCGGCTGGCGAGAAAGTTTTTCCTTATGTAGAGGTACGTTTTAAAAACGGACGTAAAGAATATTTAAACAATAACGATTTAAAATTAAACATAGGTGACATTGTTGCTACCCAGGTACAGTCTGGTCACGATATCGGAATGATTAGTCTAACTGGAGAATTGGTGCGTATTCAAATGAAACGCAAAAAAGTCCAGATTGAAAACGATAAACACCCTAAAATTTATCGAAAAGCGACACAGAAGGATATCGACAAATGGCAAGAAGTACGTGATCGAGAAGAATCTATAAAGGTCAAAGCACGCCAATTGGCGATAGACCTAAATCTTCAAATGAAAATTTCGGATATCGAATTTCAAGGAGATGGGTCAAAAGCTACTTTTTTCTATACCGCTGACGATCGTGTAGATTTTAGGCAACTGATTAAAGAGTATGCTAAAGAATTTAGTATTCGAATAGAAATGCGCCAGATTGGTTTACGCCAAGAAGCATCGCGTTTAGGAGGAATTGGTTCTTGTGGTAGAGAACTATGCTGTTCTACATGGTTAACTGATTTTCGTTCGGTAAATACTAGTGCAGCACGCTACCAGCAGCTTTCTTTGAATCCACAAAAATTAGCAGGACAATGTGGTAAATTAAAGTGTTGTTTGAATTTCGAATTAGATGCGTATACTGAAGCTTTAAATAAATTTCCGAGAACCGACACTAAAATTAAAACTAACAAAGGTGTTGCTGTATGCCAAAAAATAGACATTTTTAAAGGTTTTCTTTGGTATGCCTATGAAGGTGAATGGATGAATTGGTACAAAATCTCTACAGAAGATGCCAATGAAATGATTCGGATGAACAAGGCTAACGAACCTATTACTACTATAGAAGACTACGTAGAAGACGAAATCCCTACAGTAGAAAAGTTAGAATTCGAGAATGTCGTTGGACAAGATAGTCTAACACGATTCGATCAGCCAAAACGCTCTAAGAATAGAAGAAACAACCGAAAAGGACGTAATAATAACTCAAGAGGTGGTACTAAGAAATTTGATAAAACACCTGCTGCAAAAACTACGAAACCTGAAAGCAAAGATGTAACAGAAAAAACGACACCCAATAATAAACAAGGGGGCAGAAAATTCGTTAAGAAAAAAAGACCTAGTCAAAATAATGGTCCTAAAAACGAAAATCAACAAAATACATCGCAACAAGGACAGAAAAGAAATGCTCCGAAAAAACGTTTCAATAAAGCGAAAAGAAAGCCAAAACCGGATAAACCAAATGAGTCGTAGTCTTGTTTTTTTAGGAGGAATGCTATCCATATTGTTATCCTCTTGCAATAATGATTTTGTTTTTGATAGGTATATATCTCAACCCGAATTAGGGTGGCACAAAGACAGTATTGCAAGTTTCAATATTCCAACATTAGATTCACTAAAAAGTTTTAACCTATTTATGAATGTTAGGAACGATAATACTTACAAGTACAGCAATCTTTTTTTAATTACTTCGTTAGAATATCCGAACGGCAAAAAAGAAGTAGACACCTTAGAATACGAAATGGCGTATCCGAACGGTGAGTGGATTGGTACGGGGGGACATCTTATCGAAAATAAATTGTGGTTCAAAGAAAACTTTTCTTTCAAAGAAAAAGGAATCTATAAAATAAACATTAGCCATGCCATGAGAGAAAATGGCAAAGAAAAAGGCGTCGAATTTTTAAGAGGAATTAACGATATTGGCTTTCGAATAGAGGAATTCGTTAGCGAACCTTAATACACATCAACACAACTAGTACACTATGGCAAAGACTGCTAATTCTAACAAAAAGAAATCTAACTATAATCACTTTATAAAATGGTTTTGGATCCTTTTTGCTTCTGGTCTTTTATTATGTATATCCATTTTTCTTTTAGCTGGTTTAGGAGCTTTTGGAAAAATGCCAGAGTTTGACGATTTAGAAAACCCAAAAAATGATTTAGCTACCGAAATTATAGCTTCTGACGGAAAAATTATCGGTACTTTTTTCAGAGAAAATAGAACCCCTGTCGATTTCGAACAATTGCCAGATCATTTGGTAAAAGCATTAGTTGCAACAGAGGACGAGCGTTATTACGAGCATTCGGGTATTGATGCTCGAGGAACAATTAGGGCGTTATCTTACATGGGACGAAGAGGTGGAGCTAGTACAATCACACAACAATTATCAAAAATGCTTTTTAGCGAAAGACCTAAAAACATTGTCGAGCGTATAAAGCAAAAATTTAAAGAGTGGGTAATTGCTTCTCGCCTAGAGCGCCAATACACCAAAGAAGAAATTATCGCTATGTATCTTAATAAGTTTGACTTTTTATATCAGGCGGTTGGTATTGGTTCTGCTTCGCGAATTTATTTTGGAAAAGATGTTAGTGAACTAAACATTGAAGAGTCTGCAATTTTTGTTGCCATGCTAAAAAACCCACGACAATTCAATCCTAAAAGAGAGATTTCTAAAAAGAAAAGTTTAGGACGAAGAAACCAGGTCTTCAAACAAATGGAAAAAAATGGGTTTATCTCCACTAGAGTCAAAGACAGTCTTCAGAAATTACCTTTAAAACTAAACTATTCACCCGAAGGACATTCTGAAGGAATAGCTACTTATTTCCGTGAATACCTTCGTGACTTTATGAAAGATTGGATTAAGGCAAATCCTAAATCTGTGAATGACCTTGGCGAAAAAGAATACTATGATATTTATCGAGATGGTTTAAAAATCTATGTAACCATAGATTCGCGTATGCAGAAATATGCTGAAGAAGCTGTAAAAGAACACATGACGAACCTTCAGTCTATTTTCGATAAGCAAAATCGCAAAAATCGCTTAATGTTTGTAGATGTAGAATCAAAAGATGTCGAAAGAAACATCAAACGTGCGATGAAACGTTCTGACCGTTATCGCATGATGAAGAAGCAAGGAAAAACAGATAAAGAAATCTTCGCTTCGTTCGATAAGAAACGTAAAATGAGAGTCTTTAGTTGGAAAGGAACTAGAGACACTATTATGACTCCTAAAGATTCTATTTGGTATTATAAATCATTCTTCCAAACGGGGATGATGTCTATGGAGCCACAAACAGGTCATGTAAAAGCATGGGTGGGTGGTAACAACTATAAATTCTTCCAATACGATCACGTAAAGCAAGGTGCTAGACAAGTAGGTTCTACTTTTAAGCCATTTGTTTACGCCACGGCCGTCGATCAATTAAAACTTTCTCCTTGTGACACTATTCCAAATGTTCAGTACACTATACCAGCAGGAAAATGTGGTGCCATAGAAGATTGGACTCCTAAAAATGATGGTGACAAATACGGAGGAATGCTAACTTTGAAAGAAGCATTAGCAAGATCCGTAAATACGGTTACCGCAAGGATAATGAGTAAAATTTGCCCAGTACCGGTAGTACAGCTTGCGAAAAAATTAGGAATCGAACGTGATATTTTAGAAGTCCCTTCTATTGCCTTAGGTACTGTAGATCTTAGCGTTTACGATATGGTTGGGGCTTACAGTACTTTCGCTAACGAAGGGGTATATAACAAGCCTACTATGGTGACACAAATAGAGGACAAAAATGGAACAACTTTATATCAAAATGTTCCCGATCCCAAAGATGTACTTAGTAAAGAAGCTGCTTATGTAACCGTAAACCTTATGGAAGGAGTTACACAATCTGGTTCTGGAGTAAGGCTTCGTAGTACTGGAAAAAGAGTTACTAAAGTTAATACTGGTTACCCTTATAAATTCGAAAACCCTATTGCAGGAAAAACAGGAACTACTCAAAATCACAGTGATGGTTGGTTTATGGGAATGGTACCTAATCTATGTACTGGTGTTTGGGTAGGCGCGGAAGATAGATCGACACACTTTGATCTTATTGCTTACGGGCAAGGTGCATCGATGGCCTTACCTACATGGGGCTTATACATGAAAAAATGTTATGCCGACAAAACACTCCATATTTCTAAAGCTGAGTTTGAAAAACCAGCAAACCTAAGTATCGCTACAGATTGTTCTAAATACAACAAAGGAAATACAGAACAAAATCAAGAAGATGACGATCTCGACCAATTAGGAGGCATATAATAGAAGTAATACCATTTCCGAAATAATATGATCGTCAAAATAATTAGTCTTTCTACTATTTCATCGTTATAAAATTTAACAATAGCTAAGGCTATTTTAGGACTAAACATATAATAATATTAAAAAAGCCATCCCTATTCAGAGATGGCTTTTTACTAATTTTTATTTTCTTTCGAAATTACTTTGCTGCTGCGTATAATTCGTTTACTGCGTCCCAGTTAATTACACTAAAGAAAGCCTCTAAGTAATCTGGTCTTCTGTTTTGGTAGTTTAAGTAATAAGCATGTTCCCATACGTCTACCCCTAAAACTGGAGTTCCACCACAACCAATTCCTGGCATTAATGGATTGTCTTGATTTGCAGATGCACAAACTTCAACCTTACCACCTTCTTTAACACATAACCAAGCCCATCCAGATCCGAATTGAGTTGCCGCAGCATTTTTAAATACTGTTTTGAACTCTTCAAAAGCGCAGTACCAGCGCTTTCCAAAAATCCAGAGTTTGCGTTAGCCAAACTCAAGGTGCTGATTCAGGCTCTCGAGAACTGGGATCCTGAAGTTTCTCAGTACGCGATGATG